>NZ_JAXCWG010000030.1:0-1682 GCF_034045195.1 Frigoribacterium sp. CFBP9030
CGTGGCGCGCGCCGACCCCCGGGCGTGGCGCGCGCCCTGTCTGCGACGCCCCGCCTCCCTCAGCGCCGCTCACCCCGTCGCCGCCTCCGCCTCCCCCCAGCCCCGCTCACCCCGTCGCCGCCTCCGCCTCCCCCAGCCCCGCTCACCCCGTCGCCGCCTCCGCCTCCCCCGCGCCGCTCGTCCGGCGGCGCCTCCGCCTCCCCCGCGCCGCTCGTCCGTCGGCACCTCCGCCTCTGCCAGCGCCGCTCACCCCGTCGGCAACTCCTGCTCCCTGCGGCGCCGCGGAACGGCGAGCCGCCAGTGTCTGCGCCCCCGCGGCCCGAGGACTCGCGGCAGGCAGGAGTTGCCGACGTGTGCAACGGGTCTCGGCCCTCCCGCGGTGGAGATCAGAGCATCGATCGCCGCTGCCGTCTCCTCCCACGTGTCGCGCACCATCAGCGTGCCCGTCCGGAACGGGATGCGGCCCTCGCGCGCGATCGCGGCGTCCTTGAGGCGGTCCTCGTGGAACCTCTCCTCGTGGTGCTGCCGCCCGTCCGTCTCGAACCCGATGATCCCGTCGACGACCATGTCGATGATCCTCCGCGAACGTCCGACGGGCACCTGACGGCGCACATGGTGCCCGGCGCACCTGAGGCGAGTGCCGGCGGCGCTCTCGAGAATGCTCTCCGCGCCTCCCTCGCTCCACGCGACGAGGCCCGCTGCGTCGGCGTGTTTCCGAGACAGGACCTCCGCGGCATCGTCGTCATCGAGAACCACACCGGCCTGCCGGGCCCAGTCCACGAGGATCACGGCGTCTTCGAGTGATCGTGCCTCGACGACGGCCCTGGCGAGAGCGTCACGGGGGTCGACCGACCAGGCGGTGCCCCTCTCGCTGAGATCGAGCGGGTCCCAGACGACCCGGATGCCGCGACGCCGCCGGAGGCGCGAAGCCGTCTCGGGCACGGACACGGTGATCGGCGGGCGCGTCCACGCCCAGGCACCCAGCGCGTGGAGAGCCGCGGCCCCGGTCAGTCGCCCGCCGATGCTGACGGCCACGTATCGCGGATCGGTTCGGTCCCAGGTGGAGTACCAGCCCCTTCGGGGCCGTGTCACTCCTCGAGAGCGGACGGCGGCCGTGAGGTGCCGGTCGGTGGCTCCGTGAGCCACCAGGTCGCGCTTGTGCAGGAGGCCCCCGGCGGAGATGACGAGTTCGGCGATCGTGGTCATGCCGACACAGCGTGCCCAAGACCCGCCCGGCTCCGTGCCGAAGACCTCCGCACTGTGGAGAGACGGGGAATCGGCCCGTCTGGGGACGAGGGATCGACCACGTTCGGCCTTCACCTGGGGATGACGAGACCCGGCGCTGACAACTCCTGCCTCCTGCGCACACGAGGGCAGCCACCCGGCGAACGCACCGGCCGAGACGACCGCAGCCAGGAGTTGCCGACCAGCCGCCGGAGCGGAGTGCGGGTATCGGACGCACCGTTCAGGTGCGCATCGGTACCGCCGCCCGGGTCGAGACCCAGAGGCCGGCGTCGGAAACTCCTGCTCACTGCAGCACGTCACGGGGGCACCGCCTGTTCCGGCCCGTGCAGGCGACGGGAGGCAGGAGTTGCCAGCGGGGGCGGGGGCGCGGGCAGGGGCGCGGGGGCGGGGGCGGGGGGGGCGAGGCGCGGGCGGCGGGGCGCGGGCAGGGGCGCGGG
>NZ_JAXCWG010000031.1:0-268 GCF_034045195.1 Frigoribacterium sp. CFBP9030
GTGTATCGCCAACAGCGAGTGTTCATCGTTTAGGGCGTGGACTACCAGGGTATCTAATCCTGTTTGATCCCCACGCTTTCGTGCCTCAGCGTCAATTAAACCATAGTAAGCTGCCTTCGCAATCGGTGTTCTGAGACATATCTATGCATTTCACCGCTACTTGTCTCATTCCGCCTACCTCTAGTTCATTCAAGCCCGTCAGTATCAAAGGCACTGCGATAGTTGAGCTACCGTCTTTCACCCCTGACTTAACGGGCCGCCTACGCAC
>NZ_JAXCWG010000032.1:0-268 GCF_034045195.1 Frigoribacterium sp. CFBP9030
GCAGCATTGGAAGACATTGTTAAAAAGCATTTAAGCTAAACAATCCCGATTATTCTCCTGGTTAGTGTCTCAGAAGTAAAATTTGCGATGATCATTTTGATCTGCGGGACAACTCCTTTAACTAAAGTTTGGTATCTATCAACCATCATAAGTTTATCTCATTCCTAATGACCGATATATAAAAGCAATCGATTATTCCTTACCCCAGATTCTGGTATTTAACTTAGTGTTTGTAGTCTCATCAACTAACCTAAGTTTCGCCATGACT
>NZ_JAXCWG010000033.1:0-266 GCF_034045195.1 Frigoribacterium sp. CFBP9030
GTGATCACACCAGCCGATAGATGAATGCTACAAAAAAAATGTCTTTTACGCTTCGGGTTTAAAGGATATTATCGTGTCCTGGCCGGACGGGCCTTTTTTCTTTTGACAGCAAAAGAAACAAAACTGCCGGCTCGCAATTTTTTTATCCAAGTCAGTAGCTGGGCTGGGTCAGTGCCATCCCAAAAAATTGACCATGCCGGTCTAAGAGCAGAACGAAGAAACGGTGGTTTGGCCTTGCTGGGTAGTGATAGCGATCGCCTTTCTTC
>NZ_JAXCWG010000034.1:0-263 GCF_034045195.1 Frigoribacterium sp. CFBP9030
GAAAGGTGCTGTATTAGTCGGATTGGCATCAAAGTAAAACTGATCTTTATTGATAAAGCTGGTGACTGCTGCGAAGAGAAATACGCCAAAGCACAATGCCAGATGAATAACTTGAAGCTGTTTTAATTTAGAATTCATTTAGGATTTAGATTGGATGTTGAGGTGAGTTATAAAACAAAGGTTAAGCCTGTTGAAATAGCTAAATTTCAACAGGCTTAACATTAAAAGTTATTTAGTAATTCCTTCCAGTTTAAAGAAGAAAG
>NZ_JAXCWG010000035.1:0-261 GCF_034045195.1 Frigoribacterium sp. CFBP9030
GTAATACGGATTGAAAATCCGTAATTAGATCAGTCGGGATTATAAATCCCAACTAACTATCTCGTATACCTAAGTTGGTCGGGTTTTCTATCCCGATCTATATAACTGCAGATTTCTAGTCTGCTATTCAATGCAATAGTGCTAAAAAGCCGCTAGTAATTATAATAGGGAAAGCTCGTGTGGGCTTATAAATTTATGTAATACGGATTGAAAATCCGTAATTAGATCAGTCGGGATTATAAATCCCAACTAACTATCTCG
>NZ_JAXCWG010000036.1:0-255 GCF_034045195.1 Frigoribacterium sp. CFBP9030
GAACGCTATTGGCAGAAGGAATTTCTCACAGCTACATCGGCGAAGTGAATGGAGAAGCAACCTTCAATTTCGAAGTTTATTGGGCTACGAGCGATATGCTGGGCGATTATTACGACGTTTTGCCTTCAGATTATGGCACCCATTTATTCATAGCTCCAACAGATAAGCAAAAGAAATTTCCATCGCTCATTACACGAAGTATTGTAGAATGGCTTTTTATGCAACCAGAGGTAGGCAGGCTGGTAGGAGAAGGGT
>NZ_JAXCWG010000004.1:0-340557 GCF_034045195.1 Frigoribacterium sp. CFBP9030
CGCCGCCGTCGCCCGCGTCGCCGACAGCGCGCGCACCGCCGCCGGCCGCACCGCCGCCGCGCGCACCGCCGGCCCACGCCTCGACGATCGTCGCCATGCCCTTCACGCGGTGCAGCCGCCCGACGCTGACCAGCAGCGGCAGATCGCGCCGCTCGGGCGGCAGGGTCTCGAGCAGCTCGCGCAGCTCGGCGAGCGGCGGGGTCGGCGGCAGCCCCGCGGCGTGCTCGGCGGCCTCGGACACCGCGCGGTCGACCACGTCGAGATCGATGCCCTCGGGCACGACCGTGTGGCGTTCGGGGTGCGCCGTGATGTCGATGCCGACCAGTTCGCGCATGTCGCGCTGCAGCTCGGGTCGGGGGAACAGCACCGTGTGCGACGCGTTGGCCGCGAGCTGCTGCACCAGTCGGGTGCGGAACCAGAAGTGCTCGCGCTCGTCGACGTCGCCGAAGGTCTCGCGGGTCAGACCGCCGGCGAGGTCGAGCGACTGGATGACGGCGTGCGGATCGGGCGCCACCGTGAACACCACGGGGATGTCCAGCTCGCGCGCAACGTCGGACGCCGCGAGGCTGCCGACGTCGGCCATGCGCAGGTGCAGCAGGTCGACCCCGCCGCTCGCGCGCAGGATGCGCCGGATGCCGCGTCGGGCCGCGACCCGCAGCGGCCAGGCCGCGGCCGACGAGACCGGCTCGCTGAGCAGGGGCACCCGTCCGTAGGTGTGACCGGTCGTGGTGGCGGCGATCCGTTCGACGCTGTCGAGCGCCCCGGCGGCCGAACCGCGCGAGAGGGTGACCACGCGGCCGACGTGACGGGTGTCGGGCTCGCGACCCGCGCCTCCTCGGCTGTCGGGCTCGGTCTGAGCACCGAAGCCCGCGCCGAAGCCGCCGCCCGCATCGGAGCCGCCGCCCGCGCCGAAGCCGCCGCCCGCATCGGAGCCGGCCGACGCCCCGGCGGCGGAGCGCCCCGCCAGCGCGTCGCCGAGCCGCACGAGCAGCGTCGCGATCCCGCCGTTGTCGCCGCTGCCCGCCTGCGTCAGGTCGGCGTCGATGTCGGCGTGCAAAAACAGCTGGGCGACGGTCAGGTCGCCGGTCGGTGCGCGGAGCTCGTCGGGTCGTGCCGAGAGATCGACGACGGCCAGCCGTGCGACGTCGCCGAGGAACCCCTCGTGCCGCGCGAGCCCGTCGACCGCCGCGGCGACCGCGGAGTCGCCCTGCCGCTGCCCCAGCGCGGAGACCGCGGCGACCCGGACGCGCTCGTGCTCGCCGGGGTCGAGGGCGATGGTCAGCAGCGGTCGGGTCGCGATGGCGGCGCGTACCAGCCCGAGCGTCTCGACCAGCCGGTAGCGCGCATCGGGCTCGTGCACGCCGAGCAGCGCGCCCTCGAGCCCGACGGCGACGAGGGCGGGCGACGACGACGTCCATTGCTCGAGCGTGCGCTGCGCGACCATGCCCGTGAAGCCGCCCGTCGCGACGAGGCCGATCAGCCGCCCGATCGTGTCGTAGCGAGGGAGGCGCTGGCTGAGCGCCGAGGCGGCGTGCTCTCTCAAGAAGGTGCGGTCGCTCGACAGCAGCCCCGAGAGCACGACGTCGGCCGCGTCGTCGAAGACCTGCGCGAGGGCGTTCGTGGCGGCGATGGCGACGAGCTGGTCGTCGCTCGAGAGGGCCGTGCGCAGCACGCGGATGGTGCGGGGCCCGCCGGTGCGGGCGGCGTCGAGGGCCAGCTCGTCGGCGAGGCGCATGGAGTCGACGAGGCGCTCGGCCTCGTGGATCGCGTCGAGCGAGGTCTGGATCCCCATGTGGTGCCTCTCGAGGTCGTGTGCCGTGCCGCCGGTGCGTCGCGCCCGGACTCCCCGGGCAGAGGGGAGCCTATCGCCGCCCGGTGACACTCTCGCGCGGGCCCGATCCGCGCGGGCGCGGCCCCTGGCGGTGGGGCGGGTCCGTGTCATCCGGGGCGGGTCAGCGCTGACCCGCCCCGGATGACGCGAACCCGCCGCAGCCCGTGCCCGAACCCCCGCAGCTCGCGTCCGAACCCGCCGCAGCGCGTGTCCGAACCCCCGCTCCGCCGTCCGGTACCGTCGTCTCGGCGCGGAACCGCGACCCCCCATCACCACCCCCGGAGGCCCCGTGCGCATCGTCACCATCGGAGACGTCGGCGTCGTCGACGACATGATCCACATCGGCGACGAGGCCATGTTCGACGAGTTCGCCGCGCAGCTGCGGGCCCGCGGCGCCTCGATCACCGGAGTCTCGTCCACCCCCGCCGAGACCGCCTCCCGTTACGGCATCGAGGCCGTGCCCGCGCTCGACTTCTCGCCGGCCACGACCGGCGGCCGTGTGGGTCAGCTGGAGCGCAGGAGGCGCGTGCTGGCCGCCGCCGACGGCGACCGTTCCGCACTCCCCGCCTCCGACACCGCGTGGCAGGCGATCGAGGCGATCCGCGCCTCCGACGCCTTCGCCGTCGCCGGGGGCGGCAACATGGCGTCGCTCTGGCCGATGCACGTGTTCGAGCGGTCGACGCTCGCCGAGCTCGCGCGCCGCGCGGGCAAGCCCTACGTCGTGACCGGGCAGACGATCGGTCCCGTGCTCGACGGCGACGACCGCGCGCTCGTCGCCGAGCTGCTGTCGGGCGCCGAGCTGGTCGGGTTGCGCGAGCGCGCCTCGTTCGAGCTGGTCCGCACGCTCGGCGTGCCCGAGTCGCGGCTGACGGCGACGATCGACGATGCGAGCTTCGTCGGGGTCGAGACCGACGCCGCAGCGCCCGCAGCCGGCACCGCGGCCGCCGCGCCCGCGGCCCCGTACTGCGCGGTCAGCCTCTCCGCCCACGTGGGAGCCGCCGACCGCACCCTGTTCGCGGAGGCCGTGGCGCGCCTCCTCGATCGGGTCGTCGACGAGACGGGGCTCGAGGTCGTCTTCCTCGCGCATTGGGCGTCGTTGCGGGCCGACGACGAGCGCGGCGACTCGCTGCTGCACCGCGCCGTGATCGACCGGATGACCCGGCCCGCCCGCGTCGAGCCGACCACCGACACCCCCGCCGCCGCGCGCTTCGCCCGGGAGGCGGCCCTGCACCTCACGAGCCGGTACCACCCCGCGGTCTTCGCCGTCGCGGCGGGCGTCCCCACCGTCGGCATCGCGGTCGACGACTACACGACGGTCAAGCTGACCGGGGCGCTGGCGAACTTCGGCCAGTCGAGCGTCGTCTCGGCCGAGCAGGTGCTGGCCGGCTCGGCCGACCAGGTCGTGCTCGACGCCTGGGGCGCGCGCGACGCGGTGCGCACCGCCTGGGAGGCGCGGGTCGACTCCGCCCGGACCGCCTCCGCCGCGTGGTGGGACCGCGTCGCCGCCGCCCTCCGCGCGTAGCCCGCGCCGCGCCGCCCCGAGCCCGCGCCGCGCCGCGCCCGTGCCGCGCGTAGCCCGCGCCGCGCCGCTACATCCGCTTTTCGGCGCTACACCCCGGTAAATGCGGGTGTAGCGCCGAAAACGGGGTGTCACGCGAGCGAGCCGGCGGCGCGCCGGCTCGCGAGCGAGGCCACGCCTCAGCCCCGGTCGAGCGTGATCGTGTCGCGCGCGCCGGCCGCGGCGTCCGCCGCCAGGGTGCCGGTGCGGGCGAAGTCGGCCCAGATCTGCCGCACCCGGCGCCCGCGGCGGTCGACGTCCTCCCACGAGCTCGAGCCGACCAGCCGGGTGTGCCCCCACGACTCGCGGCCGCCGAGCAGCAGCGGCACGTCGGTCACGTGGGCCGCGCCGAACTCGGCGCCCTCGGGGGCCCAGGTCATCCGGTACCGGACGGCCCTCCCGCCGGAGGCGCGGTGCCGGTCCGCGAACGCCCGAGCGTCTCGGCCGTAGATCACGTGCGTGGTCCCGCCGACCAGCACCCTGCGGACCAGCCCGCCCACCACCGGCAGCGCGGCCAGGCGACGGAGCGCGGGGATGAACGCCAGGAACAGCCCGGTCTCCTCGCTCGTGGTGCCGATCAGCAGGTCGATCTGCGGGGCCACGCGGCGCCAGGCGGCGTCGCGGTCCGCTTCGGCGGGCAGGGGCGCCTCGTCGTACTGGAGCCCGAACGCCATGCCGCCGCGCAGGCCGAACCGTCGGGCGGCCTTCTCGGCGACGGCCTGCCGGGCGAGCACCTCGTCGACTGGGGCGTCGCGCGACGGGGTGCCGACGGCGGCCGCCATCGCGGCGGACATCTTCGAGCGCCCGGAGGTGATGCCGAGTGGTGCGCTCTGCACGATGGCCCGCTGGAAGAGCCCGGCAGCGCCGTCGCTGATCATCAGGTGGGCGATGGCGTCGCCGCCCGCGGACTGCCCGAAGAGGGTGACGCGGTCGGCCGCGCCGCCGAACCCCTCGATGTTCGCGTGCACCCAGCGGAGCGCCTCGAGCTGGTCGAGGAGCCCGAGGTTGGCGGGGATCCGGTCGCCGTCGCCGAAGAAGCCGAAGAGGCCGAGACGGTAGGTGACGGTGACGACGACGACGCGCTGCTCGACGACGAGCGCGCGGGGGTCGTAGACGGAGAGGTCGCCGGCGCCGGTGACGTACGAGCCGCCGTGGATCCACACCATGACGGGCAGGCGCTCGCCCGGGCGGAGGTCGGCGGGGAGGGTGACGGAGAGGAACTGGCAGCTCTCGTCGGCGACCATGCCGTCGGCGGCGCCTTCGATGAGGGCGCTCAGCGTCTCGGAGGGCAGCTGCGGAGACCCGGGCGAGCGGTCGAAGGCGAGCACGGGCTCGGTCGAGGGCGGCACCGGGCGTGGTGCGGTGAAGCGGTCGGACTCGGCGTAGCGGATGCCCGTCGCCCGCACGACGTCGCCGTCGCCGTCGACCCGGCCGACGATCGGGCCGGCCGGTGTCTCGAACCGTCGCCGCGCCTCCTCGGGGATCGATGCTGCAGGAGGCGCGGTGCGAGAGCTCTGTTCGGTCACCCCGCCACGCTAGGCCCGCCCCCTGCGCCCGGCCCGCGAGCCGCCGCCCCGGCCCGTCACAGAACCGCATGGACGCAGCGGCAGGACTCACGGGCTTGAACAGCACGCACATGCCACTCCAGGGTCGAGAGATCCAGCTCCCTGATGGAACCCGAGAGAGTCGGCGATACACCGAGAAGCAGTCGCGCGGACGCAGAACCAGCACACCGTCTCACCGGGAATCACCGAGACGCCCGGCGCCCCGAGGACGGCCCCATAGGCCCCTCCGACGATGTGCGGGATGCCCATCGCCATGCAGGCCTCGGCCACGATGTCGGAGGCCAGTGTCACCGTGGGGTGATCGGCGCAATTGATGACGAGATCACAGCCCGCGATGATCTCGCGCAGAGCGGCCACCGTTCGGATGGTCCGGTTCCGGGACGTGACCCGGATGGATGGGTCGATCTGCTCTACGCGGCGTCGCGCCGCCTCGACCTTGATCGAACCGACGTCTTCGAGTCGGAACAGGACCTGCCTGTTGAGGTTGCTGACTTCGACCACGTCTGCGTCGATGACATCGAGGTTGCCCACTCCCGCCGAAGCGAGCGCCTGGACGACCCACGAGCCTGCACCGCCGACCCCGACGACTGCTACTCGAGAATTCCGGAGGATCGACTGAGCCCCGTCCGACGTGGAGGCGTCGATGAGATCCCCCGACGCGAGCATGTCGTCGAAGAGGCGCAGCTGCCGGCTGTGTCGTCCCGAGACGTCCCGACTCGGGGCCGAGACCGCGAGGAGACGTTCTTCGGCGAGCGCATCGATGATGGCTTCGACGTCGCCGCGTGGAACAGCCGGCGCCACGGCCCATCCGAGCTCCTCCGCCGTCTTGGAGCCGTCCATCTTCGAGACGACTTGCGGCACCCACGCCTCGACGTCGAATGTGGAGACCGTCCTCTCGTAGGGGTTTCTCACCTGCATGCGCCCGTCCTCTCCGATCGCGACGACGATGCTGTCGCGAAGCCGTGGTCGGGTGCCGGGTTCGTATCGCTCGGTCATGTCGCCTCAGCTCTCATGACGATCAGCGGGTCGGTCGTCAGCGCGGACCGCAACGGCGCGACGGCGGCGAGAGTGAGCGCGACCACGGTCACGCCGACGACACCCCCGGCGAGACTCCAGGGGATCGGCTGGGGGAGGGCGACTCCGAGCAGACCCGAGACGAGGCCCGTGCCGAGGAATCCGCCGACGAGCCCACCTGCGACCCCGCCGAGGATCCCGACGACGGCCACCACTGTGACGTCTGTCGCGATGACGCGGGCCACGAAGCGACGATCGGCGCCTATGGCGCGCAAGATGGCGAGGTCCCCTCGACGCCTCTCGACGTTCGAGTTGAGGGCGCTGCTCGCACCCAGGGCACCGAGTCCGATGGTCAGAGCGACGACTGCGAAGAGTCCGGCGGTGAGTCCGACGATCTCAGTCGTAGCGCGTGTCCTGGTCTCGTGTCCTGTGATGACCTGGACTCCAGGTTGCTGTCCGACGAGATCATCCACGCGTTCCGCGAGCATCTCGGGTTCGACACCCGGAGCTGCGGAGATGTCCCACCTGCTCACATCGACGAATCCCAGAGCACGGCCGAGCGACCGGTCGACGACTATCTGCTGACCAGTCGCCAGCGAGGTGAAGGTCCCTGCGATGGTCACCTCGCGGTCGACTCCGCCTCTCGTCAGGACGACGTCGTCGCCCGCCTCGACACCGAGCATCTCCGCCACCCCCCGAGGCACGGCGATGCCCGAGGCGGCGCGCACGCTGGCCGCCCCTTCCGTGTCGCCCACATCGAGCCACGGCAGTTGGGCGACGTCGAACCACGCGTCGCTGTCGACCGCCTGGACAGGCACATCGATGACGGACGTTCCACTGCTGAGGCTGGCCGTCCCCGTCGAGGCGGAGGCTATGAGTCCGACGCCGTCGACGCTGCCGAAATCGGGGACCTCCCTGAGCGGGACCATCGACGTCACCTGCACGTCCGCCCCGAACTGCCGCTCGATCTGCGTGACCGTCGCGTCGGACACCGCGCCCACAGTCGATGACAAGAGCACCCCGCCGAACACGACCATCGCAACCGGCGCGGCCACCTGCCGCCGCACGGTGCGCTCGTCTCGCGAAGCCAGCTCTCCGCTTCGGAGACAGCGAGCCGTGATGACGGACGCCGGCCGAACGAGAGCCCGCGCGGCGATCATCGAGAGCAAGGCGCACCCGACGACACCGAGCATGGCGAGGTTCGTCCCCCCTGAGGCCGCTGCGATACACACGCCCGTGACGGCCGCCGAGCCGATGATGAGGGTGACTGGACGAGCACGGCCAGCGGATCGAACATCGCGGTCTGCCAGCCCCCGAAGCTGCAGGGCGGGCGAGATGCCCATCACCTCGCGGACGGCTCGGAGGGCGCCGGCACCACCCGCGACGATCCCACCCGTGACCCCGATTCCGATGGCGAGCGCGATCGACACCGGCCCCGGGATGTCCTGTCCTGGCACGATTCCGGTCAGCACCCCCACGACGGCGCCGACGACGGTTCCCGCCCCGCAGACGATCGCCGTCTCCGCGAGGACGGAGGCGCCGATCCAGCGCCTGTCGGCACCGATGGCCCGGAGTGCGGCGTAGGTGGTGCGGCGCGATCGGACCGCGCCGAGACTCGCCGAGGCGACGAGCATCGTCGAGAGCGAGAGCGCGAGGACACCGAGCAGCCCCGTGACCACGGAGACCGCCGTCGCGACCGGTTCTATACCGCGAGCGATCGCGGCAGTGTCTTGAAACGCCGCGCCCTCGGGTAGATCGCGCTGGTGCAGGGTCGTCCATCCATCCGCGTCGGCCGCGTCCAGTGTCAGATCGATGCGGGTCAAGGCCCCGTCCAGGCCGTACGTCGTCTGGGCGTTGCCGAGGCTCGTGATTACATGTCCGTCGGCGAATACGCCGAGGGACTGCTGATCGACGACTCCGACGACGGTGAAGCGAACGGGGCCGTTCGGGGTAGCGACACTCACTGGTGTGCCGACGCTCACGTCGGCGTCAGTCGTGAGCCTCGACGGAACGAGCATCTCCGTCGCGTCGGCCGACGGAAGCCGACCCTCGGTCACGACCAGGGCAGCGAGCGAGTCCGGTCCGACGGGTACGCCGGTCAGGAGGGCGGGTTCGTCTGACAGACCGCCTCCCGTGAGTACCGTCTCACGGCTCAAGGTGGGCAGGACGCTGTCCACCCCAGGTAGCGCGGCGAGATCCGGCACGGCGTCCTGCTGCAGCAGCTCTCGTCCCGGTCCGGGGACGACGCCGACATCTCCCAAGGACACGAGCGACTCGATGCCCCCGACGACTGTCTGGCGTGATGTCAGGCCTCCGAGCACGGCGGTCGTCAAGAGCGCGACCCCCAGTGCCGTGCTCAGCCCCGTGAGGATCGACCGCCGGCGCCCGTCAGCGATGTTCCGCCAGCCAACGACGAACGCGTTCTTCATGAGCCCTCACCTCCTCGTGGCCTATGCCGGGTGGGGTGAACGATCGATCCGCGGTGACGCGGCCGTCTCGCAGGACGATGAGACGGTCGGCGATGCAGGCCGTCTCCAGGTCGTGCGTGACGATGACGACGCTGGAGGTCCCGGCCCCGACGGCCGAACGCAGCAGAGTGTGGACTCGTGATGCCGTCGCCGTATCGAGCGCGCCGGTCGGTTCGTCCGCCAGCAGCACCTCCGGTCGCGCGAAGAGGGCTCGCGCGAGAGCGACGCGCTGCCGTTCGCCTCCGGACAGCTCGACTGGTCGGTCACGACCCCGCGTGCCGAGCTCGAGATGTCTCAGCAGTTCGTCCGCACGCGGGCCCCAGGATCGCCGCCGCTCCCCCGCGACGATGGCGGTCAGCGCCACGTTCTCGGCGATGCTGAGCGTCGGCACCAGGTGACTGGACTGGAAGACGAACCCCAGACGTTCTCGGCGGAGGGCCGTCCGTTCTCGTTCCGAGAGACCTGCGAGCGGAACGCCACCGATGCTTATCTCCCCGGCGTCAGGTTCGTCCAGCGCTCCGATGAGTTGGAGGAGAGTCGATTTGCCGGATCCCGAGCGCCCGACGATCGCGACCATCTCCCCTCTCCTGATCTCGAGGGAGACGTCATCGACGGCGGCGGGGGCCGGCGGCGAGTCGAATCGGCGGGTGACTCTTTCCACACTCACCAGAGGCGCCTCGGTCATGTGCCGCCACCCGGTTGCATGCGATCGAAGTCCGTCCACATCTCCCAGTCGCCGAGTCGGCCGTCCAGCAGCAGTGCTGCGATGAGGTTCCAGAGGCATGACACGGCGGTCGCGATGTCGTTCTCCGTCACGGGCGCAGGAATGGGCTCGTGGACGCGCAGGACGAAGCGACCGTCACCATCGGCGTCCAGTTGCATCGGAATCATCGGAGACCCTGCCGCGGCGCTGAGCAGCGCCGGACCCTGAGGGGCCGTGATGCGCGACCCCAGGAAATCGACCTCCTGATGGCGATGGTCTTGCCCGCGAGGGTCGTATTCCGGGAACATCGCGAAGATCTGCCCTGCTTTCAGCGCCCGCAGACCACGCCGGAACGTCGTCGTGTCGTCGAGGGGGAAGCCCGCGACGTCCAGGTCCGGGAAAGCGAACCGTTTGAGGGTCTCCACGTCCATCCGGTTCACGACGAAGCGGGTCGGATGGATGTGCCCCAGGAGAGGAGGGATGACGTAAGACGCTCCGAGATGAAGCGGCAGCGCCAGGACTCCACGGTCTGCTGCCAGTGCGTCGTCCAGATGCTTTCGTCCCTCGACCGTCACGACCTCGGACAGCCGGTCCCGATCCGACAACCACAGCATGATGTAACTCGCGTCGCGCTGCATTCGAGGCCCGTAGGTGCCGTACCGGTTCGCAGCCTCGTCGATCAGGTGGCGAGGCACGGCAGGCAGGGACTGCATGGCCGTTCGGGCACGCGCTGCGCTCGCGACTCGACCGTCGCGCCTTTCAGCCGCGCTCTCGTAGCGCTCGGAGTCGAGGGCGGCCAGCTCTGTCATCAGCCGATCTGCACGTCTCGGACCTGCGGCTCGGAGAGCCAGCCACAAGTTCTCGTACCGCTCGATCTCGAACAAGGTCAGGAGGGGGAGATTCATGATCACTCGCAAGAAGAGGAAGAGCGGGCCGCCGCGTCGGCGACCCGCCCTCGATGGTCAGGTGCACAGGCAGGCGCCGTCGCAGCGTGCTGCACTACCGGGCTTGATCGTCGTGGTCTCGATCTTCTTCATCTTCGTCACCCCCTTCACGTCGTCCTCTGGTCGATGGATCAAGCCTCTCCAGAGGCATGGGGACGCATCAGTGCCTCGCATCATCGACTGCCCGTGAGTGACTCATGCATCTAACATGATGGGCGTGATGTGATCGACCAGGCGAGTCAGCGGAGCGGAGACCGATCGATGAACGACGACGAGATCGCAGTGAAGGTCATCGCTGCCGACACCCTCACCGTGTCGGCACTCGAGAGGTGCATACGCTCGACGCCCGGCATGTTCGTCGCCCGAACCGGCCGCACGACCCCCGGGTCGACCGCCGATCCTCCTCAGGGTCCGGAGGCCGGTGGATCGACACGACGTCGGTCAGCTGTCGTCATCGACCTCGACCACTGGGAAGCAGTCGCCGTCGACGAGGCGCGACGCTCCGTCGACTCCGGCGAGACGGTCATCGTGCTAGCTCACAAGCTGCCTCCGGCACTCGTGCGACGGTGCGTCCGCGCTGGAGTGCACGCCGTCTTGACGAAGAACCTCTCGATGCGACAGCTGCTGGCCCTCGTCGCCCGGGCCGTCGACGGCGAGAAGTACGTCGACCCCGGGGCCGCCGCCGAGGCCCTGGCCCACGCTGAGTGCCCCCTCACCCCTCGGGAGCGCGACGTCATGCGCCTCGTCGCGCACGCGAGCGGATCGGCCGACGTGGCCGCGCAGCTGCATCTCGCGGTCGGCACGGTGCGCAACCTCGTCGCCTCGGCCTGTCGCAAGATCGGCGAGCCGGATCGGACACGGGCGGCGGCTGAGGCCCTCGACCGCGGGTGGCTCTGAGGGCGTCGCGCGCCCCGGGTCGGCGCATGGCGAAAGGACGACGCCCCCCCCCCCCGCGAGGGGAAGGGCGTCTGGGTGGAGCACAGGTCCGGGCTCCCGGACAGGGCTGCCGAGTGGTCAGAAGATGTCCTTCAGGCTGAGCGGAAAGACATCTTCTGACCACTCGAGTGCGAACCCGCGAGCCCGCGAGCGGACCCCTACAGGCCCCGCGCGAGGCGGTGGTACGCGGCGTTCCAGGCGACCTCGTGGCGGAAGTCGCGGATGCGGGTGTCCTCGTCGATCACGAGCAGCTCGGTCTCGACGATGCGCGCGAGATCCTCGAACGCCTCGAGTCCGACGGCCGTCGACATCACCGTGTGGTGCGCGGCGCCGGCGGTCAGCCAGGCCTCTGCCGACACGGGGAACGACGGGCGGGGCTTCCACACCGCGCGGCCGACCGGCAGGTTGGGGAGGTCCTCGTCGGGCTCGACGACGTCGACCACGTTGACCGTCAGACGGAACCGGTCGCGCACGTCGCTCATCGCCACGACGACGGCGGGGCCGGGGTCGGCCGAGAAGACGAGTCGCACCGGGTCGTCCTTGCCGCCGATGCCGAGCGCGTGCACCTCGAGCGACGCGCGCTGCGACGTCAGGGCGGGGCTGACCTCGAGCATGTGCGCCCCGAGGATCTTCTCCTCGCCGGGCACCAGGTGGTACGTGTAGTCCTCCATCAAGGAGGCGCCACCCGGCAGACCGGCACCCATCACGTTGGCCGCACGCACCAGCACCGAGGTCTTCCAGTCGCCCTCGGCGCCGAAGCCGTAGCCCTCGGCCATCAGACGCTGCACGGCGAGACCGGGCAGCTGCTTGAGCGCACCGAGGTCTTCGAAGTTCGTCGTGAAGGCGCTGAACCCGCCCGCCTCGAGGAACGACCGCAGACCGATCTCGATCGCCGCCCCGTCGCGCAGCGACTGGTGGCGCTCGCCACCGGCGCGCAGTGCCGGGACGACGTCGTACTCGGTCTCGTAGACGGCGACCAGCGCGTCGATCTCGGACTCGGTGGCGGCGGCGACGGCCTCGGCCAGCTCGTTGACTCCCCAGGTGTTGACCTGCACGCCGAAGGCCAGCTCGGCCTCGGTCTTGTCACCCTCGGTGACGCCGACGAAGCGCATGTTGTCGCCGAAGCGCGCCAGCTTGAGCGAGCGCATGGCCGAGGCGCCGGCCGCCGCGCGCATCCACGTGCCGACCTGCTTCTGCACGCGGGGGTCGCTGACGTGACCGACGACCGTCTTGCGCGGCACGCCGAGGCGGGTCTGCATGTAGCCGAACTCGCGGTCGCCGTGCGCGGCCTGGTTGAGGTTCATGAAGTCGAAGTCGATGTCGGCCCAGGGCAGCGCCACGTTGGCCTGCGTGTGCAGGTGCAGCAGCGGCTTGCGGAGGGCGTCGAGCCCGCCGATCCACATCTTGGCGGGGCTGAAGGTGTGCATCCACGCCGTGACGCCGATGACGGAGTCGTCGAGGTTGGCCTCGAGCATCGTGCGGCGGATCGAGTCGGCGTCGGTCAGCACGGGCTTCCAGACGAGACGCACGGGCACGTCGGAGGCGGCGGCCAGCTCGTCGGCGATCGCCTTCGACTGGTCGGCGACCTGCTTCAGGGTCTCTTCGCCGTAGAGTCCCTGGCTGCCGGTGAGGAACCAGACCTCTTTCGAGGCGAGGAAGGCGACGGGGTCGAGGGTGTCGTTCACGAGAGTTCTCCTGCTGGCGCTTGGCCGTAGACGTTCTGGTACCGGTCGAACAGAGCGTCGATGCTCTGCTGAGGGATGGGGATGGGCTCGCCGAGCTGGCGGGTGATGTGCACGGTGCGGGCGACGTCCTCGGTCATGACGGCGGCCTTGACCGCGTCGCGGGCGTCTCTGCCGATCGTGAAGACGCCGTGGTTCTGCATCAGCACGGCGCGGCTGCGGTGACCGGTCAGCGTCTCGACGATGCCCTCGCCGATCGACTCGTCGCCGATGATGGCGAACGGCCCGACGGGGATCTCGCCGCCGAACTCGTCGGCCATCGCCGTGATCACGCAGGGGATCGCCTCGCCGCGGGCAGCCCAGGCCGTCGCGTAGGTCGAGTGCGTGTGCACCACTCCCCCGACGTGCGGCATGTTGCGGTAGACGTAGGCGTGCGCGGCGGTGTCGCTCGAGGGGCTGCGCTCGCTGCCCGGGGTACCCTCGAGCACGGTGCCGTCGAGGCGGCAGACGATCTGGTTCTCGGGGGTGAGGTCGTCGTAGCCGACGCCGCTCGGCTTGATGACGAAGAGGTCGGTGCCGGGCACGCGACCCGAGACGTTGCCGCCCGTCCAGACGACGAGGTCGTAGCGCACCAGCTCGGCGTGCAGCGCCGCGACGTCCTCGCGGGTCGCGTCGATGGCGGCCTGCGTCGCGCGATCGATCCAGCCGCTCATGCGGAGGCCTCGATGCTCGCGTCGGCGGCGGTCTGCTCGACCGAGTCCGCGCCTCCTCGGCCGTCGCCGTCCGACCCGGGAGCAGGAGCCGAGGAGGCGCGGGTCGCCTCCCGACGCATCGCCCGCAGGCGGTGCATCACGTCGTTGCCCCCACGACCGAACCAGTCGTGCAGCAGCAGGTACTCGGCGTAGAGCGCGTCGTAGGCGTCGGCGTTCGCGGGGTCGGGCGTGTAGGTGGCCCGCTCGACGCTGCCCATCGCCTCGGCCGCGGCGCGGATGTCGGCGTACGCACCGGCGGCGACCGCGGCGTGGATGGCCGAGCCGAGGGCCGGGCCCTGCTCGCTCGTGATCGTCGAGATCGGCAGACGCAGGACGTCGCTGTAGGTCTGCATCAGGTGCTTGTTCTTCAGCAGACCGCCCGCGGCGATGAACTCGGTGACGGGCACGCCCGACTCGTCGAAGGCCTGCACGATGCGGCGCGTGCCGAAGGCGGTGGCCTCGAGCAGCGCGCGGTAGCCGTCGGCGGGCGAGGTGGCCAGGGTCTGACCGACGATGACGCCGCTCAGCTCGTGGTCGACGAGCACCGAGCGGTTGCCGCTGTGCCAGTCGAGGGCGACGAGACCGTGGGCCCCGACGGGCTGCTCGTAGGCGACGTCGGTGAGGTGCTGGTGCACGCTCTTGCCGGCGGCCGCGGCCGCGTCGACGGCCGACTGCGGCACCTGGTTCTTGACGTACCAGGCGAAGATGTCGCCGACGCCCGACTGCCCGGCCTCGTAGCCGTAGAGCCCGTCGACGATGCCGCCGTCGACGACACCGCACATGCCGGGCACCTCGGCGAGCTT
Source organism: Frigoribacterium sp. CFBP9030 (assembly GCF_034045195.1). Taxonomy (NCBI): domain Bacteria; kingdom Bacillati; phylum Actinomycetota; class Actinomycetes; order Micrococcales; family Microbacteriaceae; genus Frigoribacterium; species Frigoribacterium sp. CFBP9030. The sequence continues at coordinate 14,257 of NZ_JAXCWG010000004.1, forward strand.
GTCGCCGTTCATCACGTGGCAGGTGCTCGTGCCCATGATGGCGACCATCTGACCGGGCTGCGTGGCCTTCGCGGCGGGGGCGGTGACGTGCGCGTCGACGTTGCCGACCGCGACGGCGATGCCCTCGGGGAGCCCGGTCCAGCCGGCGGCCTCGGCGGTCAGCGTGCCGGCGGCGTCGCCCAGCGCGCCGATCTCGTGCACGACCTTCGTCTCGGCGAAGTCGGCGAAGTCGGGGTTCAGCGCGCCGAGGAACTCGCGGCTCGGGTACTCGCCGTCCTGGTAGATGCCCTTGTAGCCGGCGGTGCAGGCGTTGCGGACGTACCGCCCGCTCAGCTGCCAGACGATCCAGTCGGCGGCCTCGACCCAGTGCTCGGTCGCGGCGTAGACCTCGGGGTCCTCTTCGAGCAGCTGGAGGCCCTTCGCGAACTCCCACTCGCTCGAGATGAGCCCGCCGTAGCGGGGCAGCCAGCTCTCGCCGCGCTCGGCCGCGAGCTCGTTGATGCGGTCGGCCTGGCCCTGCGCGGCGTGGTGACGCCAGAGCTTGACGTAGGCGTGCGGGCGGCCGGCGAACTGCTCGAGCTCGTTGAGCGGCGTGCCGTCGGCGGTGGTCGGCACCATGGTGCAGGCCGTGAAGTCGGTGCCGATGCCGACGACCGACGCGGGGTCGACGCCCGCGGCGGCGAGTGCCTCGGGCACGGCCTTCTTCAGCACGTCGACGTAGTCGGACGGCACCTGCAGCGCCCAGTCGGCGGGGAGGCGCTCACCCGTGCCGGGGAGGGTCGTGTCGACGACGGCGTGCGAGTACTCGTGCACGCCGGTGCCGAGCTCGGCCCCGTCGGAGACCCGCACCACGACGGCTCGGCCGCTCAGCGTGCCGTAGTCGACGCCCACCACGTAGGTCTCGGCGGGTGCGGCTGAGCCGGGGGCGGTCGGGGGAGCGTGATCGACCATGATGACCTCTTCGTCGTCGGGGTGGGCGGAGTGATCCGCACCGAAAGTGAGCGCTCACATCATGCCATGTGAGCGCTAACTCTCGCCACCCCGTGCCCGGCTCCGCGCGTCGATGCGACTCATTCGGCCGATCGGACGGGGCCGACCGCGCAGAACGAGTCACCTCGACGACTCACGCGCAAGCCAGGCCTGTCTCCGTGCGTCGATGCGACTCATTCGGCCGATCGGACGAGGCCGACTCCGCAGAACGAGTCACCTCGACGACTCGCGCGCCACCTCGCGTCTCGCGCCGCGCATCGAGGCGACTCATTCGGCGGATCAGACGGGGCCGACTGCGCAGAACGAGTCACCTCGACGGCACGCACCGTAGCCGGGGCTGTTGCCGCGCATTGAGGCGACTCACTCGGCGGATCGGACGGGGCCGACGACGCAGAATGAGTCACTTTGACGATTCGCACGCCACCCGGGGCTGTCGCCGCGCATCGATGCGACTCATTCCGTGGATTCGACGGGGCGGACTACGCAGAACGAGTCACATCGATGGCACGGCGCGGCGCAGCGCAGCGCGGCGCAGCGTCAGCGCAGCAGCGCGCGGCGCGTCAGCTGTAGTCGTGCCCGGCGACGCCCGTCGCGCGGTAGACGACGGGGTCGGCGTCGGCGGTCTCGGGGTCCAGCTCGTACGTGATGTCCTCGCCGTCGGCTGCCCCGGGCCGGGTCAGCGACTTGACCGGCGCGCCGTCGATCGGCTCGAGCTGCTCGCTCGACACCTCGGTGCCGTCTTCGCCGACGAACGACGCGGTGTACGTCGACTCGTCGCTCATGCCTGGACGTCTCCGCGCCATGCGCCCGTCTCGGAGCCCTTCGACTCGATGAACTCCTTGAAGTTCTTGAGGTCCTTCTTGATGGCGTGGTTGTCGGCGCCGAGCGTGTTGCCGATCTTCTCGAGGAATCCCTCGGGGGTCCAGTCGATCTGCACGGTGATGCGCGTCTCGGAGTCGCTCAGCTTATGGAACGTGACGACGCCGGCGTGGTCGACCTCGCCGCCGGTGCTGTTCCAGGCGACGCGCTCGTCGGGGTGCTGCTCGGTGATCTCGGCCTCGAACGTCTTCTCGACCGGTCCGACCTTGACCTTCCACACCGTGAGGGTGGGCGTGGTCTGGGTGATCGACTCGACCTCGTCGAGGAACTTCGGGAAGTCCTCGAACTGGGTCCACTGGTTGTAGGCGACGCTGACGGGCACGCTGACGTCGACGGTCTCGATTGCTTGCGACATGTTTCGTCCTTCGTTCTGCTGGTGGTGCTCGGTCTGCAGTGGACGGTAGGTCCGCGACCGGCGCCGCGTCCGCGCTTCCAGCGGATTGGCAGGGCCGAGGAGGCGCGGGTCAGGTGGTCGCGCGCCGCACCAGCTCGGTCGGCAGCGTCATCGCCGCGGGCTTCTGACCGTCGATCAGCTGCAGCAGCAGCCGCACCATCTCGGAGCTGATCCGGTCGAACGGCTGGCGCATGGTGGTCAGCGCGGGTTCGGTCGACGCCGCGATGCTCGAGTCGTCGAAGCCGCCGACGGCGACGTCGTCGGGCACCCGGCGGCCCGCCGCGGCGAGCGCGTCGAGGGCGCCCGCGGCCATGCGGTCGTTTGCCGCGAAGACGGCGTCGACGTCGGGCGACGCCGCGAGCAGGTCGGTCATGGCGGCCTCGCCGCTGGCCCGCGAGTAGTCGCCGTGACGGATCAGCGACTCGTCGAGGTCGTCGCCGAGCTCGGTGCGGTAGCCGTCGAGTCGGGTGATGCCGCCGGGGGTGTCGAGCGGGCCGGCGATGGTCGCGATGCGGCGGCGGCCGAGCGAGCGGAGGTGCGCCACCATCTCGCGGGCGCCCTCCTCGTCGTCGGCGGCGACGTACCCCATGCGCCGCTGGTAGCCGAGCGGGATGCCGCACGCGATGGCGGGCACGCCCGACCCGACGATGTCGGCGAGCAGACGCTGCCCGCTGTGCGCCGAGACGAGCAGCACGCCGTCGACGTGGCCCGCCTCGATGTAGGCCACGGCGCGCTTCTGCTCGGCCGACGACCCCGCCATGATCAGCACGAGCGACATGTCGCTCTCGGCGAGCGCCGCCGCGGTGCCCTTCAGCAGGGCCGAGAAGTTCGGATCCTCGAAGAGCTGCTGGTGGTCTTCGGTGAGGAGGAACGCGACCGAGCCGGTCCGGTTGGTCGCGAGGCTGCGGGCGTGCGGGTTGACCCGGTAGCCGGTCTTCTTGATCGCGGCGTCGACGGCGGCCTTGGCGTCGGGGCTGACCCAGCGACCGCCGTTCAGCACCCGTGACACGGTGCCCCGCGAGACGCCCGCCTGGTCGGCGACGTCGTTGATCGTGGGCCGCTGGCGACCGGGAGTGCTCGTCACGCGGCCAGCCTAGGGGGCTGCCGACTCGCGGGGCCCCCGCCCGCCGGGCCGGGCCGACCCGCGCCTCCCCCGCCCGCCAGGCCGGGCCGACCCGCGCCTCCCACTACTTGACGGCGCCGGCGGCGAGGTCGACCCGCCAGTACCGCTGCAGCACCAGGAAGATCAGGATGAGCGGGATGACCGACAGCAGCGCCCCGGTGATGACGAGCGTGTACAGCGCCGGCGCCGACGCGCCCTGGTTGAGCAGCCCGTTCAGGCCGACCGTCAGCGGGAACAGCGAGTCGTCGCCGAGCATGATGTACGGCAGCATGAAGTTGTTCCAGATGGCGACGAACTGGAACAGGAAGATCGTCACGAGCCCCGGGCCGAGCATCGGCACGGCGATGCGGTGGAAGATGTGCAGCTCGCCGGCGCCCTCGGTGCGGGCCGCCTCGATCACGTCGGTCGGCACGGCCGCGGCCCCGTAGATGCGGGCCAGGTAGATGCCGTACGGGCTGATGATCTGCGGCAGCAGCACGCCCCAGAACGTGTTGGTCAGGCCGACGTTCGCGAGCAGGAAGTACTGCGGGATCGCGAGGATCACCCCGGGCACCAGCACCCCCATCAGCAGCACGTTGAAGACGACCTTCTTGCCGGGGAACTCGAACTTCGCGAGCACGTAGCCCGACAGCGCCGACACGTATGTCGAGGCGAGGGCGCCGATGCCGGCGTAGAGCGCGGTGTTGAGCATCCAGCGCCAGAACAGGCCGTCGCGGTACTGGCTGAGTGCGACGAGGTTGTCGAGCAGGTGCGTGCTGGGCGCGAGGGTGAAGGTCGAGAACAGCTCGCCGCCGTCTTTCGTGGACGCCATGACGACCCAGAGCACGGGGAACAGGCAGTAGACGGCGCCGATCAGCACGATCGCGGTCGAGACGAGGCTGCGGCGCTCGGTCAGCGAGCTGCCGCCGGGGCGACGGGTGCTGCGGGGCCGACCCGCGCCTCCTGAAGCGGTCGCCGAGGAGGCGCGGGTCGAGTCGGCGACGGAGAGGTCGCCGCGGCGGGTGGCGCCGTCGAGGTCCGTGGTGGTCATGGTCAGTCCTCCTGGCCGAAGGCTCGCTTCTGCACGACCCGGAGGAAGAAGAAGGAGACGATGAAGGTGGCGAGGGCGATGACGACCGAGGTCGCCGCAGCCGAGTAGATGTCGTCGCGGGTGAACGCGTCGCGGTAGACGAGCATCAGCGGCGACCAGCTGGTCGACAGGCTGTTCGTCAGCGGACGGAGCGTGGTGGGCTCGGCGAAGACCTGCAGCGTCGCGACCATCGAGAACAGCGCGGTCATGACGAGCGCGGGAGCGACCATCGGGATCTTGATCCGCAGGGCGATCTGCACCTCGGAGGCCCCGTCGAGTCGGGCGGCCTCGTAGATGTCGCTCGACACGGCCTTCAGCGACGTGTAGATGACGATCATGTTGAAGCCGACGCCGCCCCAGAGCGCGATGTTCGCGATGGCGAAGAGCACGGTGCCCGAGCCGAGCACGCCGGGGACGTCCCAGCCGAGCCGTTCGAAGACGTAGTAGAAGGGGCTGACGGCGGGCAGGTACAGGAACCCCCAGAGCAGCGAGCTGATGACGGCCGGCACGGCGTACGGCAGGAAGATCGCGATGCGCGAGAACGACGTCGCGCGGGTGCGCTTCGAGTCGAGCAGCAGGGCGAAGAGCAGCGCGAGACCGAGCATGCAGGGCACGAGCACGAGGCCGTAGAGCAGCACGCGACCGACGCTGGCGCCGAACTCGGGGTCGGTGAGCGTGCCGATGTAGTTCTCGAGACCGGCGAAGCCCGTGCCGCGCGAGGCCGAGCCGAGACCGAGGCCCGAGACCTGCTTCTTCTGGAAGCTGAGGAACAGCGTGTAGACGATCGGCGCCGCCATGAACAGCACGAACAGGATGATGCCCGGGGCGAGCATCGCGTAGGGCGTGAGCACGCGGCTGCGGAAGCTGCCCGTGCCGTGCCGGCCGACGGGCGCGGTCGCGCGACGGTCGGGTGCGGCGACCTCCGCCGGGGTGAGAGGGGTGAGCGTGTCGGCCATGACGGTTCCTCGCTGGTCGCGGACGGTGAAGGGGGTGGAGGGCGGGAGGGGCGGCTCAGGGCGCCGCCCCTCCCGAGGCGCTCGGCTACTCGACCGAGAAGCCGCTCTTCACGAGGTCGTCCGTCGTGATCTCCTGCATGGCGTCGACCGCGTCTTCGAACGCCGCCTGGGTGCGGGCGTCGGCGGCCTTGGCGAACTCGTCGTTGTACGCGCTGAACGCGACGTTGACGTTGGGGCCGTAGGTGAACGGCGCGACGGTCGACGACGCCTCGGCGGCGATGTCGTAGAAGTCGCTCTGCTGGCTGAAGAACTCGGGCGAGGTGGTCAGCGCGTCGGCCGCGGCCTCGGTCGCGGCGGGGTAGACGCCGGCGATGTCGGCGAGCGCGGCGACGGCCTCGGGGTCGGTGTTCAGCCAGGTGGCGAACTCGACCGCCGCCTCCTTCTTCTCGGACTGCGTGGTGACGGCCGTGGTCGACCCTCCCCAGTTGCCGTCGGAGGGGTTCGCGGCGTCCCACTGCGGCAACGGCGCGGCGGTCCACTTGCCGGCGGTGTCGGGTGCGTTGCCGCTCAGCACGCCGGGGGCCCAGACCGAGCTGATCCAGCCGACCTGCGAGCCGTCGTTCAGACCGGCGTTCCACTCGGGGGTGTACATCGGCTTGTTGTCGATGGCGCCGCTCTCGACGAGTCCGCCCCAGTACGAGGCGACCTGCTCGGTCGGGCCCTCGGCGATGTCGACTCCCCAGCTCTGGTCGTCGATGGACCACCAGGAGGCGCCGGCCTGCTGCGAGAGACCGGCGAACCAGCCCGCGTCGTTGGCCGAGAAGGTGCCGAGGTACTTGCTCGGATCGGCGGCGTGCAGGTCTTCGGCGACCTGGGCGTACTCGTCCCACGTGGTGGGGACGCTGAGGCCGTACTGGTCGAGGATGTCGGTGCGGTAGTAGGCCATCATCGGGCCGCTGTCCTGCGGGATGGCGTAGACGCCCTGCCCGTCGAGGGTGACCGACGACCAGACGCCCTCGCTGAAGTCGCCCTCGAGGTCGCCGGCGCCCTGGTCGGTGAGGTCGGCGAGCGCGTCGGACGAGACGAGCGTCGGGATCTTCTGGTACTCGGCCTGGATCAGGTCGGGGGCGCCGCTGCCGGCCTTGATGGCGGTGAGCAGCTTGGTGATCGCGGGGTCGCCGCCGTCCTGCTTGTTGACGGTGACCTGGATGTCGGGGTTCTCCTCGTTCCAGATGTCGACCACCTTGTCGAGGTTGGGCGCCCAGGCCCAGTAGGTGAGTTCGACGGGCCCGTCGGACGAGCTGCCACCGCCGCCGGAGCAGCCGGTGAGGATGAGGGCCGCTGTGGCGACCGTGACGACGCCGATGCGGCGGAGTGAGCTGTGCATTCGTCCTCCTTGAGGAAAGCAAGAGCTGGTGAGCGGACAGCGCGAGCCGGGAGAACCACCACGCTGTGCCTGTGAGCGGTAACAGTTACGCACACGACTTTTCGCTTGTCAACACGCTGCGGGTCACGGTTCGACATGATCGTTGCGCCTTCTGCAGACTCAGCACGTGTGCTAGAACTGGGAGCGCACACAGTCAAAGGAGATCACCGTATGTCACTCGACCTCGATGCCCCGGCCGTCACGCCGACCCCCGAGTCCGACCCGCGTCGCACGACGAGCTGGCTGCCCGGTCGTGCCGACATCCGCTACGGCGGCGACTACAACCCCGAGCAGTGGCCCCGAGAGGTCTGGCTCGAGGACATCGCGTTGATGAAGCAGGCCGGCATCAACCTGGTCAGCGTCGGCATCTTCTCGTGGGCGCTGCTCGAGCCCCGCGAGGGCGAGTACGACTTCACGTTCCTCGACGACATCCTCGGGCTGCTGCACGACGCCGGCATCGACGTCGACCTCGCCACGCCGACCACCGTGCCGCCGGCATGGTTCTGGTCCGCCTACCCCGACTCGCACCCCGTGACCCGCGAGGGCCTCACCCTCGGTCGCGGCTCGCGGGGCATGGTCAGCCCGAGCTCGCCCGACTACCGTCGCGCGGCGACCGCCATCACCGAGAAGCTCGCCGAGCGCTACGCGACCCACCCGGCGGTCGTGCTCTGGCACGTGCACAACGAGTACGGCGCCCCGATCAGCGACGACTACGGAGTGCACTCGGTGCGCGCCTTCCGCGCCTGGCTGAAGACCCGGTACGGCACGCTCGACGCGCTGAACGCGGCGTGGGGCACGCTCTTCTGGGGTCAGACCTACGGCGAGTGGACCGACATCGACGCGCCCCGCGTCTCGGCCACGGTCGTGAACCAGACGCAGCGCCTCGACTTCGCGCGGTTCACCTCCGACGCCCTGCTCGCCTGCTTCGTCGCCGAACGCGACGTGATCAAGCGACACGCACCGCACCTCCCCGTCACCACGAACTTCATGTCGACCAACTGCCCGTCGATCGACTACTGGAAGTGGGCCCGCGAGGTCGACGTCGTCGCCAACGACCACTACCTGGTCGCCGAACGCCACGACAACCACGTGCTGCTCGCCATGGACGCCGACCTGAACCGGTCGCTGGCCGGCGGCGAGCCGTGGATGCTGATGGAGCACTCGACGGGCGCCGTCAACTGGCAGCCGCGCAACATCGCGAAGCGCCCAGGCGAGCTGGCCCGCAACAGCACGACGCACCTGGCCCGCGGCGCCGACGCGATCCTGTTCTTCCAGTTCAGGGCGTCGCGGTACGGCGCCGAGAAGTTCCACTCGGCGATGCTGCCGCACGCCGGCACCTCGTCGCGCATCTGGCGCGAGGTCGTCGAGTACGGCGCCGACCTCGGTCGCCTGGCCGACGTGCGGGGATCCCGGGTGGAGGCGCGGGTCGCCATCCTCTGGGACGTCGAGTCGTTCTGGGCCCACGACCTCGAGTGGCGCCCCTCGGTCGAGCTCGACCACCGCGAGCGCATCGTCGCCTTCTACACCGCGCTCTGGAACCTCGGCGTCACCGTCGACTTCCGCCACCCGCACGACGACCTGTCGGCCTACGACCTCGTGCTGGCGCCGTCGCAGTACATCGTCGACGCCGAGACGTCCGAGAACCTGACCTCGTACGTGCGATCGGGCGGCCGCTTCGTCGCGTCGTACTTCTCGGGAGTCGTCGACGAGAACGACGCCGTACCGGCCGGCGGCGCCCCCGGCGGCCTGCGCGAGGTGCTCGGTCTCTCGGTGCCCGAGTTCCTGCCGCTCTACGCCGACCAGGTCGTCACGCTCGACTCGGGCGCCACCGGCACCGGCTGGTCGGACGACATCGTGCTCGAGGGCGCCGAGGCCGTGGCGCGCTACACCACCGGCCCCGCGGCCGGCGGACCGGCCGTCACCCGCAACACTCTCGGCGACGGGACGGCCTGGTACGTCTCGACTCGCCTGGCCGGCGACGACCTCGCGGCCTTCGTCGGCGACGTGCTCGACGAGGCCGGGGTCGTCGTGCCCGGCGGCCACGTCGAGGGCCTCGAGGTCGTCGTCCGCCACGGAGACGACGCGACCTTCACGTTCTTCGTCAACCACGCCGACGCCGACGCCGACGTGGTCGCCGAGGCGGGGGTCGAGCTGCTCGGCGGCGAGGTCGTCGACGGCCCGCTGACGGTGCCGGCCGGTGGCGTGCGCGTGGTGCGGAGCCCGCGGGGCTGACCCGCGCCTCCTCGGTCCATCCATCGAGCCGAGGAGGCGCGCCGGGCGGAGCGGGCGGGCTGCGGGTGACCTCTCGGCCGATCCCTTGTCGGCGGCACCGGCACCGGCTACACAGGGTCCATGAAGCACATCACGTTCGCCGCCAAGTCGCTCTTCGTCGATGACGAGGCGGCGGACACGCTGCTCGAGTACGCCGCCCTGCTCGCCCAGTCGGGCGACGCCGACACGGTCGAGTTGAACGCGATCAACGCCGACGGCAACCAGGTCGTCGCGACGTTCCTGCTCGACTCGGGTTCGCCCCTGATGGCGGAGACGACGACGAGCTCGCTCGAACCGCCCGAGAACGGCGAGGCGATCGCCTACATGCGGACCGAGATCGGGCACGCGTTCTCGGCCCTGCTGCCCGATGAGCAGCACCGGAGCCGGGACTAGCGCACCGGCCAGGCCATTCTGCGAGTCTTGTTTTGAATTCCTCAAAACAAGGTCTAGAGTCGTGGACATGACCTCGACGCACACCACCACCTCCACGGCCCAGCTGCACCCCCTGGGCGGCCAGTACGTCTCGCGCATCGACACGGGCGTCGGCGTCGGCGTCGGCTCGTACACCGGCTCGAGCGCTCACGACGCCACGGTGATCGGGTCGTACGTCACGACCGTCGCCGAGCGCAACCTCGCCGTCGGTCGCTACACGCGCAGCGAGCGACGCGGCGTCTCGGCCTGGACCACCGCGGTCCGCACCCTCACGGGGTCGATCGTCACGTACCGTACGGCCGCCTGACCGGGGGCTGCGCGCCCCGCTCGACGGGCTCTGACGCGGCGCGGCCCTGGCGCGACCCGGCCTCGCGGCGGCCGGATCCGGCGCGGGGTGCCCTCGCGCCGCCGGGCCTCGCACCTCGCGCCACCCTCCCCCGCGCCACCCGGCCTCGCGCCGCCCGGCCTCGCGCCACCCTCCCCCGAACCCCGTTCGCGAAGATGAACCGCGTTATATCGCGGTTCATCTTCGCGAACGGGGTTCGGGGCGTCACCCGGCACCGCGCGCAGCTCAGCCCGGCACCGCGCGGAGCGTCGCGCAGCCCAGCCGCGCAGCGCTCAGCGCCGCGGAGCGCCGCAGCCCAGCAGCTGGCGACGCAGCGCCGCTAGCGGTGCAGCGTCGCGGACGGCTTCTCGCCGAAGCGCTCGCCGTACGACGCCGAGAACCGGCCCAGGTGGGCGAAGCCCCAGCGCGTCGCGATCGCGGCCACGGTCGTCTCGCGCGGCCCCAGGTTCAGCAGATCCGAGCGGGCGCGGTCGAGGCGGATGCCGCGCAGGTAGTCGGTCGGCGTCGTGCCGAGCTGGCGGCTGAAGGCGACCTGCAGCCCGCGGAGGCCCAGGTCGGCGTGCTCGGCGATCATGGTCGGGGTGATCGGCAGCTCGGCGTTGGCGTGCATGTACTCGACGGCCGCGCGCAGTCGCGCATTGCGCGGTGCGAGCAGCTGCTCGGGTAGCTGCGGCCCCCGGTGCTTGAAGGTGCTCAGCAGCGTGACCGCGGCGAGCCGGTTGACCTCGGAGCGCAGCAGGGGCGTCGCCTCGCCGCCGAGCACGGTCTTCGCCACCGTGGTGATCGTGTTCTTCCACTGCAGCAGCGCCGTCGCCTCGGGGATCGCCGTGTGATCGAACTCGAGCGTGCCCGGCAGGGTCCCCTCCTCTTCGGCGGCGACCCGCTCGAGGAACCCGGCGTTGAAGTGCACCAGGTTCTGGCGGTAGTCCTCGAACTCGAACTCGAACTGCTTGCCGGTGGGGAACATCGCCGGCCGGCCGATCTGCAGGGGCAGCTCGTCGCCGTTCAGGTCGTAGACGCCGGAGCCCCCGGTGATCCACGACACGACGTACTCGTTCTCGGGCTGGATGGCGCCCTTGATCGACCCGAGGAACATCGACGACCGCAGCGTCATCTCGTCGTCGCCCGTGATCGTGTACCGGTACGCGAAGTCCGACTGGCTGTGCTCGGTGTCGAAGCCCTTGCCGTTGTAGCCGTCTTCGTACATGGCCCGTGCCTGGTCCATGTCGCGACCCGCGATCTCCGACCTGATCGGCGGCTCGGTCTCACGGGTCATGCCCAGATGGTCCCACAGATGGCCTGCTGGTGCCGCCTCTCGGGCCGCAATGCGAAGACGACGGGATGCGAGGGTCGACGACCGCGGCGGTCAGCGGTCTTCGGAGTCGCCCAGCACCTTGAGCAGGGCCGTCCGCAGCACCGAGCGGAACGCCTTGGGCACCCTGATGCGGTACCGCCGATCGCCCTGCAGCGTCAGCACGACGTTCGACCCCTGCACGACGAGCGCCCAGCCGGTCACGGCAGCGAGCCGGAGGGTCGCCGACCCCCCGACGATCTCGGGACCTTCGATCGCGATGCGGTCGGGGTACACGTAGACGGCGTTGTGGTCGCCCGAGAGCGTGGCCGAGCATTCGAACACCAGCTCGGGGTCGAGTTCGCCGAAGAAGTCGGCCCAGTCGTCGTCGGCGGTGAGTTCGGGGGCGGCCGGGCGGCGGTCGGCGATGGCGGCGGGTCGACCGTCGGCCCCGCTGAACGCGTCGAGGAGGGCGTTGCCCGCGTCGGTCGTCGAGTCACGCCGGGCGGTCGGGTCGGGCTGCTGCTGCTGCTGCTGCACCACGACGCACCACCTCTCACCTCGGCCTGATCTCTTGTTCCGTCAGTCAATCAGTCGATCATGCTGCGACGCGAGGAGGTCGCAGGACTCCCAGGCCGTCTTGCGAGCCCCTGCAGCCCCCGATCCGCGGAGGGACGCGGATGCGGAGGGATGCTGGGCCGCCGACCGATTTTCGTGCACAGTCCGCTAAACGAACACCCATCCCTCCAGACCCCCGAGGCGCAGCCCGCCCTCGACCGCACCTGTCGCCTGGCGACGATCGGACAGCCGAGGAGGAGCGGCCCGCAGGAGGCGCGGGTCAGCCCGAGACGAGCGCCATCGACCGGCTGCGCATCAGGCCGAGCATGGCCGCGGCGTCGACGGGAGCCGACACGGACACGTCGACGACCGCGGCCTGCGCGGCGGCGCCCGAGGTCGGCCGGCCCTGCGGCTCGGCCGTCGGCGTCGGCGACGCAGGAGGTGTCGGCGAGACCGTCGCCGGCTCGTCGACGACGGTCTGATCGATGGGGGCCGAGCGCGGAGTCGGACCGAGCGGAGCCCGGCCCCAGACGATGGTCGCGACGAGGAGGACCATGCCGATGGTCGTGAGCATCATCGTGCCGTGCAGTGCACGGCGCGTGACGTGGCGATGTTCTCGACGCATGACTCCCCCTCCGGTCGATGCGACGTTAGGGGGTCAGCATCACCGCCTGCTGGGTCGTCGCCGTCAGAAGGCTGACAGCCGGGATCTCGCGCCGATGGCGATGCTCTCGACGAACCGCAGCGCCAGCGCCTGCGCCGCCGCGTCGTAGTCGTCGTATTCGGGCAGGCCCTGCACGAGCAGCGACAGGCAGACCACGACCTCGACGCCGCGGAGGGTCTTGTCGACCGTGCCGTCGTGGCGACCGCGCGCCACGAGCAGATCGATGCGACGCCGGATCTCGTCGTCGAGGCGGGCGACCTCGGTGGGCGGCAGGCCCGGGGCGCCGAACCCCGGCAGCATCAGGCTCTCGCGTCGGTCGATCGCCTCGGCGAAGAGGCTCTCGAGGCCGACGATGCCGTCGAGCTCGAGACCCGCGATGTGGTCGAGCAGCGAGATGGTCTCGCCGTAGGCACGCACCATCACCCCCTGGGCGGCGGGGGCGGCATCGGCGTCTGGGCCGTCGGGCACGAGGCGTGGCGGAAGTCGAGTCACGATATGTAGCCTACGAAACACCGGCGGCGAACGCGACCCCGGATCGCGACTCCGAGCGAAATCACATCGAGCAGACCCCTCAGACGATGTCGGGAGCCTCGGTGAACCGGACGCTGCACTCCCACAGGCCGCGGGCCAGCTCGGCGTCGTCCGCCGATCGGTGCAGACGACCGGGGGCCTGCAACCGGTCGAAGTAGTTCCCGCTCGGTGCCGGGACCCGTGCGGCGCCCGCCAGCCGCACGAGCGGCTCGGCGCCCTCCTCCGTCGTGACGGCGAGTCGCTTGCCGAGGGTCATGAGGCCGCCCGTCCCTCCGAAGCCCGACGCGACGAACCCGGGGTGGAACGCGAACGCCTCGACTCCCGTGCCGCGCAGGCGCCGGGCGAGCTCCCGGGTGAACAGCACGTTCTCGAGCTTCGACGCCCCGTAGGCCCTCATGCCGCCGACCCAGGGGCCGGTGGCGGTGCCGAGGTCGTCGAGCCGCACCCCGCCCATCCGGTTGCCCGCGCTCGAGGTCTGCACGATGCGGACCGCGCCGGCCGGCGAACTCTCGGCGGTCTCGAGGAGGCGCGGCATCAGCAGCGAGGTCAGCAGGAACCCCGCGAGGTGGTTGCTCTGGAAGGTCGTCTCGAAGCCGTCGCGGCTGCTCGTCCGCTCCGCGAAGATGCCGCCGGCGTTGTTCGCCAGCACGTGGATGCGCGGGTGGTCGGCGAGGAGGGACGCCGCCAGATCGCGCACCTGCGCCAGATCGGCGAAGTCGGAGACGTAGGCGCGACCGCCGACCTCGGCGGCGACGGACGTGGTGCGGTCGGGGTTGCGCCCGACGACGGCGATCTTCGCCCCGAGACGCGACAGCTCGCGAGCGGCGCTGCGGCCGATGCCGGAGCTCGCGCCGGTGATGACGATGGTGCGGTCGGTCTGGTCGGTGGCTTCAAGCAGGGTCACGGTCATGACTGCACGCTAGGCGCAGGCGCCTCCGAAGGGACCGGGGAACGGCAGGAGGCGCGGTGCCGACCGGCACCGCGCCTCCTGAAGGGATCGTCTCGGCTCTACAGCGTCGCGAGCGCGGCGTTCAGCGTCGCCGACGGGCGCATGACCGCTTCGGTCTTGGCGGCGTCGAGGCGGTAGTAGCCCCCGATGTCGACCGCGGTGCCCTGCGGCGCGATGAGCTCGGCGGTGATGGCCTCCTCGCCCTCGCCCAGGGTCGCGGCGAGCTCGGCGAACGAGGCGGCCAGCTCGGCGTCGACGGTCTGCGCGGCGAGCTCGTCGGCCCAGTACTTCGCCAGGAAGAAGTGGCTGCCGCGGTTGTCGATCGAGCCCAGCTTGCGACCCGGCGACTTGTTCTCGTCGAGGAACGTGCCGGTGGCGCGGTCGAGCGTGTCGGCGAGGATCTGCGCCCGGGCGTTGCCGGTCGTGGTCGCCAGGTGCTCGAAGCTGACGGCCAGCGCGAGGAACTCGCCCAGGCTGTCCCAGCGCAGGTAGTCCTGCTCGACGAGCTGCTGCACGTGCTTCGGGGCGGAACCGCCGGCGCCGGTCTCGAAGAGCCCTCCGCCGTTGATCAGCGGCACGACCGAGAGCATCTTCGCCGAGGTGCCGAGCTCCATGATCGGGAACAGGTCGGTGAGGTAGTCGCGCAGCACGTTCCCGGTGACGGAGATGGTGTCTTCACCGCGGCGGATGCGCTCGAGCGAGAACGCCATCGCGTCGACCGGCGACATGATCTCGATCTGCAGGCCCTCGGTGTCGTGCTCGGCGAGGTAGGTGCGGACCAGCTCGATGAGGGTCGCGTCGTGCGAGCGGGTCTCGTCGAGCCAGAAGACCGCCGGGGTCTCGCTGGCGCGGGCCCGCGTGACGGCGAGCTTGACCCAGTCGCGGATCGGGACGTCCTTCGTCTGGCAGGCGCGCCAGATGTCGCCCTGTGCGACCTCGTGCTCGAGGAGGGTCGTGCCGGCGGAGTCGACCACGCGCACGGTGCCGTCGGCCGGCAGCTCGAAGGTCTTGTCGTGCGAGCCGTACTCCTCTGCGGCCTGAGCCATCAGCCCGACGTTCGGCACCGAGCCCATCGTGGCCGGGTCGAAGGCGCCGTTCGCGCGGCAGTCGTCGAGCACGGCCTGGTAGATGCCGGCGTAGCTCGAGTCGGGGATGACCGCGAGGGTGTCGTGCTCGCCGCCGTCGGGGCCCCACATGTGACCCGAGGTGCGGATCATCGCGGGCATCGAGGCGTCGACGATCACATCGGAGGGCACGTGCAGGTTCGTGACGCCCTTGTCGGAGTCGACCATGGCGAGGTCGGGGCCGTCGGCGATGCCCTGGTCGAAGGCGGCCTTGATCTCGGCGCCGTTCGGCAGGGCCGCGAGACCCTGCAGGATGCCGTTCAGGCCGTTCGCGGGGTCGAGCCCGGCGGCCTTCAGGTCGGCGCCGTACTGCTCGAAGACGCGGGGGAAGAACGCGCGGATGACGTGACCGAAGAGCAGCGGGTCGCTGATCTTCATCATGGTGGCCTTGAGGTGCACCGAGAACAGCACCCCTTCGGCCTCGGCGCGGTCGATCTGCGCGGCCAGGAACTCGTGCAGGGCCGCGACGTGCAGCACGGTCGCGTCGACGACCTCGCCGGCGAGCACGGGGATCGACTCGCGCAGCACGGTGGTCGTGCCGTCGGCCGCGACGAACTCGATGCGCAGGGTGTCGTCGGCGGCGACGACGACGGTCTTCTCGTTCGAGCGGAAGTCGTCGACGCCCATGGTCGCGACGTTCGTCTTCGAGTCGGCCGACCAGGCGCCCATGCGGTGCGGGTGCTTGCGGGCGTAGTTCTTGACCGAGAGCGGCGCGCGGCGGTCGCTGTTGCCCTCGCGCAGCACGGGGTTGACCGCGCTGCCCTTGACCCTGTCGTAGCGGGCCTTGACGTCGCGCTCGGCGTCGTCCGCCGGGGCGTCGGGGTAGGCGGGCAGGTCGTAGCCCTGCGACTGCAGCTCGGTGATGGCGGCCTTCAGCTGCGGCATCGACGCCGAGATGTTCGGCAGCTTGATGATGTTGGCCTCGGGCGTCTGCGCCAGGGCGCCGAGCTCGGACAGGGCGTCGCCGATGCGCTGCTCGTCGGTGAGCCGCTCGGGGAACTGGCTGATGATGCGTCCGGCGAGCGAGATGTCGCGGGTCTCGACGTCGACCCCCGCGGTCTTGGCGTACGCCTGGATGATGGGAAGGAACGAGTAGGTCGCCAGCAGCGGCGCCTCGTCCGTGAGCGTGTAGATGATCTTGGCCATGACGGCGGGTTCTCCCTCGTGTCGCTCGTGCGTGTGTTCCGCCTCAGGCTAGCGCTCGGAGATGTCTCGATGTCGAGAGACTTCGAGCACCCGACGCGCGGCCCGCTCGACCGACTCGACGTCCACGCCCTTGAGGCGCAGCAGCTCCGCGCCCGAGCCCGACTCGCCGAACCCGTCGATGCCGACGACCTCGCCGTCGAGGCCGACGTACCGGTGCCAGGGCTGCGTGCTGCCGGCCTCGACGGCCACGCGAGCTCGCAGGGCGGACGGGAGCACCGCCTCCTGGTATCCGGCGGACTGCTCGTCGAACCACTCGAGGCAGGGCATCGAGACGACGCGGGCCGCGACGCCGTCGACCGCGAGTCGACGGGCGACCTCGACGGCCACGTGCACCTCGCTGCCGCTGGCGATCAGCGCGAGATCGTCGCCGCCGCGCTCGGCGTGCACGACGTACCCGCCGCGCACCGCGCCGACGTCGGTCGCCTCGCCGCCGCCGAGGTCGGGCAGGGCCTGACGCGAGAGCACGAACGCGGTCGGGCCGCTCCCGTCGTACACGCGGGTCGCACCGTCGCCCTCGCGGGTCGCACCGGCCGCCGCCGCCGAGGAGGCGCGCTCGGCTCCGCGACCCAGCACGCGCCTCCAGACGGTGACGACCTCGCGGGCGTCGGCCGGGCGCACCACGTCGAGCCCCGGCACGGTGCGGAGCGATGCGATCTGCTCGACGGGCTGGTGGGTCGGGCCGTCCTCGCCCACGGCGACCGAGTCGTGCGTGAAGACGTAGAGCGCGGGCAGCCGCATCAGCGCCGCCAACCGGATGCTCGGTCGGGCGTAGTCACTGAACGCGAGATAGGTCGAGCCGTACGGGCGCCAGAGGCCGTGCAGTGCGATGCCGCTGAGCACGGCCGCCATCGCGTGCTCGCGGATGCCGAAGTGCACGAAGTCGCCCCCGGGCGTCGCGCGATCGACGGCGGCCCCTGCGACGGCGACGTTCGTCGACGCCGACAGGTCGGCCGAGCCGCCCCACAGCCCGGCGAGGTCGTGCACGGCGGCGAGCACGGCGCCCGACGTCGTGCGGGTCGCCGCGCCGTCGTCGACCGGGACGCCCGCCAGCACGGTCTCGAGACGGGTCGGGTCGGGCGCGGCCCGGGCGGCGTCGCGTCGGGCCGCGAGGTCGGGGTGCTCCTGCCGCCAGCGCTCGACCGCCGTGCTCCACTCGCGGTGCCGCCGGACGCCGCGGTCGCGCGCCGTGAGACCCGCCGCCCGCACGTCGTCGGGCACGAGATCGTGCAGACCCGCGTCGGGCGCGTAGCCCAGCGCCACCTTGACCGCCGCGACCTCGTCGGCGCCGAAGCCGCCGGAGTGCGCCGCCGGGGTGCCGCCGCGCAGGGTCGACGGGGCCCCGATCACGGTGCGGAGGGCGACGAGCGTCGGGCGCCCGTCGCGCACGCGCGCCGCCTCGAGGGCCCGCTGCAGCGCGTCGAGATCGGTGGCGTCGTCGGCCGCGACGTCGATCACCGACCAGCCGTAGGCGCGGTACCGCGCCCGGACGTCCTCCGAGAACGCCAGCTCGGTCGTCCCGTCGATGGTGATGCCGTTGTCGTCCCACACGACGACGAGGTCGTCGAGCCCGAGCGTGCCGGCGAGGCTCGACGCCTCGGCCGAGACCCCCTCCTGGAGGCAGCCGTCGCCCGCGATCACCCACACCGTGGGGTCGAACAGGCCGGTGCCGCCGCCGTGCAGGGCCTCGTCGCGGCGGGCGGCGAGCGCGATGCCGACGGCCGAGGCGAGCCCCTGGCCGAGCGGCCCGGTGCTCATCTCGACGCCCGGGGTGTGGTGCAGCTCGGGGTGCCCGGGGGTGCGCGAGCCGAGGCTGCGGCTGCGGGGCAGCTCGTCGAGGTCGAGGTCGTAGCCGGTCAGCACGAGCTGCGTGTAGAGCAGCAGACTCGCGTGGCCCGCCGAGAGGACGACGCGGTCGCGCCCCTCCCACCCCGGGTCGGACGGGTCGTGCCTCAGCACGCGCTGCCAGAGCACGTGGGCGAGCGGTGCGAGGGCCATGGCGGTGCCGGCGTGGCCGTGGCCCTTCGCCTGGACGACCTCGGCGGGGATCGCGGTGGCCGCGGCGACCAGGCGCTCGTCGAGCCCGCGGCTAGGGTCTGTCGGGTGGATGTCGGGGACGTCGTTGGCCATCCGCCCACATTCGTATACAAATAGACAGAAGTCAACCGACCGGCACGGACCGAGCGAGACCGACACGACCCACCGAGACCCACCGAGACCCACCGACCGAGAAGAGCGCATCGTGGCCCGAACCCCCAAGACCCCCTCGACGGGGTCCGGCGTGGTGCTCGACCTCATCCGTCGCGGCGAGGCGGCCACGCGCTCCGACCTGATCGACCGTCTCGGCTGGTCGCGCGTCACGCTCGCCCGCCGTCTCGACGACCTGCTCGAGGCCGGCTTCATCGTCAGCGCCGGGCAGCTCAGCTCGAGCGGCGGCCGCCCGCCCGAGGAGTTCGCGGTCGACGCGTCGGCCGGCGTGATCCTGTCGATCGACATCGGCGGCTCGCACACCCGGGTCGGGGTGACCGACCTCGTCTCGACGGTGCTCAGCGAGGACGAGGCCGACATCGGCCTGCACGACGGACCGGACGAGATCTTCAGCTGGGCCATCCAGGTGTTCGACTTCCTGCTCGCCGACCTCGGTCGCGGTCGCGGCGACGTCCGGGCGATCGGCATCGGCGTGCCCGGGCCGGTCGACGCGGTGACGGGTCGACTCGGCAGCCCGCAGCTCGACTCCCGCTGGGAGGAGGTGCGCGTCGACGACTACTTCACCGGCTTCGACGCCGTGTTCGCGGTCGACCGCGACGTCAACATCCTGGCCGTCGGCGAGTCCCGGCTGAGCTGGCCCGAGTACTCGCACCTGACCGTCGTCAAGGTGGGCATGGGCGTCGGCTGCGCCTTCGTGCTCGACGGTCACGTCTACCGAGGGGCCCGAGGAGGCGCGGGTCAGCTCAGCGCGCCCCGTCACGACGGCAGCCCGCTGCACCGTCTCGAGCTCGAGGCGAGCGGTGCCACCATCCGCCGCGAACTCCGCTCCCGGGGCCGCGACATCGCGACGAGCGCGGACATCGTCGCCGCCGCCCGGGCGCACGACCCCGTGGTGCTCGATCAGCTCGAGCAGGTCGGCACCCGCATCGGCGAGGCCCTCGCCGACGTCGTCGGGCTGCTGAACCCGCAGGCGGTGATCATCGGCGGCAATCTGGCCGAGACCGGCGAGCGCCTCGTCGCGGGCATCCGCTCGGCACTGCTGACCGGCACCCACGACTTCTCGCGCCGCGGTCTCG
Source organism: Frigoribacterium sp. CFBP9030 (assembly GCF_034045195.1). Lineage (NCBI taxonomy): Bacteria > Bacillati > Actinomycetota > Actinomycetes > Micrococcales > Microbacteriaceae > Frigoribacterium > Frigoribacterium sp. CFBP9030. Next base: position 33,747 of record NZ_JAXCWG010000004.1, read on the forward strand.
TCGTCGAGCGGGCCCGCCTCGGCGACAAGGCCGGCGTGCGGGGGGCCTCGCTGATGGCGCAGGACGCCCTCTTCGACATCGGCCGGGTGAGCGCCGCGACCAGCCGGCGGTCGCCTGCGTCGTGACCCGCGCCTCCTGACCGGGTCTCCCGCGCCTCCTGCGGGGACTTTCGAACACGAGTGGTCAAAAGCCGTTTTTCGGGTTAGGCTCGGGCACCAGTCGACGAGGCCCCTCTTCGACGACAGCTGCCGCCCAACGAGGCGCCGAGCGGAAGAGCGCGACATGCCCGTCGACCTGGCCGAAGAACTCCCCGTCGAATCCGTCGTCACCGGCGCGCACGCCGCCGACTGGCGCGAGGCCCTCCGGCTGGCCGGCGACGGTCTCGTCGCCTCGGGCGCCACGACCTCCGCCTACACCGACGAGATGATCGCCGCCGTCGACGAGCTGGGGCCGTACATCGTCATCGCCCCGGGGCTCGCCCTGGCGCACAGCCGCCCCTCGCCCGCCGTGTCGCGCACGGGCCTCTCATGGGTCGGCCTCGCCGAGCCGGTCGAGTTCGGGCACAAGACGAACGACCCGGTCGATCTCGTCATCGGGCTCGCCGCGCTCGACCACGACGGCCACATCGAGGTCATGTCGGCCCTGGCCGGCGTGCTCGCCGACGAAGACGGGCTCGCGGCCCTCCGCGCCGCCGGGTCGCCCGACGAGGTGCTGCGCACGCTGCACGCGCTCTCCGACGCCCAGAACGCCTCCTGACAACCACCGCCACGCACCACCACCACGCACCGCTCGAAAGGAACGCACCATGAAGATCATCACCGTCTGCGGCATGGGGATCGGCACCTCGGTCCTGCTCAAGATGAACGCCGAGAAGGCCCTCCGCGCCCTCGACGTCGACGCCGACGTCGAGGCGGCCGACATCGGCACCGCCCGCGGCGCCGCCCGCACGGCCCAGATCGTCCTGACCTCGGCCGACCTCGTCGAAGAGCTCGGCGAGGTCCCCTCGAAGGTCATCGTCATCGACAACTTCACCAGCGTCGCCGAGATCCAGGCGAAGCTCCAGGAATCGATCGCCTGACGCTCCGCGTCGGCTGATCCCACGAACGAAACCCAGAAGGAGTCCCAATGGAGTGGCTGGTCGTCGTACTCGACTTCATCGGCATGCAGATCCTCAACGTGCCCGCCTACCTGATCGGCATCATCACCGCGATCGGTCTGATCGCGCTGCGCCGCAACGCCGGGCAGGTCGTGGGCGGTGCGCTCAAGGCCGCTCTCGGGTTCCTGATCCTCGGGGCCGGCGCGACCGTCGTCACCGGGGCGCTCGACCCGCTCGGCACGCTGATCCTCGCCGTCACCGGCGCCCAGGGCGTCATCCCCACGAACGAGGTCATCGCGGCCGTCGCGCAAGAGCAGTACGGCGCGCAGAGCGCCTACGTGCTGGTGCTCGGGTTCCTGGTGATGCTCGCCCTCGCGCGCTTCACCCCGCTGAAGTACATCTTCCTCACCGGGCACCACATGGTCTTCATGTCGGTGATGCTGACGGTCGTGCTGTCCGTCGGTCTCGGCGAGGGCCTCAGCTGGCTCACCGTCGTGCTCGGCGCGGTGCTGCTCGGCGTGATCATGGTGGTGATGCCCACCCTGGCGCAGCCCTTCATGAAGAAGATCACCGGCGACGACTCGATCGCCATCGGCCACTTCGGCACCCTCGGCTACCTCGCGGCGGGCGCGACCGGCTCGGTCGTCGGCGGCAAGAGCAAGTCCACCGAAGAGATCAAGTTCCCGCAGGGGCTGAAGTTCCTCCGCGACTCGATGGTCGCGACCAGCCTCTCGATGGTGCTGATCTACCTGGTCTTCACCGTCTGGGCCCTCATCGTGCTGCCGCGCGACCAGGCGTTCGACATCTTCGGCGTCACCGACGCGGGCGCGTTCATCATGGCCGGCTTCGCCCAGGCGCTGCAGTTCGGCGTCGGCGTCGCGATCATCCTCTACGGCGTCCGCACCGTGCTCGGCGAGCTCGTGCCGGCGTTCCAGGGCATCGCCGAGAAGGTCGTGCCCGGCGCCAAGCCGGCCCTCGACATCCCGCTGATCTTCCCGTACGGGGCGAACGCGGTGCTGATCGGGTTCCTGTCGTCGTTCGCCGGCGGTCTCGTCGCCCTCGCGGTGCTGGCGTCGTGGCTGAACCCGGTGTTCGGCCTCGCGCTGATCCTGCCGGGCATGGTGCCGCACTTCTTCACCGGTGGTGGAGCGGGCGTCTTCGGCAACGCGACCGGCGGTCGCAAGGGCGCCGTGCTGGGCGGTTTCGTCAACGGCCTGATCATCACGTTCCTGCCCGCGATCCTGCTGCTCGTGCTCGGCAACCTGGGCTTCGCGAACAGCACCTTCGGCGACGCCGACTTCGGCTGGTTCGGCACGCTCATCGGCGTCAGCTTCCTGGGCGGCCCGCTGATCGGCGTCGTCATCAGCCTGGTCGTCGGCGCCGCGCTCGTCATCGGCGCGTCGATCTACCAGATCAAGCTCGTCGACGGCGGCTGGGTGCCCGGCGCGAAGCGCGATGCGCGACTGGCGGCCGAGCAGGCCGAGGTCGATGCGGCGAAGGCGACCACCGCCTCCTAGGCAGGCGCTCCGCGAGAACGACGAAGACCCCCGTGCGCTGTGCACGGGGGTCTTCGCGTCGATCGGCCGGGTACCGGGCCTGAGGAGCGGAGCGCAGGAGGCGCGGGTCGCGACGACCGCGCCGCCCGGCTACCGCGGGATGACGGAGAACAGGAACCGCTTCCGCACCATCCACCACACCAGCAGGATGACCGCGGTGTGGATGATCGTGCCGGTGATCACGTTCGTCCGGTCGAGGCCGGGGATCGACGCCACCGCCAGGGCGAAGAAGACCTGCCAGATGAACACGTAGAGGCTGGCCTGCCCGAGCGGGATCCACAGCCAGCCGAGGGCGGCGGCGATGGGCTTCCAGAACACGGTGAGGATCGCGTAGACGCAGACGACGACCAGGGCGGTGTCGACCAGGCGGCCCCACTGCATGTCGACGCGCTGGTAGCCCGTCAGGTACAGCGAGTCGTAGATCGACGAGGGGATCGGCCCCAGGTCGAAGCCGTAGGTGCTGCCGGCCCAGATCAGGGCCAGGAACCCCGCGTAGCCGACCACGCCGACCCCGACCAGCACCTTGCCGACCGTCGTCGTCAGCGCCGAGACGATCTGCCGCCGGTAGTTGCCGATCACGAGACCGTGGGTGAACAGCACCTGCCAGGCGAAGAGCGGGAACACCGGCTCGAACTGCGACGGCAGCAGCGAGAAGTCGGGGAAGAGCACGCCGACCGCGTAGACGGCCCAGCTGCCGACGAGCACGACCCACCAGAGACCGCGCTTCACGAGCCACATGAGACCGGGGATCGTCAGGCTGAGCACGACGAACAGCCCCATGATGTTGAACGGCCAGGGGCCCATCTCGAGCAGCAGCAGCTGCCGCACGGCGTACCAGGGCGGCGGGTAGTCGAGCAGGCGGTCGGCGTTCGGGTAGAGGTCGTAGACCCGGCCCATCGCGCCGGCGCCGGTGTCGCCCGTGCCGCGGTCGGTGAAGGTCGTGATCTCGTCGGTGTTCACCAGCGGCACGAAGCTCAGGGCGAAGACGACGAGGATGACGACGAGCGTCACGACGTACTGCTTGCGGGCCCGCACGAAGGCGCCGATCGCGGCGGTCTTCTCGCCGAACTTCTTGACGCCCAGCGGGTAGACCATGCCGAGCACGAGCCCGCTGAGGAACACGAACATCTCGGCGCCGGTGATCGCGCCGACCGCCTTCAGCGTGACGAACGAGTACGGGCCCGCGACCTCGATGTGGGTGATGACCACGGCCAGGATGATGAACCCGCGGAAGAGGTCGATGCGGAGGTCGCGCCCGGGCTTGCCGTCGTCGGGGTAGCGCCAGCGCGGCAGCACGCGCCCCACGACGCCGCTCAGCAGGAACGCCAGCGCGAGGGCGACCGCGCAGCCCACGATCCAGCCCATCTCGTCGCCGCCGCCGCCGTCGCGCACCTGCACCGTGGCGGCGTCGCCCTCCTCGGGTGTGACGGGGTCGGTGAGAGGCCCGAAGACGATGGCCCCGCTGTCGACCAGGTCGGCGCGGAACGCCGCGGCGACGGCGTCGTCGTCGGTGGCGCGCCAGTCGACCTCGCGGTCGCCGGCCTCGGCCTCCTCGCGCACGGTCTCGAGCCAGGTGACGCCGGCCACGAGGGGCTGGTCGTCGAGCGCGGTGAGCATCTGACGCCACCAGCCCTGCTTGACCGCGAGCTCGGTGGCGCCGTCGAGCCCCTGGTCGTAGAGGGCGCCGGTGTCGAGCAGCAGCGGGTGGTCGGTGCCGACCGCGAACCGGTCGTAGAAGGTCGCCTCCTGCGGCTGCGAGTAGCCCCAGGTCTCGTCGAAGCGCGCCTGCACCTCGCCCTCGGCCGGCGCCTGGTTCGCGACGAGCGGCACATCGGTGCCGGCGGCCGTCGAGGCGTCGCCCTTGCCGAAGAAGAACATGGTGAGACCGACCCAGTCGACGGCGTCGTCGCCCGGGTAGTACGGGCCGTACGGGTCGTCGGCCTCGGTGACCGTGCCGTCGCCGTCGGTGTCGAGCAGGGCCTCGTCGCGGGCCCCGGTCGCGGGCAGACGCCCGTCGGCCTGGGCGAACGGGTAGCCGGCGCCGTACGAGGGCGCCCAGACCATGTCGGCGGTGGACGTGCCGTCGTGCACGGCGTCGGCGATCTGGCCGAAGGCCCGCACGAACTCGGTCGGCTGCTGCCCCCAGCGCTGCCAGTTGCCGTTCATCTCGGGGGCGAAGCGCACGAGCTGCGCGATGCCGTACTGGTCGTGGAACTCGGTCAGCAGCTCGTCGGCCCGGGCGGCCTGGTCGGCGTCGAGGTCGGCGAGCGGTCGCGACGGCTCGAGGCTGACGACCAGCGCGGCGCCCTGAGCCGCCGCCGCGCGGGCCGATCGCCGCCACTGATCGGCGGAGTCGTCGTCGATCGGGTAGTCGATGTTGACGGAGTACGTCGAGGGGGTCTCCCCCAGGCGATCCGCGTAGCCGTCGGGCCCGTCGGAACCCCAGTCGAGGTCGGGCCCGAACCAGGCCCCCTCTGCAGGAGGCGCGGTGTCGGCGGTCGCCGGCGCCGCGCCTCCCAAGACCAGGGGCACCACGGCCACCGCCGCCGCGAGTGCGGCGAGGGCGCGCAGTGCCGGTCTTCTCACCGACGGCACACGAGAGTCCAGATGTTGCGGCCGCCCTCGCGGGTGTAGTCGAGCGACTCGAGGCTGAGCATGGCGAGTGCCAGACCGCGGCCCCCCTCGTCGTCGAGATCCGCCATCGACACGTCGCTGAGGTCGATCTCGGCGGGCAGGCCGTTGTCGTTGAAGACGGCCGTCAGGCGCTCGTCCTCCGCACGGAGCTCGAGGGTGAAGCGGCGACCCTCGATCCCCTCGGCGCCGTCGGCCACGATCGAGTGCTCGATGACGTTCGCCGCGATCTCGACGATCGCCGTCTCGAACGGGAACCGCACCTCCATCGAGTCGATGCCGAGGGCCGTCCACCAGGCCTCGAAGGTGTTCTGGACGAGATCGATGCTCTCGGGGACGGCCGCGACGTCGATGACGCTGACGCCGTCGCTCTCAGTCATGGAGCGCTTCTTCGACCGAAGCGCGGGGCTGGAGGATGCGGTCGAGGTTCGTGAGCTTCAGCACCATCGACACCTGCTCGGTCGGCGCGACGAGCCGCAGGTCACCACCCGCCTGGCGCGCGGACTTGAGGCACGACACGAGCGCGCCGAGCCCCGACGAGTCGACGAAGGTCGTCTGCGACAGGTCGACGATGATCAGCCGGTCGCCGGCCTCGATGCGTGTCGCCACCTCCGTCCGCAGCTGCGGGGTCGACACGACGGTGAGGCGCCCCTGCGGGGAGATCACGCATCCGCCCTCGACGGTCTTCACTTCTACGGTCATCATGGGGATTCCTTGTCTCGGGGCTCCGGCCCCGTGTAGAGAACGGCGCGGACGACGATGCTGAAGATCACCAGGTCGAAGACGACCCAGAGGATGTTCACCAACGGCGCGATGCCGTCGGCCTGTCCGGTCGCGTAGCGGATGCCGACCAGCACCAGTGCTGCGGCGAGGCAGCCCATGGCGACGAGTTGCGGCTTCACGAGGTCCCAGCGTGGCCCGTTCGAGGCCTGCTTGGTCTTGGGCGTCACCGAGAAGCCGAGCGCACGGCCCCGGTAGACGTTCTGGAACGCCGTCGTCACCGACGCGATCCAGACGGGGAAGAGCGCCAGCGAGTACTGCTGCCCGCGCCAGGTCGGCCGCCCGGCGGCCACGACCCAGAACAGCACCTGGTTCAGCACCAGGAACGGGATCAGCCGGGCGAAGAAGTCGACGCTGTACGCGGTGACGGGCACGACGCCGAACGAGAGGCACAGCACCGGCGCGCCGATGTAGACGAGGGCGGCGAAGCCCGAGAGGTAGCTCCACATCGTCGAGAAGTACATCAGGCGCTGACCCAGCGAGAGGCCCTTCTGCACGAGCGGGTTCTCGCGGAAGAACACCTGCATCGTGCCCTGCGCCCACCGCAGGCGCTGCGTCATCATGGTGTTCAGGTCTTCGGGGGCGAGGCCGATCGCGAGGATCTCGTCGTGGTAGACCGACTTCCAGCCGAGGCCGTGGAGGCGCATGGCCGTCGCCATGTCCTCCGTCACCGAGATCGTGGCCAGCGGCATGATCGCCTGGGCCTCGTCGCCGCGGTCGACGTCGAGCGCGCCGACGAGCATCGAGATCGACTCGATGGCCTGCAGCGGCGACGCCGAGCGGTCGCTGAGCAGATCGAGGGCGGCCTGGTCGAGCGCGTCGAAGGTGCCGGGGCCGACCGACATGGCCGCGAGCTCGGCGATGTCGTCCTGCATGGCGGCGACGTCGGCGTCGGCGAACCGGTAGGCGATGGTGTCGATGCCGCGCTGGAACCGGTACGTGACGTCGCCGAGCGAGTCTCCGCGGGCGAGCTCGACCCGGGCGCGCTCGACGATCGTCTCGGCCTCCGCGAGCACCTCGAGCACGCGCGGCTGGTCGACGGCCTCGAGACGGGCGTGCTCGATCAGACGGCTCGACGTCTTGACGGCGCGACGCACGGCCGACTCGACCTCGGCGACGTACCGCGACACGCCCAGCTGCATCAGCGCCTCCCGACGGAGGACGGCGTTCGAGCCGCAGAAGAACGCGCTGTTCCAGCCGTCCTTCGACTGCTGGATGGGCCCGTAGAACAGCGGGGCCTGACTGCCGAGCGGGTCGGACTCCGGCACGTTCTCGAACCACTGCGGCGTCTGGACGAGCGCGGTCTTCTCGTCTTTGAAGTACCCGAGGGTGCGGTGCAGGATGCTCGGCTCGGGCACCTGGTCGGCGTCGAGGATCAGCAGGAACTCGCCCTCGGTCGTCAGCAGCGCGTTGTTCAGGTTGCCCGCCTTGGCGTGCCGCGGGCGGTCGACCCAGTCGGACGACCGGGTGATGACGCCGATCCCCGCGCCCTCGGCCGCCTCACGGATCTCCGCCCGCCCGCCGTCGTCGAGGATCCACGTCGTGTGCGGGTACTCGATGGCCTGCGCGGCGAGCGCCGTGCGCATCACCATCTCGACGGGCTCGTTGTAGGTGGTGACGAAGACGTCGACGGTGACGACGGTCTCGGGCGAGTCGGGCGACGGCGGGGTGGGCGGCTCGCCGCGTTCGCGGAGGCGCCAGGCGCCGAGGCCGAACAGCAGCGAGTCGATCACGCTGTACGTCTCGGCGACGACGAGCGGCACGGCGATCCACCACGAGGTCCAGTTCACCGAGACGGCCCAGCGCCAGATGATGTAGTTCAGGCCGGCGAGCGATGCGAGCAGCACGACGATGCGGATGGGCACGATCCGACGGGCCGGGGTCGACCGGCCGAGGAGGCGCTGGTCGCGTCGGGTGAGGAGGTCCGTCACGGACGTCGGTCCAGTACGAGGAGGGTCACGTCGTCACGGGCGATGCGGTCGCGGGCGAGCAGGGCGATGGCGTCGACGAGATCGGGGGCGTCGGAGCGTTCGGCGTCGCCCGAGCGGGCGACGATGCCGCCGACCTCGGCCAGCCAGCCGTTCTCGTCGTCGAGCACGTCGAGCACGCCGTCGCTCATGACGACGAGCCGGTCGCCCGGCAGCAGCACGATGGTGTGGGTCTCGTGCGTCTGCGCCTCGAGGCCGAGCGGCAGGTCGGATCCCATCAGCTGCTCGACGGAGCCGTCGGCGCGGACGACCAGGGCGAGACCGGAGCCGGCGTCGACGTACGAGAGCTCGTCGGTGTCGAGGTCGAGCACGGCGTGGAAGTACGTGACGAACGAGCCGGTGCGCTGCAGATCGCCGATGACGGCGCGCTCGATGCGGTCGACGGCCGTGCCGAGGAGGCGGTTGTCGCTGACCGTCGGGACGGCGGCTCGGCAGGCGGCCCGCACCGACGACCCGAGGATGGCCGCGCCGACGCCCTTGCCCATGACATCGCCCACGGCGACGTGCACCTGTCGGCCGACGACGCCGTAGTCGAAGTAGTCGCCGCCGACGCTGAGGGAGGGGAGGCAGACGCCCTCGACGTGGACGTCGTCGATCTCGAGCGGCTCGGCGGGCAGCAGCGCCTGCTGGGTCGCGGACGCCGCGGCGGACTCGGCGTCCGCCAGCAGCTCGCTCTGCGCCCAGGCCGCGAGGTCTTCGAACTCGGACATCTGCTCGGCGTCGAGATGACGCGGTTCGGGGCCCATGACGCAGAACGAGCCCACGACGTTGCCCGAGCCGTCGAGCAGGGGGTGGCCGAGGTAGAAGCCGAGATCGTTGGCGCGGAACGGCTCGATGTGGTCGAAGCGGGCGTCGGCGCGGGCGTCTTCGGCCGAGATGATCTCGCCCGAGTCGATCACGAGGTGGCAGGGGGTGTCGTGCCGACCCACCACGGGGACGTCGAAGCCGTCGCGACCGAGGAAGAGCGCGCGCTGGTTGTCGAGCACCGTGACCGACGACATCGGCACGCCGAAGATCGCCCTGGCCATGCGCGTGATGCGGTCGAGGCGGGGATTGCGGTCGGAGTCGATGACGCCGAGGCTCTCGACCGCCCGCTGACGCCTGATCTCGCGAGTCGACTCCTGCATCGCTGCACCCCCTCTCTGTGGACACTCTAAACAGATGGAGCGGTCTACGGCGGCGATCGGGCCGCCACCGGTGACCCCATTTCTGGTCTCGCCGGGGTGTGGAGGAGCCGACCGACGAGCCGTAGGGTCAGCGCTGCGCGAGAGCAGCCGCGACGGACGCGGCGGACTCGGCGTCGTCGATGGTGACGGCGACCGCGCTGCCGTCGCGGCGTCGGACGACGATGCCGGGGCGGCGGCCGGTGACGTAGGCGGTGCCGCGCTTCGAGACGCGCAACCCCCAGCCGCCCCACGACATCGGGTCGAGGGTCTCGGTCTCGACGCCGGCGACGTCGGTCAGGCGCACCCGCAGCAGGCGGACGCCGAGCAGCGCCGAGACGAGACGCACCCCGCGGTGGTCGACGGTCAGTCGAACGCGGCCCAGAGCGAGGACGGCGGCGCCGGCGAGCAGCAGCACGGCCGAGTAGACGACGACCGAGGAGGCGCCCATCACGAAGAGCACGGCGCCGGTGACGATAGCCAGGGCCAGCACGACGGACCCCATCACGACGAAGACGGGGCTGCCGGTGGTGCCCGACCACGCCAGCCGCTCCCCCGGTCGCAGATCCGCCGGGCGGACGCTCGCCCGGTCGTCGAACTCCACGTCGGGCAGCGCCCGGACGCCGCTGCCGGTCGCCAGCCAGCCGACGACGACGCCCCAGGCGAGGCCCGGGAGCGTGAGCGCGGGCGTCCAGCCGGCCACCGCCTCCTCGGGGGTCGGCGCGGCCGCGGTCGCGAGAGCGGTGGCGACCCAGGTGCAGGCGGCCAGGCCGGCGAAGGAGGCCGCGCCTCCGGCGATCAGGCGTGACGGGCGCCCGCGCCGGGTCAGGGCGGCCACGATCGACACCGCGGTCAGGGCGGCGACGATCGTCGCGACGACGGCGAACGACGACCAGGTGCCCGAGAACCCGTCGGGGGCGCCGTCGCCCGACCAGTGACGCGCGATGGTGTCGCCCAGCCGCGGACCGACCACGACGGCGACGACCACGAGGAGGGCCGCGGGCGCGAGGGCCGCGACGGCGGCCGAGGAGGTGCGGAGCAGGGCCACCCCGTCCACCTCGGCGGGAACGGGGTCGGCGGGCACGGGCGTGGTGCCGGTCTCGGGCTCGTCGGGCGTGCTCGGGGCGGGTCGGTCGGCGGTCATGTCATCCCCCTGATGATCGTGGCGAGGTCGGCGGGTGCGATGCCGAGGCGGGCGGCGTCGCGCACGAGCGCGGCGGCGGCGGCGTAGAGGGCCGTGGTCGGGGCGTTAGCGCCGGCGATGACGACCGCCCCGCGACCGCGACGGAGCTCGATCAGGCCGGCGGTACGGAGCGAGTCGTAAGCCCGCAGGACGGTGTGCATGTTGATCGCGAGGGCGGCCGCGAGGTCACGCGCCGAGGGCAGTCGCTCGCCGACCTCGATGTCGCCGTCAGCGATGCCCCGGCGGATCTGCGTCACGATCTGGTCGGCGATCGGCATCTCGGATGCCGGGTCGAGCCTGATCAACATGTTCTAGTTCTACTAGTACAAATGGTTGCTCGCAAGGGCCCCCGTGCGCTTATCGGCTAGCCGACGCTCGAGCTCGAGCACGAGACTCTCAGGAGGCGCACAGTGGATGTACCGCTAAGCCTCGATTTGAGGCTCCTGAGCTCGTCACCATCTCGGTGGTGAGGGGGTCAGGCGGTGCCAACTTGTCGTCAACCGCTCGAAAGGTCTCTCATGAGCTTCCTCGCCTTCCTCCTCCTCGGCCTCATCGCCGGCGCCATCGCCAAGGCCATCCTCCCGGGCCGTCAGGGCGGCGGCTGGATCGCCACCCTCGTGCTCGGCGTCATCGGCGCCCTGCTCGGCGGCTGGATCGGCGGCGCGCTCTTCGGCGTCGACTTCAACGGCTTCTTCTCGATCGAGTCGTGGCTGATCGCCATCGTCGGCGCGGTCGTCGTGCTGTTCGTCTACGGCCTCATCACGGGTCGCAGCAAGCGCTGACCGAGCGCTGACCCTCTGGGTCGAGAAGAAGGGGTGGGTGCAGTGCGCCCGCCCCTTCGTCGCGCTCGGGGTCAGCCGAGCCAGCCCCCGTCGGATGGCGCGGAGCTAGGCTTCGACGTGATGAGCGACGACGACGTCTCCGTGCCCCGCGCTGCCGCCCCGGCCCCCAGAGGGCGCGGCGCGGTCCTCACCATCGCGCTCATCGTCGGCATCTCGCCGTTCGCGACCGACATGTACATCCCCGGTCTGCCGGCCATCGCCCGCGACCTCGGAGCCTCGACGGCGCAGGTGCAGCTCAGCCTCACCGCCTTCCTCGTCAGCTTCGCGCTGGGGCAGATCGTCATCGGCCCGCTCAGCGACGGCACGGGTCGCCGGCGCATCGTCCTGATCGGCATGTCGGTGTTCGCGCTCGCCTCGGTCGCCTGCGCGGTGGCACCCGACGCGAGCACCCTCGTCGTGGCCCGGGTGCTTCAAGGACTAGGAGGCGCGGCGGGCTCCGTCGCGGCCCGCGCGATGGTCGGCGACTCGACGACGGGCACCACCCGGAGCCGCCTCTTCGCCACCCTGGCGGCCATCAACTCGGTCGGCCCGGTCGTGGCGCCGCTCGTCGGCGGCGCCGTGCTCGCGGCCGGGTCGTGGCGCGTCACGTTCGTCGTGCTGGCGGTCTTGGGGTCGGGGCTGGCCATCGCGGCGGCGCGACTGCTTCCGGAGACCCTCACCGCGCCTCCTGAAGGCGGAGCCTCGTTGGGGGCGTCGCTGCGAAGGATGCGCGGCCTGCTCGGGATCCCACGGTTCCGCTGGTATCTGATCACCGGATGCGCGGCGACGATCGGCTTCTTCTCGTACATCTCGACGTCGTCGTTCGTGTTCCAGCAGGAGTACGGATTCGGCGAGGGGCTCTACACGCTCGTCTTCGCCTCGAACGCGTCGTGCATGATCGCGTCGACGCTGGTGTTCCGGCGGCTCATCGGGCGATTCGACGAGGACCGCCTCTTCACCGTCGGGCTCGCGGTCTGCGCGACCGGGTCGCTGCTGGTGCTCGTGGGGGCTCTCTCGGGTGCCGGGCCGGCGCTCGTGTGGCCGGCGTTGGCGATCGTCACGGCGGGGTGGGGGTGGGTGATCCCGGGGTCGATCACGCTGACGCAGGCGCTCGGCCATCGCTCCCCCGGCACGGCGGCGGCCCTCGTCGGCGGACTGCAGTTCGGCCTGGGCGGAGCGGCCACACCGCTCGCGGGTGCCCTCGGCGGCACGGCCGTCGTGATGGGCGCGCTCATGCTCGGGTTCATCGCGGTCGGTCTCGGCGCGCAGGTCTGGGCGTCGCGTCGGGTCAGGTGACGGTGCCGGTGCCGGTTCCGGTTCCGGTTCCGGTTCCGGTGAAGGCTTCTCCGAGATCGAGATCGAGATCGAGGAGTCGCACGATCACACGACCTGGATCACGCTCGTGAACGCGAGTCGTGTCGACCTACGGGAGGTCGAGGGACCGTTCGTCGCGGCGAGGGTCGGTCTGTGCCTGCAGACGGTCGAAGACGGGAGCGCAGGCCGCTCGGAGTTCGTGCCACGTGGCCTCCATGAGGCCCGTCAGCGGGATGTCCACGCTGTGCGCGTAGCCGTGCTGCGCGCGCGGCACCGCATCTCCGGGCAGGACGAGAGACTGCACGAACGCCCCCGTGTCCTGGTCGAACGTGAGCGTGTGCGAGGCGACGTTCCGCCCCCAGTCTTCGGAGGGCCAGGACACGAACGCCACGTGACGGGGTGGGGCGGCCGGGTCGGTCGCGGAGACGTAGCTCCCGTAATGCTCCTCGCCGGGCGAGAGGATCTTGTACGCGCCGTTGTCCAGGTAGATCAGCAGAGCCTCGGGGAACGGCTTCGCTCCGTACATGGCCGTGTACCGCAGCGCCTGGACGAACACGGGAGCGCCCAGCGGCACCTCGAGTGCTCGCCGTGGTGATGAGTGCTCTTGCTCGATCATCGTGTCTCCTCTCGGTGAAAACGGGTCGACAGGGGTGCCCAGATTAGGCGATCTCTTCAGTACGTAGGCGTCTCCGGAGCCGCTGGGCTGATCGGCCGGTAGCGTCGCCGTCATGGGGATCTGGTCTCGGCTCGTCGGCGCGGCGTCGAGCGACGTGCCCGCGGAGTTCGTCGTCGTCGTCAACCGGGAGAGCGTGTCGATGGGCGACGACGCCCAGTCGCACCATCGCGAGCTGCGGGTCCGGGCAGGGTCGCTCGTCGGCGATGTGGTCGAGCGCAGCAGCCCCGACGTTCGCGTACAGGGCTGGTCATGGGTGGCCGTCGTCGACGGAACGGTCGTCGCGGTGTGGTCGCTCGACCACGGCGTCGCCCTGCTCGCCCCCGACAGGCCCCTCACCGTGTCAGACCCAGCCGGGGTCGTCCAGGTGCGCTTCCTCTACCTCGGTCGGCTCGACCCGGCGTGGCTGCACGCGCGCCTCGCCCAGGGTGCGCCGCTCGACCGGGAAGCACTCGCCGCCGAGCACGCTCCGCTCGCCCGTGCGGTGCTCGAGCGTGAGCGCCGGGAGCGCGAGGCCGCGACGACCGCGCGCCTGCTCGGCCCGACGTGCGTGCGGGCGCTGGAGCATCTCGGGGCGGTCGTCGACCTCCACTCTGACGTGCTCTGCCGGTTCGACGTCGGCGGTGTCGCCTGGCAGGTCGAGCGCAGCGACAGCATGATCGTCGTCTTCGGCCGGGGGCGCCGGTCTCCCCTGGCGTCGCTGCGCCCGGTCGGCCTCGCGGAACGCTGGGTGCTGGCGGCGCTCGCCCTCGACCGGCGCGTCGCCGACGGTCTCGACCCGCTGCCCGACGCGCCCGTGCGCGCCGGGGCCGAGCCGGTCCAGCTTATGGTCGCGGGCAGGGCCCGGGCTGTCGAAGGCTCGTCGGGCGCGGTCATCGCGCAGCTGAGGGACGAACGCGACGTCGCGTCTCTCGACCTCGTCCTGGGTCGCGACCTCGACGAGGTGGTCGCGCTGTTCAGCCTCGCCGAGCCGCGCGCCTGAGGCACCCGTCGCGGCTCAGCCCGTGGCACCTCCGGCCGGCCCGACCGCGGGCTCGATGAGCTACGCGCGCACGGTGACGGCCACGACGGTGCCCGATCCGACGACGCCTGCCTCGGAGTCGGCGGTCCGGAGGTCCGCGGCGGCCCAGGCGAGCACCTCCGGTCGGCGAGCCGGTGTGCCAGAGCGGCGCTTCTGTGGGCAGTGTTGGCCACGTTCACACTCATGCTTGCTGTGTTCATGCTCACACACGGGGACGTTTTGTGGTTGGGCTAAGTCGGCGCAACCGCGGTACCCGTCTTGATCGACGCTTCTGCGCTCATCTACGGCGCCAGCTATCGAGTGCACCGCGTGCGGGAGTCGCGAGGGGAGTAGCAGAGCGTCTCGGTGGCCCATCCCCTATTGAGACAGGTTACGAGCTGTTCGGATTGAGCACGGTGACGATGGGGCGGTGGTCTGAACCTCGGGTGGCCTGAGAGTAGAGCACTGCAAAGGCGACGGGCTCCCAACCTGGGCCGAAAAAGGTGTGGTCGATCGCGGCGCCCAGAGACGCTGGCAGAGCCGAGGGCCAGGTGCCTGTCGACTCAAGGCCCAGAGCAGAGGCCGCATCCTGACACGGGCCGAGCTGGTCGCCGCCGAGATTTGCCAGGGTGGCGTTGAAGTCGCCGACGGCGACGATGTTCCGTCGGTCCGCGCACTGTTGCCGCGCCCAGTCGACGTGGCTCTGCCAAATGCTTGAGTCGACCAATGAAGGACGCTGCAGATGCGCCACGAGCAAGGCGGGGGCGCGGGGATTGTCTGAGGTCGCGACGAACCCAGCCCATGCCGGTGTCGTTTCTTGGTCGGCAAGCGAATATGTGCCGAGATGCTTCGAGATCAGCAACGTCGCCGAGGATGAATCGGTCCCGATGATCTGCATGTCGTGCTCTTGGGCGAGCCCGGCGAGAGTTCCATCGGCCACGGCCGTGAAGTACTCAGGCAGAGCAACGACGTTCGCTTGCTCGGTTTTGATCAACGCGCCCAACTGCTCGGTTGAGACGTCTTGTTGGTTGGTGTTCCACGACAGGATTCGTAGCTGCCCCGCCGACGAGGATCCGGTGGGCACCGTTGTCGATGGTGCCGGCCTTCCCGCCGTCAAGACGATTCCGAGGCCAGCACTAACGACGAGGACAACTAGCCCTGCGGACGTGGCGAGTCGGAGGCGACCCCTGATCGCCGCGATGACCACCGCCATGGAAACGAGGGCCACCCCGAAGAATGCAAGCTGCGGGAATGCTGCCGCGACGAACACCAATGGCGTCGCAGACGCGGTCTGCGTCGCCAAGAACACTGCAGCCGTAGCTCCGGCGGCGGCCACCACCATCACCCACACCAAGACTCGCCGCACATTGCCCCCGTCGTCATCGACAGCTTCCCAGACGCGACGCATCGGGCAGAAGCGACACGTGCCCGCCGATCGATCCCCTATCGGACGATGACGCGCCATGCGCCGTTTTCGGTGCTCGCGACCGAGGAGAAGCTGACGTTCGTCACGCCCTTGCGGGACGACTCCGGGATGTCCAGCTCGAGCACGCCCTCGGCGCAGCTCTCACGGGCGGACGTCGTGTCGACGGCACCGGTAGCCGACGTCAGACCGAACAGCCCCTCGACGGATCCGTCGCCGAAACACTCGAGTTCGACTCGCCTGATCGTCACGGGCTCCTCGAAGGTCGCCGAGATCGCGCTGCCGCCGGCTCCCTCGCCGCGATCGGCGACCGCTGCCAAGACGACCAGCTCGTCGCCGTCGTCCTGCACCGCTGACGGCGCCTGGTCAAGCCACAGAGCGATGTCGCCGGCCTGCTCACCGGGATCGACCTCGGAGCACCCGGCGAGGCTGACAGCACAGAGGGTCACGACGAGTAGGCAGAGCGATCGGGGGCGCACGATCGAAGGATGGCATGAAGCGCACTTCGTCGCGACTCCAACTGCGGGGGCCCGGCCAGCGATCGGCTATCGAGGCACCCGACCCGCTGCGATGCGCGATAGCGGAACGGTTCGGCTCGGCTCGGCTCGGCTCGGCTCGGCTCGGTTCGGCATAGCCTGAAGCTCTCGCTATCGAGAGGGACCTTCATGCACCTACCGCGCACGTCACGAAAGAACACGATCACCGCCCTGTTCTTCACGGTCGCAGCTGGCTTGGGCACGGTCATCGAGTTGCTCTTTAACATCTGGGGGCCGACGCGCGTGCACGGCAGTGCGACCCCTCCGCGGCGGAAGCGTCGGTGAGCCGCTGTATCGACCCGAACTATCTCGGGGAGCCCCGCCGCGAACACGATGAGACCACCGGAGGATCGCTCCTCTTCACTCGTGCGTGCGAGACGTGCCGCTGACGGTCGACATCAGCACGAAGACGAGGACGGACCTCTGATGCTGAGATTTTTCGTCTCGACTTCCGTCGTGGCCGGGTTCATCGTCGCGGGGTGGCATTCGATCGGTCCCGAGCAGCCCGTGTTCGCGATCGTGGTCCAGTTTCTCCTCATGGCCTGGGCGGCTTTCACCGTCACGGAGCATTTCCCTCCTCTGCGAGGCAGATGGTGGAGGGTCTCGGAGCGGCAAGCGAGCTTCTTCCGGATGGCCGGTGTCGGTGCGTTCGGTCGCTTGCTCACCGTTGTTGGCTGGAACCGAGTCATCACTCGGGAGCGCAACTACCAGGTCACACGAGCAGGGATGCTGGCCCTCGAGCAACACACTCGTCGTTCAGAGGTCGCGCATCTGCTGTGTGCCGCTGCGGGGCTCGGCCTCGCGGTGGCTGCGCTCGTGGCCGGCACCTCCCCCGGTGCCGCCTGGTTGATGGTGTCGACGATCGTCTTGCAGCTGTACCCGGCCATGCTCCAACGATCCGTTCGGGCACGCCTTGGACGGGTTGTCTAGTCAGGTCCTCTCGGCCTCTCGCGTCACCTGTGACCCCGCGGGACTTGCAAGCTCGATCCGGACCGCTAGACGATGGCTGGCCGGACGTATCGGGGCCGGGGCGTGCCAGTGGGCGCCGTGGCTCTAGTGTCAGTCGCGGTGCTCTCACGAGGGGGGCCTATGACGAGGTAGATGACGTTGAGTGGTTCTAGGCGGTTCTTTGTGACGAGCGTGATCCTTCTCGCTGTCGGGTTCACTCTCTATGTCCTGTGCGACTACGCAGCCGCCACCTCTTCTGAGATTGGTGTCAACTTCGGCCTGGCCGCCGGGCTCGGGCTGGGTTTGATTGTTGGCGCCGTGGGACTCGTGTTCGGGGTTGTCGCCATGCTCAGCGGGTCGCAAAGGCGCCACCGGTAAAGCATCTGTTCGCCGTCCTTCGTTCCCGGGGAAAACGTCTAGAGGGCCCGTAGATGCGACTGAAGCTCGGTGGTGACCGCGACGAGGGGTCCCCGTCGTTGCTGTCGGGCTCGGTCGGGCTGAGCAACTCCACCCAGACTCGTAGCGGCTCTCAGTCCCGGCCAGGAAGGCTTTACCCGCCGGGGAAGCGAGGGCACCTCGGGTCCGCGTCTGGGCACCGCGACGGTCGCGCCTACTCCTGTCGTCGCCCCCAGCGAAGCAGAAGACCACAATGCCGTCGATGCACACCTTGCAGCTCTTCAAGACCTGGCCTCGATGAGGGGTCCGGGCCCCACGGCGACTGACGACTGACAGTCCGATAGGGAATCCGCTACTCAAACACTGCGGTCACCTCTCTGACCAGCTGATCGAAAGTGCGCTCGTAGACGAGGTGATGTTGATAGGTACGGACGAGGTACCGGCCCTCGTTGCTGCGCATGTGGAGAGAGACGTTGCTCTCACTTCCGCTTCCGCTCACACGCCAAGTCAGTCGCATCGGAAGCCTGGCCTGGCCCCGTCTGCTAGCGCCCCACATTCGATAAGCAAATCGCGAGCCCAGGTCCAGGGCACCTTCTGCGCTTGCCTCTCGTGGTGCCCGGCTTTTCTCGGCAAGCCACCCAGCCAGAACTTGGCTCGCTTCGTCGACGGTTTTGGGTGTAACGAGTTCAAGCGAACGAGCCTCGGCTAGATCAATCACTTGACCGTTCTACAGCGTCGTTTGTTCTGGCGTTGCTTGCCAGAGCGCGATTCGTGGCGGCCTCGAGCGCTAAATCTAGAACTTGGGGGCGCTTTAGCGCCCGATAGGGGATCGGCTAGCGGACCGCCTCGTCGCCTGGAGAGCCCAAGGTCCTAGCGGTGTTCGCGGTCGCGTCACCTGTCCTCCCTCGACCTGCACGGGCCTGCCGACGCTCTCTCGCCTCAGCATCCTGGCGCTTCTGGGTAAGACTCGTTCTGGCAGTCCCGAGGATGGCCATCCCGAGCAGGGCCAGCACGATGATGAGAGCCACTGGGACGATGACGATCGAGAGCACAGCGCCTCCGAGAAGTAGTGATGTCTGAAGTTAGCGAACTTCGACCGCGTGGTCGAGACCGAAGGGCGGGGTCCGATAGGGGATCCTTCGCCGCGACGGTTGCGACGTTAATTCTGGAGGCAAATAGTGGGCTGCCCTGGCGCTGGGTTCATTGCTCGGCCAGGATGAGGCCATGAACACGGGGAAGTGGGCACGGTTGGCGATAGTGCTTCTGGGGGCCGGGGCGCTAGCGGGCTGCTCCTTCGCTACAACGGATGACGTCTTTGCTGAGGAACAAATCAGTTCAGACGCGCTGCCCCAAGTTGAGAGTGTGGTGCTCGCGGATCTCGACCCGGAGTCGGCGCGGTACCTCGGTGAGGCTAAGGGCTCGCAATTCTGGGCGGCGCGGAACGCGGATGGTGAATTCTGCGTCCTCGCGAAGGTTGTCGCGGGCGGTGCCAACGAGATGATTTCTGGCTGCAGCCCAGGGGATGGCGACACGCTCACGATCTCGATGAACGGAGGGCCGTCAGCTTCTTGGTCGGCCGTAGAAAATCCGACCGTGCCGGACGGCAACACGCTGCTCCGCGCCCACCTCCTGGTGTCGCTCCGCTGACTACACAGTCTGCCAGTCGCCTCATGACGGAAGCACGGCTCGAACGGGCTGGCTTAGCGTTCGTATCGTCCCCTCCAGTGTGACCAACCTGTCCCGCTAGGGGATCTGCTACCGAGACACCGCTGCGGGCCGCCGTGCAACGGTCAGTACGCGGGAAGATGCAGGATGACTACTTCCGAGTGGCTCCGACTCGCTTACTTTCCATGTCTGCTCGTCGTGTTCGGCGTACTCGGTCACATTGGCCTGAAGTACAGCCAGGGAAAAGAGCTGCCACGACACAAGCAGTTTCGCTTGCTAGCGGTCGGAGCACTCGCCCTCGCCGTCGGAGTCGTTCTCTTCGCCACGAGCTGGCTCGTATAGCTTCCGTCGTGGCCGGTCGAGGATCGGCTATCGGGACACCATGTTTGCTACAGTCGCACGCTTATTCAGCGGGCGGCACCGGGGATGCGGTTTCCACCGAGTCGAGATCATCGATGAGGCCTTGATCCAGGGGCACGTCAGGCAGCGTCTCCGCTGGCGGTGTCGCGACTCCGATGACCGTGACGCCGTCAGTTCGGTAGATGTTGATCGGTCCAGTCATTTCCTCGCCGTAAGCGTCATCCCAAAGCGCCCAACCTTGCTCTCCACTGTCCGTGGCATATGGGACGAGGTCCGGGTGGCCGTTCCGGTTCTCGATGCCGTAGGTCTGACCTCGTGCGTTGACCTCCCACTTGGACGTGGCCGTGGAGGCGTATTGAAGTGCAGCTCGCCACTTCGTCTCTGGAGACGCATCGACTCTGAAGTCGGAGGAGCCCTTCGCTGGTAGCTGGCCGTCAATGACGTGCATCGTGCCGGTCGGGCTTTGAGAGCAGTGGATGGCGCTGGCTGTGCTCCCGTCTCCGGTGGGAACCTGCACTACGCCGCTGTCGGAGAGGCAAGTAATGTCGGCGATGACTGCGCCAGCGGTCGAAGGTGCTTGGCCGATGTCGACCACAGCAGGGCCGGTGTGCGTGGCGGTCGTCGTGTCGCCAAGGGCCGCGGTCACGGTCGATCCAGGCGCACCCGCGACGAAGAGCGCTGCCGCGGTGGTTGCAACGGCGATCGCGCCCGCCCCGAGCGCGGCCCGTGCCAGGCGTGTCCGCCGCTGCCTGCGCTGTAAGACGCTGTGCTTGGTTCCGATGGCGGCGAGCTCGGCCCGGATTGCGGCGGAGGTGTCGGGTCGCATGTCGATGTTCACGAGAGAACGCCTTCCTGTGCCGGGCTTGTCGAGGGGTTGAGATCATGCAGGTCGACGCGGAGGCGTTGCCGAATCCGGTGAAGCCGCACCCGAGCCGTCGACGGCTTGAGGCCCAGGGACTGTGCGGCCTGCCAGACGGGCACGTCCTCGAGACTCGTCAACACGAGCAGTGCGGCATCTCCCAAGGACAGTCCTCGCAGTGAGGCCCGCAGCCTGTCCGTCAATTCGATGTCCTCGAGATCCTTCTGCACCTGCTCATCCTGTCGCGGTAAACGGGCCAGCAAGGCCCGGTATCTCGCGGCTGCACGGCGATTGTTCCGCCCAAGGTTCACGGTCGTGACAAGTAGCCAGGGCAGGAGAGAGTCCGCGACAAGAGTGACGCTGCGTCGCTTCCGCCAGAGCTCGTAGAACACCGCTGCAGTGACGTCGTCCGCGTCGTGATGCTTGTCCACCAGAGTCAGTGCCCGCCGGTAGACACGAGCCCTGTGTCGATCGAAGAGTGCAGCGAAAGCCGCCCCCTCGTCGCGTTGAGCCCGGGCCCAGAGGGGGCCGTCGTCCTGATCGTTGTTCACACTCAAGAGTGTCCGGCCAGGGCCACCGTGTTTCAAAGCACCTGAACCGACCCGCGGCCGGCCCATAGCGGGATCGTCTATCGGACACTGACGCCCCCTTCCCCGAGCCGCTGATCGTGCTGCGTAGCTCGTCTCCTCAGGAGAGTCGGCGCACCTGGTCGGGGGGGGGATGCTCATGCCCGGGTGCAAGCCTTAGCCTCATGGGGAAGGGGGAGTCCTCATGAGCGTTGACGTTGAGCGTCCGGTACGCGCGCCGCGGTCGGATGCCCGTGTCTTGGTCGGGACAGGGGCAGCGGTCGGCGCGGGCTGTGCGCTGCTGCTACCCATCGTGTGGATCGTCGTGTGGGCTGCCTTCGCCGGACTCGACGGCGCCGGGATCGCGGGATGGGTCGTTATCGCGCTCGTCTACGCAGTTCCTGCTGCCGTGGTCTTCGCCCTCATCGGAGCGGTTGCCGGACTCGTCAGCGCGTCGCTATGGCGGCAGCGCCCCCGCTGGGGCAGATCGAGAAGCCAGACATTAGCGGTGTTGGCCACAGCAGCAGTTGTCGGCATCTCAGCAGGCCTGGCTCTGGGCCTCTTCTTCGGTGATCCCCTTTCGGGTGCCATCGTCGGACTCGTTGCCGCATCAGGTGCCGGCCTCACAGCGGCATTGAGCTTGCGCCGACTGGCACGACGAGAGGCGCCGCCCGTTCGGTAGCCGATCGGCTAACGGGCGCACCCGAGGCTCGGGCCCATCGAGCTACTGTGCAGTCATGTCCGCGAAGTCCTTCGGCACCCTATTGGTCTGCGTCGGCGCGTTCGTCCTGATCGGTGGCGGGGTGCTCCTTGTTACGTCTCCTGGGACCGACGACGTGTCTGGGTCTTCGACCGCTGCCTCATGGTTCATCATCGTCGCCGGAGCAGCGAACATCGCGTCCGGCTTGGCCATGCGGCGACAGGTCTGGCGGAAGAGGTAGTCCGACAGCGGCCACTCGCGGATCGGTCACCGAACGACCGCGCGCGTCAACCACTCCCCCGCAGTCACACGGGTCGGAACGTCTCGATAGACCAGTCCGGAAAGATCTCGATGAAGGATCTCCTACGGGGCGCAGGCGAGACCAGATCCACGAGCTCGCCAAGGCTGTTGCGCAGACCACGTGCGGATGGTGAAGTAACTCATGACGTTCTTCCCCGAAGTCACGCCTCCCGACGACGACGCGTCAGAGCACTACGTGGCTCCTGAGTGGGCTGCGCCCCCTATCGACTGGCTCCCGAGTCGCATCGGCATTTCGACGATCCTGGCGACGACCGACGACATCGCCGTCACAGTCACCGGGCTCTCGGTCCACGCCGCAGGCCTACAGATCGACGTCCAGTGGTTACTCCGCAACCATCACCAAAACCGCCGAGACTGGGCCACCCTCATGGACAGGTTCGGGGGCGGACGCTGGGGCAACGGGGCAGTCGACCCCGCTCGCAGCATCCGTTTCGGCGTCGTCCTCGACGACGGGACGAAAGTCGTCGCTGACGTCGGCGACGCATTCCACGACGATCCCGCCAAGGCTCCGACAGGACCCGTGTTGAACCTCACCGAACAGGGCGGGTCGGGCGACGACTCCTACTTCACGACCTCGGCTCGACTGTGGCTGTGGCCCGTCCCCCCGGACGGCCAGCTCGAACTCGTCATGAGCTGGCCCGAATTCGACGTCTCGGAGGCACGGCACACGTTCGATGCTCACGCCTACTCAGTCGCAGCTCGCCAAGCTCGACCCATCTGGAGCAACGAGGGCAACTAGCGCGCACCGGCCATCGATCCCCTATCGGGACGCATTCAACATCTAGAGCGCCAACACGCAAGGCCGAGGTACGGTCTCGCCATGAGAACCCTGCGCATGCGACTGCTCGTAGCTGCGACATCAGGAGCTCTCGCTGCGGTGTCGCTGGCAGGATGCGAAGCAACAGTCCCCATGGTCCCTGCCGCTGATGCCAACTCAGTGGAATGCGCGCAGGTCACCGTGCATCTTCCTGACTCCATCGGTGAAACCGAAACGCGACGCGAGACAGATGCCCAAGCCACTGGCGCCTGGGGAGAACCCACGACCGTCCTGCTTCGCTGCGGTGCCACAGAACCAGGTCCCACGGATCTGCCCTGTTACACGATCCAGGGGGTCGACTGGATTGTCGATTCCCCCGAAAACGACCCCCAGAGCGCCATCTTGACCACCTATGGCCGCTCTCCCGCCGTGGAGGTCATCTTCAGCACAACAAAGCTGACCGGAGCAAACGTCATGGAAGACCTCGCAGACGCTGTCGGGTACCTCCCAACAAATGGGCGAGCGTGCACGAGCACCGAAGATTTGCCCTAGTGACGGGACGTAGCGATCAGCGATCGGCTATCGAGACAGGTCCACCCCCAACCTGACTGACTTGCGGCGGTCTCGTCGTCCGTCCCGGACCGCGAAAGGAGCTTTGCTCCTGGCAGTCGTGACGATTGCGGTGCTCGCGCTGTGGTTGCGGCGGTGTGCTCGTAAACTGCTGTCCATGTGGCCAACGAAGGAGGCATGGCGGAGCACCGTTCCCGACCTATTGGCCCGCTCTGTGGCCCGTTGGGGCCTGACGCTCGGACGCGTGCACCCCGGCGGGAGTGCGTCATACGTCGTCTCCGTGCGGACCGCCGCCGGCCGCGACGCAGTTCTCAAGCTTTCATTCCCGCACCGCGAGGCGCGCGACGAGGCCGCGGCGCTTCGATGGTGGGACGGCTCAGGGTCGGTCCGGCTGCTCCAAGCGGACCTCAACGATCCGTTCGTGCTCTTGCTCGAACGATGCGATCCAGGCGTACGACTAGCCGACCGGCACGATCTGTCGCCGGAACGCCGGCTGTCGATTGCCGCGGATCTACTCACCCGGTTGTGGTCCCGCACAGCCTCAAACGATTCCGACACGACTACAGCGCCCGCCCCGACCACACGATTCGAGCGTGTGGCCGACGTCGCCGCCGAGTGGGCCGACCTCGTCGAGGAGCGAATGCGCACGTTCCGGCCAGATCTCGACCACGTCGCGGTCGCGCGAGGAAACGCGCTGCTTCGGGAGCTCCCTGTAACGGCCCCGCGGACAGTGGTCGTGCACGGCGACTACAACCCCGGCAACCTCCTCACCGCGACGCGAGAGCCGTGGCTCGTCATTGATCCGAAACCTATGGTCGGCGACCCGTCTTACGACTTGTGCCCGTTGCTCATGCAGATCGACGACCCCTTCTCGCTCCCGGACACCGAAGGGCATCTGCGGAATCGAATTTCTCTGCTTGCAGACCTGACCGGGGAGTCGCCGGTCCGCATCGCAGCCTGGTGCGTGGCACGCCTGGTCGAATCGTCGCTCTGGTACACCAGCCGGTCCGAACTAACGCAAGCGCGCGACAACATCGAACGTGCGAAGTTGCTCGATGCACTCGCCATCTGATTCGACCGCTCACCCACGGAAGGTGCCGCGAACCGCGCATTCTGCATCGGTCAGGAGACCGTCTCAGTAGCCGATCCCCTAACGGGACATGCGACCCATGCGTTCAGTGCTGGATGCGTCTCCATCCGCTGACGTTGTCATCGTCGTCGAACCGCCACTCCTCGGTGTCACCATCGATCGCAACGTCATCGGTGAGCCAGAAGGTTTCGTCGGGTGACCACCCCGCCAGCACGATCGCACCGCCTGGGACCTCGACCACCTCACCGGCCGCAGCGAGGTAGCCCTGGACTGAGACGTGGATGCCATCGAAATCACGCGCAACCTCTCGGTAGTCGGGGATGAACCACTGCTCATCACGGCCCGTCGATCCCCACCAGGTGCCGCGGCGCGCCCACCGGGCATCCCGCGGATAGCGCGCCACGAGGGCAGCCCAGTCCTCGATGCTGTGGATCTCGACCACACGTAGATGTCGAGACATGGTCAGCCTTTGCAGGAGCGCTTCGCCGTCTCCGAAACTGTCCTCGACGAGCATGAGGCTCACAGCCCCGAGGTCACCGATGCGACGGGTCGACGAGGGCGGTCGCGCCCATTCACCCTGAGCTTGTCCATATGTGTGCGGCGTCGACCACCAGGAACCATTGATCGTGCGTGACGCGCGATCTCTCGGCCTCTTCAGGTCGACGTTCTCCCTGTCGTGATTCACGGACCATTCATCAAGGACCCGGGTCATCGGGCCCGGGCTGCTGTTCGGGACGACCCGACCCTCTCTGAGAGGAGTCGTGACCCACTGATTGGTCATATCGACATCACTGGCCCACCACGCCGTGCCCGGTGCGGCCGAGATCGCCGCCGCCACAGGCACCAAGGCCTCGCGGACCGAGGCATCCGCGGTCAGGGCATCGCTGACGTAGGGCGCCTGCCATGGCATAGCCGCGTCGACTGTGGCCGTCAGCGCACGGAAGAACAGGAGCGGGTCGCTCCACGACCGGACATCGTCGAGACGAAGCGTCTCGAGAGCTCGGACCAATCGCTTGAGATCCCGAGGAGGGATCGAGAACGTGCCGGGCAAGGCGAATGCGTCAGCAACCTCGAGTGCAATCTCCCCGACGGCCCCCGACACCTCGTCGCTAATGCCCCCCGCGACCGCCATGCACACGCCGCGAAAACGCGCTCCATCGAGGAGAACCGGGAGCGACAAACGAGGCATAGCAGAAGTGTCCCACTGCCCTACACAGTGACCGCCCCATGACCGATCGTCTAACGGGCACCACCCACACGACGGAGGTGTCACAATGCGCACGTGCAATCTCACGCAGCCCGCAGACGCCGTCGCTTAGCTATCGCTCTTGTCGTCGCCGGCCTAGTGATGCTCCTTGCCCCAGTTCTTGCTGGCGCGATCGCGCCGGACATTGCGTGGGTGGCTTGGGTCGCCCGCTCCCTTCCCGCCGCCCTTGCGGTTGCAGGCATCATGGTCTGGTACCGGGCAGACAAGGTCTTCGACCGCGGTTTCGAGCCAGAAGGGCCGTCAGACGACGAGTCTCACGATGCGTGAGCGTTAATCGATCGTCTAGCGGGCACTCAATTCCAGCCGGCTGTCCAACGCGTCTAGTCGAGAAGTACGACGAAGTCCGGGCCAAGCTCAGCTTGGAGGTCTCGAACGAGCCGAACCGCCCACTGTCGATGGCGGGGAGACTGACGCATCTCGTGCGCATACCACCACTCGGTCCAGTCGTAGAGCTGCTGCGTCAGCCGTGCAGAAAGGCCGTACTCCTCTGGCGAATAAGTCGTTCGCGCCTCATCGTTGAGCAGAATATTCTCGCGTAGCGGCCACGACAGCCCCTCGAAGAGAACAAGGGACACCTCTCTTTGCATGCCGACCAGTGTGCCGGACGCCGATCGACTATCAGGCACGATGTCTTGCCTGACGCCGGTGTGCGATCCTGCTGCTATGAACACGAAGGAGGCGATCGCGTCCACTCGCCGCGACCGAGTTCTGCAGTTTGTTGGCTGGCTCGCTGTTCTGTGCTCATGTCTGAGCTTGGCTGCCGGCATCTTCCTTGGATGGTGGGTGAAAGGGATCGCCGCCATCCCCGTGTCCGCAGTCCAGGAAGCTGGCGGCTACGTCCTCTTCTTCGGGGTGCCGCTGAGCATTGTCGCTGCGCTCCTTCTGGCTACGATCGCCGGGATCCGCGGCGGAACGGGGCGCCGACTCGGCCTCATTGCAGGAGTACTCGTAGTACTGAGTGCCCCGGCATTTGCCCTGGTCGCCAACATCGTGCCCCTGCGGAACTAGGTACTGGGAACTAATCACAGATGCCTCAGCCGGGACTCGATCACGTTTCGGCCGCGCGCTGGATCGCTCTGTAAACCGTCGAGCGGGCGACGCCGAAAAGTTCGGCGATCTCGCTGGTGGTGTGGGCGCCCGTGCGGTGCAGCTGCACGAGGTGCTTCTCCTGCGAGGGGGTGAGCTTGGGCTTGCGGCCGCGGAGCTTGCCGGCGGCCTTGGCGATCGCCATGCCCTCCCGGGTCCGGGCACGGATGAGGTCGGCCTCGAACTCGGCCACCATGCCGAGCACGTTGAACAGGAGCCGGCCCACTGGATCGGTGGGGTCATAGACCGCTCCCCCGAGGTTCAGCGCGACCCCCCTCTTCGTCAGCTCGTCCGCTATGTCCGTCGCGTCCCGCAGTGAGCGGGCGAGACGGTCGAGCTTGGTGACGACGAGGACGTCTCCGGCACGGCATGCCGCCAGTGCCTCTCGCAGGCCCGGCCGGGCTCGAGTTGTGCCCGACAAACCATGGTCAACGTGCACGTGTGGATCGTCGACACCGAGTGCTGCAAGACCATCCCGCTGTGCTGCGAGATCTTGTCCAGACGTCGAGACGCGGGCGTATCCGATGAGCATCCGACGACTGTAGCGTTTAGACCCCCTTCACCGGGCATTTTTGCGGGACAGGCATACGCGAATTCGCAGGCCAAGCCCCTCTTGACTTCAGCCGGTCGCGACAGGCCCGCAAAGGTGTCCCGATGAACGACCGGCTAGGGGTCAGTTCGTGGTCATCCCGTTCGTCTCATGCATGAGCGACCTGATCATGGTGCGTCTTTCGGGTGACCTTGTTGCTGCCGGGTCCACTAGTCAGGCCTTGGGGGCTGGGCCTTCCCGAGTCCTGAACCGTCTCGAGGTATGTCGATCCTAGGAACATTCCTCACGAAAGAAGAGCGCTTCTCGACTGGGCTGTCCGTGAACGTCCACACGCCCCCGCTCGGGCGGGCGCGTGTGCGGGCTGCCGGTCGTCTGCGGATCAGGAGCAGACGATCGGGGCCGTGCCCGGGGTACCACCACAGGGCACGCTCAGAATAGGACCACAGCGCCTAATCTGCTAGGCGCCCGCAAGAGTTCGTCGCATGTGCGGGCGTTAGCTCCACGCGGGGCGGGGTTCGACGACGAGCTTCCTGAGCGCGATCAGGGCGTCTCGGATGCGGGTCTTCATCGTCCCGATCGGGACACCAGCTTTCACTGCTGCTTCGGATTGGGTGTACCCGCCGAAGTACGTCAGTTCGAGGGCTTCGCGGTGGGCGGGGGTGAGGGCTTTCATGCTGGTTGCGACACGCTGGTGCTCGATCAGGATCTCTGCCGTCTCGGCAACGTCGTCGCGGGTCGCTTCGAGGTCTCGGATGCCGACTGCCACGTCACGGTCGCGGGCGGCTTGGGATGACCGGACACGGTCGATGGCGCGGCGCCTGGCCCTGACGAGCAGCCACGCCGTAGCCGTGCCCTTCAAAGGGTCGAAGTGGGCGGCCTCTTTCCATGCCTGGAGAAATACTTCCTGGGTCACTTCTTCGGACTGGGCCGGATCGATCAAGATCCGTCGCACAAGCCCCAGAACTCGTGAGGATGTTCTGTCGTACAGGGCCGTGAACGCCCGATCGTTGCCCTCAACGGAGAGGCTCAGGAGGTCTTCGTTTGATCGCTCGACGTCGGCCGGTAGAGCGGGCGCAAGTGTCATGAGGTGTCCATTCGAAAGCGGTGCACGGCGACGTGTTCCCCAGACACAGATGCCACTGTATGCGCGCGCATATTTTGTGGTGACCCCAGTTCGGGCATGCTGCGGAAACAGGGCATACGAATCCCCCAGGACAGGCCAAGCCTGGCCTGTCCTGGCCAGGCCAGGCCAGGCCACGCCAAGCCAGTCCAGTCCAGTCCAGTCCAGTCCAGTCCAGTCCAGTCCAGCCCAGTCGACGCTTGATGGGTCAGCGTCGGAGGGTGTCGCTGGGGTGTTCGCCGTACTTCTCGGCATACGCCCCCGCGAACCGGCTCAGGTGGGTGAACCCCCACCTGCGGGCCACTTCCGCGACGGTGTTGACGTCAGCGTCGAGGTTCAGGAGCTCGGCACGAACGTGCTCGAGGCGGGCGGTGCGGATGAGGTCGGTCGGTGTCGTTCCGAGCTGCCGACTGAAGGCCTGCTGGAGTCCTCGCGGACTGAGGTTCGCGGCCTTGGCGACGTCGGTGGCGGTGATAGGCAGATGGACACTGGCGTGGATGTACTCGACCGCTCGCCGTGCGAAGCACGCAACCACCGACGTGGCCGGCGAGCAGCACCCGCACCCCCACGTAAGTCAGGCCCCTACTCAAATCGAGTAGGGGGCCCTGACTTACGTCCACTAGTCCACCCCCTACCGAACACCCCAGGTGCCTTCGCGACCAATGAGTTTTTGGCACCACTGGCATCCGCTCGACTAGCGCTACCCCGTTGCCACTCTCGCAAACCAGAGACACAACATCCGAGCAACGAAGGAAGAAGCAGTCAACGTTATTCCGACGCCCTCGCATTTCAGGGTGACCACGGTCAGGGTCCTCTGGGGCTCACATGTCCATGACGCTCCGGTCGACACGTCCAAATGATCTGCGCGCCCGTAGCTGTCTTCTGGAACATGAACTCGGACGAACGAACCGAAATCGCATGCCTCGTATGACTGCCCCTCATGCACCCACTTGAGGCAGTTCATCATCTCCA
Source organism: Frigoribacterium sp. CFBP9030 (assembly GCF_034045195.1). Taxonomy (NCBI): domain Bacteria; kingdom Bacillati; phylum Actinomycetota; class Actinomycetes; order Micrococcales; family Microbacteriaceae; genus Frigoribacterium; species Frigoribacterium sp. CFBP9030. Next base: position 63,138 of record NZ_JAXCWG010000004.1, read on the forward strand.
TACCCGGAACTCAGGGGCTACATGATTCGGGAACAAGTAAGTCCCACCTAGCGACAGACAGCAACGCCGATCCAATCAAGCTTCGCCGAGAGACTCTCACAACCTTACGGTTGTAAGACGTCTCGTCAACCCCAAGCAGCGAGCCAGCCAAAGCCCACAATTCCAGGACACGGCGAGTCTCATAACCATGTATCGCAACCGTGGTGAAGAATCGGTGTCATGAAGATTGGTTGCGAGACAGACGCGGTGCCTCGATGAGGTTGATCGGGTACGCGCGGGTCTCGACCCGTCAGCAAGACACTGATCGGCAAGAACAGGATCTGCTCACGGCAGGCGTCCGGCGAGATGACCTGTACGTCGACCAGGGCGTGTCCGGTGCGCGCGCATCACGACCCGCGTTCGACCGAGCCCTTGCCGCTCTCCACGAAGGAGACACACTCGTCGTGACGACCCTCGACCGCCTAGGCCGCTCCACTATTGACATGCTCGGGTTCGCAGCACAGCTCCGAGACCGCGGCGCCGGCCTCCGCGTCCTCAACCTCGGCGGTGGCGACGTCGACACATCCACCCCCATGGGATCGATGGTGTTCTCCGTCATGGCAGCGCTCGCCCAGATGGAGCTCGAGATCAAACGAGAACGCGTCCGCGACTCCGTCTCGAAGAGACGCCAGACAGGCAGCGACCTCGGCGGACGACGTCCCGTGTTCACCGACAGCCAGATCCGATCAGCAATCAGGCTTCTCGACGCCGGCCACCCGCCATCGCAGGTTGCCCGAGATTTCGGCATGTCCCGTGCAACTCTCTACCGGCGCATCGCCACACTGGACGCACAAGCGAAGCACTCGTAAGCCTGTTCTCGTGCGGTAGTTAGAGTCTGCGAGACTGCTAGCCGGGATGGCCAGGACGCCACTAATTGTCGGCAGCGTTGCCGAGCTCAATTTCAAGCACCTCTAGACCCTCCCTGACCCTGTTGGACTGGACGGAGCAATGACGTGAGCTTGCCTGACCCCATCGGCTACGGAATGCACGAACAAGACGCCCTCGGCATGATCCCGCTTCGTTTGCCGCACTACGGAGCCTCGCTCCCCGTCGCGATGAGCCGGTTCTTCCGCAAATACGCCACGTTCTCCGGCCGTGCCGGCCGAGCCGAATTCTGGTGGTGGGGGCTCATCAACGTGGCCTTCAGCCTCGCCATGGGCCTACTCGGCGCCGCCCTGACCGGTGACGCCACCTACATCTACAACCAACCCGTCACTTGGGACGCACCCAACGTCCTGACAACGCTTTTCGGTCTCGCGACCTTGGTCCCGTCCCTCGCCGTGACCTGGCGCCGACTCCATGACGCCGACCTCAGCGGAGGCTGGTTCTTCCTGGCCCTCATCCCCATCCTTGGATGGGCCGCGCTGATCGTCATGCTCGCGCTCCCAAGCCGAGCCTCAGGCATCCGGTTCGACTAGACCAACTACCTCGAACACCCCTAGCAATCACACGGGGACGGCCGCGCAACCACCGCCCGGTCAACGACGGCCTATCGGACAGGTCATCCTGTCGTCGAAAGTGGCCGGGCCTGGGCGATGCGAAGCGGCTTAAAGTCGAACGCTAGTACTTACGATGGTCGAGCCTGCTGTCTCTGAGGCGCAAACATCCGGAAAGAGCCCTCCAGCGTCGAAGGGTTCTCCATGACGGAGTGAGGGCTAGCGGGACTTGTCACCATCCGCACGCATCAAACGCTCGAGCCATAGACCGGGACCATGTCGTTCTGACGAAACACGCTCATCTGATGCTTCGAGACGCGTCCGCAAGGCGGCTCTTCTCGCAGACTGCACCATGAGTGCGCCACGGACCGCCCAGGAAAATAGAAAACCCCTGGATGACCAGGGGTTTTCTGTGGCGGTACCGGTGGGATTTGAACCCACGGTGGAGTCAACCCCCACACATGTTTTCGAGACATGATCCTTCGGCCGCTCGGACACGGTACCGAGAGCGAGTGTAATACACGACGGGGGCTGTGTCGAAACGACGACCCGCGCCTCCTCGGCTCCTGCGCGCCTCCATAGGCATCGCAGCCGTGATGTCAGTGGTCGGGCGTAGGTTTCGAACATGACGCAGCGCACCTCCCTCGCCTTCCTGTCGGGCGTCGGCACCACCCTGGCCGCGGCCGGCGGGGCCTTCGCCCTGTACCGCCACTTCGCCGGTCAGCAACGCGCCGCCGCCCACGACCTGAACGAGAAACTCCCGGTCCACTCGGCCTGGTGGCGCTCGCGCTACGACAAGAAGGGCGCCCTGCTCTACGTCGCCCTCGGCGACTCGGCCGCTCAGGGCATCGGCGCCTCGAGCCCCGCCCGCAGCTACGTCGGTCGCCTGTCGGCAGGCATCCGCCGCGCCACCCACTCGTCACTGCGCATGGTCAACCTCAGCGTCAGCGGCTCGACCACCTGGCTCTGCCGCAAAGACCAGCTGCCGAAGCTCGCCGACTACGACCCCGACATCGTCACCGTCGCCATCGGCGCCAACGACATCATCGACTTCAAGGCCGAGTCGTTCGAGAAGAACATCCGCGCCATCTACAGCGCCCTGCCGAGCCACGCCATCGTCGCCGACCTGCCGACCATGTGGCTGCCCGACCGCGAGAAGAAGGTCGCCGAAGCCAACGCCATCGTCCACCGGGTCGCCGGCGAACTCGGCCTCACCGTCGCACCGCTCTACGAGACCACGCGCCGACAAGGGCTGCTCCGCACCTTCCGCAACTCCGCCGGCGACCTGTTCCACCCCAACGACCTCGGCTACCGCGTCTGGGCCTCCGCCTTCGAACCCGCCATCGCCGACCGCCTCGCGCAGATCGCCGCCGAGCGCGCCTGAGCCGGGCCTGCGCTGCGCGGCCTGGCCCAGCCCGGCCCAGCGCTGCGGCCCGACCCGGGCTGACTTGGCGCGGCCCAACGCGGCGGCCCGACCCGGCCTGACCCGGCGCGGCGGCCCGTCCCAGCCCGACCCAGCGCAGCGGGCCGTCCCGGCCCGGCCTGCCCCAGCGCTGGGGCCCGACCCGGCCTGACCCCGGCGCGGCTCCGGCCTGGAACCCCTGTGTGAGCAAAGCACCCCCGCGCGACGGGGTTCGATGCTCACGCGGGGGGTTCGTCGTCGGCTCTCCACAGCCCCACCGCGGAGGCACGGCGAGTGTCGGTGGCCACACCTAGGCTGTCCGCATGGCACGCCCCGCATCCCCACCCTTCCGCTGCACCGAGTGCGGGTGGACATCGCTCAAGTGGGTCGGCCGCTGCGGCGAATGCCAGCGCTGGGGCACCGTCGTCGACGTCACCACCACCCTCGCCAGCGCCCGCGGCACCGCTGCCATCAAGGTCGGCGCCGACCGCGCCGCCCGCCCCATCACCGAGATCGAAGCCACCAGCGTCGCCTCCTGGCCCAGCGGCATCGACGAATTCGACCGCGTGCTCGGCGGCGGCATCGTCCCCGGCGCCGCCATCCTCCTCAGCGGCGAACCCGGCGTCGGCAAATCGACGCTCCTGCTCGAGGTCGCCTCCCGCGCCGCAGCCACCGGCGCCCGCGTGCTCTACGTCACCGCCGAAGAGAGCGCCTCGCAGGTCCGACTCCGCGCCGAACGCACCAACGCCCTGCACCCCAACCTCTACCTCGCCGCCGAAGTCGACCTCGCCGTCATCCTCGGCCAGATCGAGCAGGTCGACCCGCAGCTCGTCATCGTCGACTCCGTGCAGACCGTCTCGTCGTCCACCCTCGACGGCATCGCCGGCGGCACCTCGCAGGTGCGCGAAGTCGCCTCGACCCTCATCCGCGTCAGCAAAGACCGCAACCTGCCCGTGCTGCTGGTGGGGCACGTGACGAAAGACGGCACGATCGCCGGCCCGCGCCTCCTCGAGCACCTCGTCGACGTCGTCTGCCAGTTCGAAGGCGACCGCCAGACGTCGCTCCGCTTCATCCGCGCCCACAAGAACCGGTTCGGCCCCACCGACGAGGTCGGCTGCTTCGAGATGACCGGCGACGGCATCGCCGAGGTCGCCGACCCCAGCGGGCTCTTCATGTCACGCACCGGCGCCCCCGTCAGCGGCACCTGCATCACCGTCGCCATGGAGGGCCGCCGCGCCCTACCCGTCGAGGTCCAGGCGCTCATCGTCGCCAGCTCGGCACCGCAACCACGCCGCGTCGTCAACGGCGTCGACTCGTCACGCGTCGCCATGCTGCTCGCCGTGCTCGAACGCCGCGCCGGCATCCGCCTCGGCGACGCCGACGTCTACGTCTCCACCGTCGGCGGCATCAAGCTCACCGAACCCGGCGCAGACCTCGCCATCGCCCTGGCGCTCGCGAGCGCCAGCCGCGACGTGTCGTTCCCGCACACCATGGCCGCCATCGGCGAGATCAGCCTCGCCGGCGAGATCCGACCCGCGTCATCCGCCACCCAACGCAGCTCCGAAGCCCGCCGCCTCGGCTTCACGCACCTCGTCGACTCCGACGCCACCCACCTCCGCGAGGCACTCCGCCGCGCCTTCAGCATCGGCAGCAGCCCGCGCGAACGCGAGCTCGACGCCGCATTCTGACGGCATGACCCCGCCGGGCCGATCGCCGCCTCGGGCGGCGACCCGCGCCTCCTGCGCTCCGCCCGGTGTGCAGCGGCGCCGACCAGGGACGTCGGGCAGCGACGCCGGGTAGCGACGCCGGCCAGCAAAATCGAGGCATCGACCCGCGCCTCCTTCGTTCCCTCGCACGCGAGGCGAGGCAGAGCCGGGTCGACTAGTGCAGAGCCTTCAGCAGGTCCTCCGGCGTGGCCGCCATCGTGTGCGGCCCCGCGATATCGAAGAACACCTGCTCGAGCACATCGAGGTGAACCTCGAGGAAGGCCCGCAGTGCCGACGCGTCGTACAGCATCACCTGACGGTTCGTGTCGTTCGGCACCATCGCCGCGTACGCGTCAGCCGACGAGAACAGCAGCAGGATCCGCTTGTCGGTGTTCTCACGCCCGAAGACGCGCACCTGCTCGGCCGCACCGAACGCCACACCATCGGCGTCAGCACCGTCAGCACCGTCGGCGCCGTCGGCGCCGTCAGCAACGTCAGCACCCTCGGCGCCGGCACCACCGGCACCACCGGTACCCCCGGCGGCACCGACCGACACATCGGCCACGAGCTTCGGCACCACGACCACGTCATGGCGCAGGGCGAACGCGACGGCGGCGACGTCCTGGCTGGCCAGGGCCAGCTCGAGCGCCTCGGAACGGGGGTCAGCAGCTTCGGTCATCGCTCAGTTCAAGATCATCGGGGCGGGGTCGGCAGACGTGATGTCACCGACGAAGACGGAGAGTCGATAGGTCGCGCCATCGGCCGGCACCGGGCTGCGCGACTCGCTGTCGCAGGTGTCGGGCGACGACCGCGTGCGGTCCCAGGCGATCGCCGGGGTCTCGAGCGTCTGCCCGGCCGTCAGCGTCACATCCTGATCGGTGCCGTTCACCTGGCAGTCCTTCGACGACCAGTACTGCTCCTCACCACTCGAGACGACCAGACGCTGCTGATTCGACCCTAGGTTGATGACGCAGTCGGCATCGCCCGTGTTCGTGATCGACATCGCCATCTGCGGCAGCTCGGTGGCCGCGTACGACTCCTTGTCGAGGATCGCCGCCAGAGCGATGTCCGTGGGCTCGCACGCCGTGCCGTCTGTCGCAGCCGTGGGGTCGACGCTGGGCTCGGGCGTCGCGTCGGCTGCCGGAGCCGTCTCGGCGGGTGCCGTGTCGGCGGCGTCGTCGGCCGAGCCGTCGGCGGCAGGGGCGCTCGACGTCGCCGCCGCACCCGGCTCGCTCGCACCCGACCCGGGTCGCACGACGATCAGCACGATGATGACGATCACCGCGATCAGCCCGAGGGCCACCACGGCACGTCGACGCCAGTACACCGAGGGCGGCTGCGGCCCGGTCGGATTCTTGAACGTCGACATGCGCACAAGCTAACCGCAGGTCAGCCCGCGAACCCGGCACCCCGGCGGCGTGTGGGCTGAGAATCGCCCCAGCAGCAGCCGAGGAGGCGCGGTGCCGGCCCCGAGGCAGCCGCACGAGCGCGCGACCCACCCGGTCAGTCGAGCGCGGGCAGCGCCTTCAGCATGCGCGAGTTGCCGAGCGTGTTCGGCTTGACCCGCGCCAGGTCGAGGAACTCCGCCACGCCCTCGTCGGTCGACCGCACCAGCTCGCCGTACACCTCGGGCGGCACGAGCCCCTCGTCGCCCACGTTGAGGTACCCGTGCTTCTCGAAGAAGTCGACCTCGAACGTCAGGCAGAACAGGCGCCCGATCTCGAGTCGGCGCGCGGCGCCTTCGAGGGCCTCGAGGAGGCGGTGGCCGACACCCCGACGGATCCATGCGGCATCGAGAGCGAGCGTCCGCACCTCGGCCAGATCGTCCCACATGACGTGCAGCGCTCCGCAGCCGATGGGGGTGCCGTCGGGCCCGACGGCGATCTGGAACTCCTGCACGTCGCCGTACAGCGTCACGAGGTCCTTGCCGAGCAGGATGCGCTTCTGCACGAAGGGCTCGCAGAGCCGCTGGATGTGCGGGACGTCGCTGACGACGGCATCGCGGACGGTGATGCCGAACTGGTCCGCTGTGGTCATCGGGCCAGCCTACTCAGGCCGACCCGCGCCTCCTCGGCTGCGGACACGCCGAAGGGCGGCCCGGCCGGAGCCGGACCGCCCTCGCGGTGAATCGGATGGACCCTCGATCAGCTCTCGATCTCGGGGGCGTCGCCCACCAGGACCTCGTCGCGACCGGGCTGGCGCGACGTCTCGAACGTGAACTCGCCGTCGACGAAGTCGATCGCGACGTGGTCGCCCGCGGTCAGGTCGCCCGTGAGGATGCGCTCGGAGAGACGGTCCTCCACCTCGTGCTGGATCGCACGACGCAGCGGACGAGCACCCAGCGACGGGTCGAAGCCGATCTTGATGAGCTGCTCCTTGGCGGGCAGCGTCAGGACGGTCGTCATGTCGCGGTCGAGCAGTCGCTCGGACAGGCGCTTCACGAACAGGTCGACGATCTGCAGCAGCTCGGGCTTGCTCAGCTGCGGGAACACGATGGTGTCGTCCACGCGGTTGAGGAACTCGGGCTTGAAGTGCTTCTTGAGCTCTTCGTTGACCTTGGCGCGCATCCGGTCGTAACCGGTCGCCGTGTCGCTGTCGCTCTGGAAGCCGACGGGGCCACCCGCGATTCCCTTCGACCCGAGGTTGGTCGTCATGATGATGACCGTGTTCTTGAAGTCGACGACGCGACCCTGACCGTCGGTCAGACGACCCTCTTCGAGCACCTGCAGCAGCGAGTTGAAGATGTCGGGGTGGGCCTTCTCGATCTCGTCGAACAGCACCACGGAGAACGGCTTGCGGCGGACCTTCTCGGTCAGCTGCCCGCCCTCTTCGAACCCGACGAACCCGGGAGGGGCGCCGAACAGACGCGAGACGGTGTGCTTCTCGCCGTACTCGGACATGTCGAGCGAGATGAGCGCGCCCTCGTCGTCGAACAGGAACTCGGCGAGCGCCTTGGCCAGCTCGGTCTTACCGACACCGGTCGGACCGGCGAAGATGAACGAGCCGGAGGGGCGGTTCGGGTCTTTCAGACCGGCCCGCGTGCGGCGGATGGTCTTCGAGAGCGCCGCGATGGCCTCTTCTTGCCCGATGACGCGCTGGTGCAGCGCCTTCTCCATGAAGACGAGACGCGACGTCTCTTCTTCGGTGAGCTTGAAGACGGGGATGCCGGTCGCCTGGGCCAGCACCTCGGCGATGATGCCCTCGTCGACGGTTCCGCCGGCTCCGGCTTCGCCCGAACGCCACTGCTTCTCGAGTCGGAGACGCTCGCCGAGCAGCTTCTTCTCTTCGTCGCGCAGCGAGGCGGCCTTCTCGAAGTCCTGGTCTTCGATCGCGCCCTCCTTCTGACCGCGGACGCCGGCGATGCGCTCGTCGAACTCGCGCAGCTCGGGCGGCGCCGAGAGGATCGACAGACGCAGACGCGCGCCGGCCTCGTCGATCAGGTCGATGGCCTTGTCGGGCAGGAACCGGTCGCTGACGTAGCGGTCGGCGAGGTTCGCCGCCGACACGATGGCGCCGTCGGTGATCGAGACCTTGTGGAACGCCTCGTACTTGTCGCGGAGGCCCTTGAGGATGTTGATCGTGTGGGGCAGCGAGGGCTCGTGCACCTGGACCGACTGGAAGCGGCGCTCGAGAGCGGCGTCCTTCTCGAAGTGCTTGCGGTACTCGTCGAGCGTGGTCGCACCGATCGTCTGCAGCTCGCCGCGGGCGAGCAGCGGCTTGAGGATCGACGCGGCGTCGATGGCGCCCTCGGCGGCACCCGCACCCACCAGGGTGTGGATCTCGTCGATGAAGACGATGATGTCGCCGCGGGTGCGGATCTCCTTGGTGACCTTCTTCAGGCGCTCCTCGAAGTCGCCGCGGTAGCGGCTGCCGGCGATGAGCGAGCCGAGGTCGAGCGAGTAGAGCTGCTTGTCTTTCAGCGTCTCGGGGACCTCGCCCTTGACGATCGCCTGGGCCAGGCCCTCGACGACGGCCGTCTTGCCGACACCGGGCTCGCCGATCAGCACGGGGTTGTTCTTCGAGCGGCGGGAGAGGATCTGCATGACCCGCTCCATCTCCTTCTCGCGACCGATGACCGGGTCGAGCTTGTTGTCGCGCGCCGCCTGCGTCAGGTTGCGACCGAACTGGTCGAGCACCTGACTGCCGCCCTGCGCGCCCTGGGTCGCTTCGCCGCCCACGGCCACCGCCTCCTTGCCCTGGTAACCGGAGAGGAGCTGGATGACCTGCTGACGGACCCTGTTGAGGTCGGCGCCGAGCTTGACGAGCACCTGGGCGGCGACGCCCTCACCCTCGCGGATGAGGCCGAGCAGGATGTGCTCGGTGCCGATGTAGTTGTGGCCGAGCTGCAGCGCTTCGCGCAGGCTCAGCTCGAGGACCTTCTTCGCCCGGGGCGTGAAGGGGATGTGACCGGTCGGCTGCTGCTGGCCCTGACCGATGATGTCCTGGACCTGCTCGCGCACGGCGTCGAGCGAGATGCCCAGAGACTCGAGGGCCTTGGCGGCTACGCCTTCGCCCTCGTGGATGAGACCGAGCAGGATGTGCTCGGTACCGATGTAGTTGTGGTTGAGCATCTTCGCCTCTTCTTGGGCGAGGACGACGACGCGACGGGCACGGTCGGTGAATCTCTCGAACATCTTCTTTGCTCCCTAGGTGACGGGGTGGAGTTGTCGCCACCGATACGCAGTCGGTGCCCGCAGGGGGTGGCACCGGTTTACACAGAGAGTAACCACGGGACACCGCTTAATCAGCCCCTGTTCGCTGGGGGCATAGAGCGGCCTCGCGACGGGCCGCGGGAGGCCCGCGACGGGCCCGCGGCAGGCCCGCTACGGGCCGCGGCAGGCCGCCGGGGTCGGGCTGACAGGGCCGACAGGGCCGACGACTAGCCTCGGCCCCATGGGCACCTTCACCGTCGGGCTCGTCCCGCACCCCACCAAGTCGGTCGTCGACAGCGTCGCGATCCTCCGCGACTGGACGACGCGTTCCGACGCCCACCTGCTCGCGATGACCGCCGACGCGGCCCGGGTCGGCGACGGCGTCGAGCTCGTCGACGAGGACGTCTTCCGCGAGCGCGTGTCGGTCGTGGTGGCGCTCGGCGGCGACGGGACGATGCTCGGCGCGATGCGTCTCGTGGCCGAACGGCCGGTGCCCGTGCTGGGCGTGAACTACGGCAACGTGGGGTTCCTGGTCGAGGTCGAGCCGCGCGACCTGCCCGAGGCCCTCGACCGGATCGGCGAGAAGCAGTTCTCGCTGGAGGCGCACCACGCCCTCGAGGTGACCCACACCTCGTCCGGCTTCGAGAACACGTACCTGGCCTTCAACGACGTCTCGGTGGCTCGGCGCCCCGGCGAGGGCGTGGTCAGCGCCGACCTCGTGCTCGACGACACCCCCTACGGCTTCTACAAGGCCGACGCGATCGTCGCCTCGACGCCGGCCGGCTCGACCGCCTACAACTACGCCGCCGGAGGGCCGATCCTGTCGCCGGCCGTGGCGGCCGTCGTGGTCACCCCGGTCGCCCCCATGTCGGGCATCGACCGCTCGGTGGTGCTGGGCCCCCGCGAGCTGCTGCGGTTCGAGATCGGCGACGGCACGCACTCGGCCGCGCTCGAGATCGACGGACGCGTCATGGCCGACGTGAGCGCCGGGTGCGTGGTCGCGCTCCGACTGCGCCGCGACGCGGGCCAGGTCATCCGACTCGACGCCGACCGGCACGGACGCAAGGGGCGCCTCAAGCTGAGCCTGCTCGACCTGCCGCTGCGCGAGGACCAGCTGCTCGAGCTCGTGCCGAGCGACGTGCGGGCGCGATTCCGCGAGCGCGTCGAGCGCGGCGAGCGTGCGTAGCAGCCGCCCTCGCTCGCGTCGCGTCGCCTCGCCTCGCCTCGCGTGGCGTCGCGTCGCCTCGCGTGGCGTCGCGTCGCGTCGCCTCGCGTAGCGTCGCGTCGCGTCGCCTCGCGTGGATGATCGACTGGTCAGAAGATGCTCTTCATGGGCTTGAGAAGAGCATCTTCTGACCACTCGACGAGGCCCGAGGGGGTGCGAGAGTCGATGGGGCGCCGGGATTCACGAGAGACAGCGCTCACGAGAGACAGCGCTCGACCCGGGCCACGAACTCGAGGGCGCGACGTCCGTACAGGTCGTCACCCGTGCACCGGACCGTGCGCCAACCCGCGTCCGCGAACCGCTCGCGACGGAGGATGTCGCTCCGGAACCGACGACGATCCCGTCGGTGCTCGTCGCCCTCGTACTCCACGGCGACCTTGCACCAGCGGAAGCGGAGGTCGGGCTTGCCCAGGTAGCGCCCCCGAGTGTCGTACGTGCGTCGATTGATCTCGGGCTCGGGCAGGCCGGCTCGGGTCAGCAGCAGACGCATGTCGGTCTCCCGCGGAGACTCGACCCCTGACCGCACCGACGCCATCGCCTCGCGCACACTCGCGATGCCCCGGACTGCGCCCGCCTCCGAGATCGCGTCGGCGAGCTCACCGAGTGGTCGCCCCCGTGCGACCCCGTGAGGGGACCACGAGCCGGCCAGGGCGTCACCGACGCGGATGAGCTCGTCGAGGGTGAGAAGTGCACCCGAGCGGACCCACGCCGTCAGAGGATCCTCCACCGGCAGCCCCTCCAGCACGACGATTCCCGAGACGCGGTGCGAACCGGGCGGCCATGGCTCTACCAACGGTGCCGATACCGGCGCAGCGGATATGGACGCGAGCGAGGGCACGGAGCCGAGGGCGACCGCGGGTGACGGCGTCGGCGCGGACGCTGAGGGTGACGTGGGCTTGGGCTCGGGCTTGGGCGCAGACGCTAGCTCGGGCGCGTCAGCGGGCGGCCCGGATGGCGAGATGCGGTGCCCCACGACACCGGAGCGACGCGGGCCTCGACCGACGGGGGTGCTGACGTGCAGCGGCTCGGCCCCGATGTCGACGCGTGAGGGGACGGGCAGCCCCCACAACGCCAGGGCGGTGACGTGCGAGAAGCGCCAGCCGTCGACCATCACCGGCCGCAGAGCCTCTGCTCGACCCCGCACAGTGCCGGGGACGGACGTCGAGGACGTCCCGCCAGCACGCGCAGTCGCGAGTGCCTCGCCGCCGGACGCGACGCGCACTCCCCGATGCGGAGCCGCCAGGTCGGCACCCCTGAGTCGTCCGACCCCCACCCCCGAGGTGCTCCCCTCGGCCACGGAGAAGGGTCGATCGGTGAGCGGATGGGGTAGCGGGATGCGGGGCATGTGACGACCCTCGCCTCGAGAGGTCGACCCGCGCCTCCTCGGCTCGTCCGACTGTGGACGGACTCGCCGACGTCACAGCCGGGGAGGACGCGCCGACTCCCCCTGTGGACGATCGAGTGGTCAGAAAACGCTCTTCACCCGCTCGGGAAGAGCATCTTCTGACCACTCGATCGAGAGAAAGCACGAGGGCGAGCACGACGGAGGGCCGCCACCCGAGCTGACTCGGGGCGGCGGCCCTCCGGTGAAGCGGACGCACGAGCGCCCGACAGTCCTACTGCAGGTACAGCTGGAGGTCCTGGCTGACGGCCTTCGCGAACATGCGCAGGCGGGCGCGGCTCTCGACGCGCGAGACGGCCTGGCGCGACGAGTGGACGCGCTTCGAGATCTCGTCGAGGGTCATCGGCTGGTCGTCGTCGAGGCCGAAGCGCATGCGGATCACGCGCGCCTCGTCGTCGGGCAGCGTCGCCACGAGGGCGTGCATGTCGCGGTTGAGCAGCGAGTTCTCGGTCGCGGCGGTCGGCGAGGGGGTCTCCTCGTCTTCGATGAAGTCGCCCAGCTCGCTGTCCTCCGCGTCGCCGACGACGGTGTGGATCGACACCGGCTCGTGCGAACGCGACTTCAGCTCGACCAGGTCGGCGACCTCCATCGCGACCTCGGCGGCGACCTCGTCGACGGTGGGCGCACGGCCCAGGTCGACGGTCAGGTCGCGCTCGGCCCGCGAGATGCGGTTGATGCGCTCGACCGTGTGCACCGGGATGCGGATGGCGCGCGCCTTGTCGGCGAGGCCGCGGGCGATCGCCTGGCGGATCCACCACGTGGCGTAGGTCGAGAACTTGTAGCCCTGCGTGTAGTCGAACTTCTCGACGGCGCGCACCAGGCCGAGGTTGCCCTCCTGGATGACGTCCATGAAGGGCAGCCCGCGCTGCGTGTAGCGCTTCGCGATGCTGACGACGAGGCGCAGGTTGGCGGTGATCATGCGGTCCTTCGCACGCTCGCCGTCGTGCTGCAGCCACTTGAGGTCGCGCATCATCTGCGCGTGGGCCTTGGTGCGGTCCTTCTTGACCGCGTCGGCGGCCTGGAGGTCCTTGATCTTCTCGGCGGCGAACAGGCCGACCTCGATGCGGCGAGCGATCTCGGTCTCCTCGGCCGCGTCGAGGAGGGGCATGCGGCCGATGTGGCGGAGGTAGTCGCCGACCTGGTCGGTGGAGGCCCCGCGGACCTGCGAGAGGACCTCGACTTCGGTGTCGTCGGTCGTCTCGGTGCTGCTGCTGCGCGTGGTGACGGTGGTGGTCGTCATCGTTCTCTCCCTGCTTCGAGTGCTGACTGCGTTGCTGTCGAATAAGTTCGTGAAGCTCTTCGGCGTAGTGAAAGTCTCTCGCTCGACCGAATCCCGGCAAAAGCCGGAGGGGACCTTCACAAGCTTTCTCGGAGGGCGCACACAGGGTTTCGAGTCATTCGGGGTACGAGAACACGTCGTCTTTGACGGCGCACCCTCCGCGGGTGTAGACGCCTCGACTCCCCGCGACGGGGTACAGCCCGAACGGTCGGGGCACAGTGAAACCCATGAACACGGGCCTCGCGGGGCGCGAGCGGCACGTCGAGGGGGACGCCGTCCAGCGATGCACACATCGGGTACGACCGCTCGATCTTTTTCAACCCGCCGGGCACCCTCCGTTCGGTTGGCGGCTAGGGGGACAACTCCGCTGGTGCCAGCGCGGCGCCCGAGACAGCACGAACGCCCGCCGACGTGGTCGGACGGGCGTTCGGGGAGAAGCCGGGGAGAGGAGCCGAGGAGGCGCTACGACGTGGCCGCGCGGCGATCGCCGTCGAGGCGGTCGCCCCCACGGCGGTCGGCGGCGATGCGCTCGGCCTCGAAGTCGGCTGCAGCGACCTTGGCGCGCTCTTCGGCCTCGATCTTGGAGTACGCGGAGCGCTCCGTCCGGTCGGCGCGGATCAGCGAGCGGACGACGAACCAGAAGATGAGGCCGACGACGATGGTCGGCGTCAACGAGAAGACGAACGCTCCGAGATAGGTTTCAGGCACTCGTCAAGGGTACGTCTCGGGATGTCACTTCACCAGCGGGAACAGGATCGTCTCGCGGATCCCCAGGCCCGTGATCGCCATCAGCAGGCGGTCGATGCCCATGCCCATCCCGCCGCTCGGCGGCATGCCGTGCTCGAGGGCCGTCAGGAAGTCCTCGTCGAGGCGCATGGCCTCGACGTCGCCGCGGGCGCCCAGGGCCGCCTGCTCGACGAAGCGCTCGCGCTGCACGACCGGGTCGACGAGCTCGGAGTACGCCGTGGCGAGCTCGAACCCGCGGACGTAGAGATCCCACTTCTCGACCACGCCCGGCTTCGAGCGGTGGCTGCGCACGAGGGGGCTCGTGTCGACCGGGAAGTCCATGACGAAGGTCGGGCGGTCGAGCGACGGCTTGACGAAGTGCTCCCAGAGCTCTTCGACGAGCTTGCCGTGCGTCTCGTGCGGCACGACGAGGTCGACGGTGGCGGCGAGCGCCTGCAGGTCGGCGACCGAGGTGGCGGGGGTGACCTCGACGCCGGCGGCCTCGCTGAGCGACTCGTACATGGGCACGCGGGCCCACTCGCCACCGAGGTCGTACTCGGTGCCGTCGGCGAGGGTGACGAGATGCGTGCCGGCGACGGCGAAGGCGGCGTTCTGCACCATCTCTTGAGTCAGTCGCGCCATCTGCTCGTAGTCGCCGTAGGCCTGGTACGCCTCGACCATCGCGAACTCGGGCGAGTGCGTCGAGTCGGCGCCCTCGTTGCGGAAGTTGCGGTTGATCTCGAAGACACGGTCGATGCCGCCGACCACAGCCCGCTTGAGGAACAGCTCGGGCGCGATGCGGAGGAACAGCTCGGTGTCGAACGCGTTGCTGTGGGTCTGGAAGGGCCGGGCCGCGGCGCCGCCGTGCATGGTCTGCAGCATGGGCGTCTCGACCTCGAGGTACTCGTGCGAGTCGAAGGTGCGACGGAGCGACGCGACGGCGGCGGCGCGGGCCCGCACGGTGGCGCGAGCCTGGTCGCGCACGATCAGGTCGAGGTAGCGCTGACGCACGCGGGTCTCTTCGCTGAGCTCGCCGTGCAGGTTGGGCAGCGGCAGGATCGCCTTCGACGCGATGGTCCAGTCGGTGACCATGATCGACAGCTCGCCCCGGCGCGACGAGATGACCTCGCCGGTGACGAAGACGTGGTCGCCCAGGTCGACGAGCTCCTTCCAGTCGGCGAGCGACTGCTCGCCCACCTCGGCGAGCGACACCATCGCCTGGATGCGCGACCCGTCGCCCGCCTGCAGTGCGGCGAAGCAGAGCTTGCCCGTGTTGCGGGCGTGCACGATGCGACCGGCGAGCCCCACGACGTCGCCCGACCGGCTGTCGGTCTCGAGCTCGGCGTGACGGGCGCGGACGGCGGCGATCGTGTCGGAGACGGGCACCCCGACCGGGTAGGCCTCACGACCCGAGTCGAGCAGACGCTGCCGCTTGGCGAGGCGCACCTGCTTCTGCTCGGACGCCTCGCGCGCCTCCTCGCTGACCGCCTGGCCGTCGGCGGCGGCGCCTGCCGCGCCGTCGAGCGCGGGGGTGGAGGTGGGGTCGGGCGAGACGGTCATGTGTCAGCTGCTCCAGCGAAGGGGGAAGAGGATGTGGGAGGCGCGGTGCCGTCAGGCGCGCGGGTCGCCGAACGCGGACGGCCCGTCGTCGAACGAGGCCACGTCGATGGTACCGGGGCCGACCGACCCCTCGGCGATGCCGAGAGCGCGGTCCATCGCCGACCGGACCAGCGGGGCGATGACGCGCCCCGGCTCGGGCATGCCCAGCTCGGCCAGCAGACCGACCGACTGGGTGACGATCGCGGCCGAGAACTCGGTCGCCGTCGCGACGGCCTCGGCGTACCGGGGGCGGTCGGCGTCGGCGACGAGCACGGGCTCGGCGCCCATCTCGACGACGAGCGCCTGCCCGATCGGCTGCACCGGCACGGGCGCCGTGACCGCGCAGTACGCGCCGCGGAGCCGCACGAGGTCGATGGTGGTGCCGGTGAACGTGAGCGCCGGGTGGATCGCCAGCGGGATGACACCGGCGGCGAGCGCGGGTCTCAGCACCTCGAGCCCGTGCACGGCCGAGGTGTGCACGACGAGCTGCCCCGGCTGCCAGCCGCCCGTCTCGGCGAGCCCCGCGACGAGGTCGGGGAGCTGGTCGTCGGGCACGGCGAGCAGCACGAGCTCGCTGCGTTCGACGACCTCCTGCACGGTCAGCACGGGCACGCCCGGCAGGATCGCCTCGGCGCGGTCGCGGGCCCGCTCGGAGACGGCCGAGATGCCGACCACCGCGTGTCCGGCGGCGGCGAGGGCGGCCCCGAGGATGGGGCCGACGTGCCCGGCTCCGATCACGCCGACGCCGAGTCGGCCGCTGCGCTGTGCGCTCATGAGCGCTCCCCCGCGCCGTGTGCGCCATCCACGACGGGCCCGGCGGCGGCCTCATCGGGAGTCCCCGCAGGAGGCGCGGCGTCCGTCCCCGAACGAGCCGCCCCCTCTGCGGACGCCCCGCTCACCGCCGCCGACAGCCACCGGTGCGTCCGGTCGGCGCGCGCCGCGCCCACGGCGTCGCGCCCCGCGGCGTGGAAGAACTCGAGCGCGTCGTTCTCGTCGAGCGCCCCGATCTGGGCCGTGATCGGCCCCTGGACGGTGTGCACGCTCACCTCGGCGAGTCGCAGCCGGCGCAGCAGCGGCCCCTGCCGCAGGGCGACGCTCTGCATGCGCGGCAGAGGCACGACGACGAGTCGGCGCCAGACGGCCCCGGTGCGCAGCAGCACCGCTCCGGGCGCCGAGCGGAACCCGTTGCGTCGCCACGAGAACCAGCGCAGCACGGCCGCACGACGGGGCGAGACGGTGAACCCGCCGTCGTCGCCCTTCGCGGTCAGACCCTGCTCGATGATCGACACGGTGCGGGCGGCGTGCTCGCCCGCGTTCTCGCGGAACCCGCGCGCAGCGCCCACCGGGTCGGAGGCGACCGCGTCGGAGGTGGCGACCAGCGCCTCCTCGGTGACGGGCTCCGTCGGGGCGACCAGCGCCTCCTCGGTGTCGGCGTCCGCGGCGGCCACTCCGACGAGCTCGGGCAGCACGAACTCGAGCACCCGACGCACGTCGGCCATGTCGCCCACCGGCAGGATGCTGGTGTTGTTCTGACCGTCGGCGCCGTTCGCACTCGACCGCGAGGCGCGGTTGATGGAGATCTCCCACCAGCCGAACGGCCGCCAGAGCAGCGGCTGACTGACCTTGACCGAGTGGATGCGCCCGGGCGGCAGCGTCTCGTTCGTGGTCGAGAAGAGGCCGTAGCCGATGCGGATGCCGTCGCGGGTCGACGCGATGCTGAAGCGCAGCGACTTCGAGATGCGGTTGACGAAGAACCCGCCCGAGCCGAGCAGTGCGGGCAGCATCGCGAACAGCAGGAAGTACTCGCCGGTCACACCGACGCTGATCGCCACCGCGACAGCCGCAGCGACGATGAACAGCGTGTAGCCGCTCAGCAGCACCGAGCCGACCAGGCGACCCGGTTCGATGCGGACGACCGAGTCGGGGTCGGCCTCGCGGGGGTCGAGCTCGGGCGCGAGGAACTCGTGCGCGCGCTGCTCGACGACGCCGCCGAGCCCGGTGCGGTGGGCGACCGGCGGGGTGCCGGGGGCTCCGTCGACGGCGGGCGCCGCGCCTCCTCGGTTCGCGGTGTCGTCGCCGGCGAGCGCGGACGTCGTCTCGGGTCGGCGGGCTCCGGAGGCGCGGCGCAGGATCTCGCGCCGGAGATCGTCGGCCGCGGCGCCCCGCAGGTACGCGAGCACGACGTTGGCGTCGTCGCCCGCCTGGTTGACCTCGAGCCGCGCGGCCCCGAAGACGCGCGCCAGCAGCGGGCGCTGGATGTTGATGCCCTGGATCCGGTCGAGCCGCGCCCGACGGTTCGTGCGGAACACGACGCCGCTGCGGACCTCGACGATCTCTTCGGTGACCCGGAACGTGTTCATCCGCCACGAGAGGTAGAAAAGACCGACGAGCGCCGCGATCACCACGACGATGCCGAGCAGCACGAAGCCGATCCAGCCCTGGTCGACCACGTAGCCGAACGGGTCGCCGTCGTCGGAGCCGCCGCGGCGACCGCCGGGCAGGAAGAGCTCGATGGCCCAGTCGCGCGCGTTGTTGACGACGATGCCGAGCAGCACGACGAGCGCGATGCCGCCCTTGAGCACCGGGGTGGCGGGGTGCAGGCGGTGCCACTCGCCGTCGGTCAGCGCGGCGACCGCGGGCGGCGGGGTGGAGGCGCCGGCTGGCGGGGTGGAGGCGCCGGCTGGCGGGGTGGGTGCGCCGGCTGGCGGGGTGGGTGCGCCGGGCGGCGAGGCGGGGGCGCCGTCGCTCACAGGCCGGCCCGTCGCGACTCGGCGAGACTCACGAGCCGGTCGCGCAGCGCCTCGGCGTCGTCGGCGGGCACCCCGGGGATGGTCACGCCCGACGAGGCCGCGGCCGTGACGAACTTCAGATCGCTGAGACCGAGCGCCCGCGCCACCGGGCCGCGGTTGATGTCGATCAGCTGCATGCGGCCGTAGGGCACCGCGACGAAGCGGACGAACATGACGCCCTTGCGCAGCAGCAGGTCGTCGTCGCGCAGCTGGTAGCGGATCGACCGGACGCGCCGGGGCGTGAAAGCGGCCACCAACGCGAAGATCACGACCACCGCGGCGGTGACGGCGTAGGCCCACCACTGCTCGAGGAGCCACAGGGGCAGGGTGGCGGCCGCCGCGATCAGGCCGGTGACGACCCAGCCGATCAGCTCGGGCCAGACGTACTTGGGCGAGACGCCGGTCCAGGAGCCGGACACGGCGTCGTCGCGGCGGGCGATGTCGTCGTAGGCGCTGTCGAGTCGATCCATGGCGGAGGTTCCTCCGGTCGGCGGTGGCGAGACGGAACACGGCCCTCAGGCCGCTTGCGCCCCCGGCCCGCCGTCGTCGTCGCCCGGTGGCACCGTGCACATGCGCTCGGCGACGACCCCCGCCACGAGGAGGGCGAGACCCCCCACCACGGCGACGATCGTGGGCACGAGCGAGCCTACCGCGACGGTCACGCCGCGCGTCAGCATGAAGACGAGCACCCCCGCGGCGGCCCCGCCGAACAGCGCCCCCGAGAGACTGCTCGCCTTGGCCAGCAGCAGCACCCTCGTCGCGTAGTACGGGTCGATGCGGTCGGTGCTGGTGCCCCGGGCGACGCGGCGCACGGGCACGGCCATGCTGACGACGATGCCGCCGATGGCGAGCAGCACGAGGCCGAGCGGCACCGGGGGCACGAGGGCGGCCATGCCGTTCGCGACCAGGGCGGCGTCGACGACGAAGCCCGCGACGAGGGCCGCGAGGCCGAGTGCGATCAGGGTGCCGGGGCGGGTGTGCTTCACGCGGTGACTCCCTGGTCGTGCCGGTCGTCCGCCGACGGGATGGCCGAGGAGGCGCGGCGCCGGCCGAGCAGCCGCGTCGCCCCGGTCACGGGTCGGGTCCGGTCGGGGAGCCTCGCGATCAGGGCGGCGACCGGTCCGTGGCCGCCGAGCCGCGCCTCCTCGTCGATCTCGAACCAGGGCTCGAGCACGAAGGCGCGCTCGGACGCTCGCGGGTGCGGCAGGGTGAGGCGCTCGGTGTCGAGCTCGAGATCGCCGAAGGCGATGATGTCGAGGTCGAGCGTGCGATCGCCCCAGCGGACCTCGCGGGTGCGACCGTGCTCGGACTCGATGCCGTGCAGCGCGTCGAGCAGCGCCAGGGGGTCGAGGTCGGTGTCGACGAGCGCGACCGCGTTGAGGTACTCGGGCCGCATCTCGTCGGGGCCGTCGAGCGTCAGCGCCACGGACGACACGGGGGTCGAGGCCGCGACGACGGTGACGCCCGGGGTCGCGTCGAGGGCCCGCACGGCGTCGCCGAGCAGTTCGTCGCGGGCGCCGAGGTTCGAGCCGAGTGCGATGACGGCGCGGGTGGCGGGTGTGCCGGCCGCTCGGGTGGTGGGCGTGTGCGGGTCGGCGCTCACGGGCGCTCCCGGACGATGGTGATCGAGACGTCCGAGAACGGCACGGTGATGGGCGCGCCGGGCTTGTGCACGGTGATCTCGGTGCGCACGGCGGCGGGGAACGCGAGCACCACGCCGGCGAGACGCTCGGCCAGGGTCTCGATCAGGTCGACCGGGTCGCTCTCGACGGCGGCGACGAGCTGCTCGGCGAGCACGCCGTAGTGCACGGTCGCCTCGAGGTCGTCGCCGGTGGCCGCCGCCCGGGTGTCGAGGTGCACGACGGCGTCGACGACGAACTCCTGGCCGTCGCGGCGCTCGTGGTCGAAGACCCCGTGGTGCCCGGTGGCGCGCACCCCGCTCAGCCGGAGCACGTCGAGGCCGACGGCGGCCGTCGCGGCGGGGGCAGCCGCGGCGGGGCTCGTCTCGGCGGCGGTCATGCGTGCCGCGCCGATCGGGTCGACTTCGCGGCGCCCGCCGAGCGGCCCCCCTGCTGCCAGGCCTGCCAGACGTCGAGCGCCGCCCGGGTCGCGGCGACGTCGTGCACGCGCACCGCCCAGACGCCCTCGAGGGCGGCCAGCACGCTGACGACCGCCGTGGCCTGGTCGCGGGCCTCGATCGGAGCGCCTTCGGGCAGCAGCTCGCCGAGGAACCTCTTGCGCGAGGCCCCGACCATCAGCGGCAGCCCGAGACGGCCGAGCCCCCGCAGACCGGCGAGCACCTGCCAGTTCTGAGCGGCGTCCTTCGAGAAGCCGAGACCGGGGTCGAGCACGAGACGGGAGGGGTCGATCCCCTGGGCGACGAGGTCGGCGACGCGCTGCTGCAGCTCGTCGTGCACGTCGGTCACGACGTCGCGGTAGTCGGGCCGGTCGGAGCCGTCGAGCGGCCCGCGCCAGTGCATGGCCACGAAGGTGCTGCCGGTGTCGGCGACGGCCTGCGCCATGAAGCGGTCGGCGAGACCGCCCGAGACGTCGTTGACGATGTCGGCTCCGGCCTCGACGGCCGCGTAGGCCGTGGCGGCGTTCATGGTGTCGATGCTCACCCGGACGCCTTCGGACGCCAGCTGCCGGATGACGGGCAGCACGCGCCGCTGCTCGTCGATCGGGGCGACCCGGGCGCTGCCGGGCCTCGTCGATTCGCCGCCGACGTCGATCACGTCGGCCCCGGCCTCGACGAGGGCTCTCGCGTGCCGCAGGGCGTCGTCGACCTCGACGTAGCGACCGCCGTCGCTGAACGAGTCGGGCGTGACGTTCACGATGCCGACCACGAGCGGTCCGCCGCGTGGCGGGCGGGGTGCCGGCGCGGCAGCGGCAGTGGCAGTGGCAGCGGCAGCCGGCGCAGCCGACGTCGCGGCAGCCGTCTCAGCCGGCGTCGCGGCCGGCTGCACGATGTCCATCACGAGGGTCGCGGCCGCCGGCTCGACGCCGGGCGAGCTGCTCGCCGGGGGTCGCCGCAGCTCGTCGGCACCGCGGACGGGCGGCACCACGGGACTCGGCGCGGCGTGCGAGCCGACCCGGGTGCGGGTCGCGGCCTCGTCGCGGTCGTCGAGCGGCCCGTCGAAGCGTCCGCCGGCGATGAGGCGGCGTCCGGAGGCGCGGGTCGGCAGGTCGGGTTCGCTCGCCGTGGTCGGGCCGCCGGGGGTGCGGGCCTCGGCGGACGGGCTCGCGGTCGCGGAGCCGGCGGTCGCGGAGCCGGGTGTCACGGTGCTCGGGCCGCCGGGGGTGCGGGTCGCGGGCGTCTGCGTGACCGGGGGCAGCTGGGCCGGGGGGCGGACCGCCGCCCGCTCACCGAGCGAGAGGACGAGGCGACGTTCGCTGCCGGCAGCCGGCGCGCTGGCGGGCGGTGCGTCGAGCACGACCGGGTCGGGGTAGCGCGCCCTCCCCCGCGGACGCTTCCAGACACGACCGGCCGACGTCTCGTCGGATGCCCGGTGTGCTCCACTCGGTGAGTCGGTCACGGGGAGGCGCCTCCGATCGGGGCCAGGGGTCGAACAGGGTCGGGCTCCAGGGTAGCGACCGCACCGGCGGCGTCGAGCCGGTGCGGTCGCTCCGCTCGACGGTTACGCCGTGGCGATGCCGGGCGTCGTGCGCGGCGGGCGCTGGCGGCTCGACGAGCTGTCGGCCTCGGGCTCGGAGCCGACGCCGCCGTCGACCGCGGCCGCGTCGACCGGCGCCTTGGTGGGCATCGGGATCGCGGGTCGGTCGGAGACGGGCCGCTTGTCGCTCGAGAGCCACTGCGGGCGCTCGGGCAGCTTGCGGACGTCCTTGAAGATCTCGGCGAGCTCGTCGTGGTCGAGGGTCTCCTTCTCGAGCAGCACGGCGGCCAGCTCGTCGAGCACGTCGCGGTTGTCGTTGATGACCTGCCACGCCTCATCGTGCGCCTGCTCGAGCAGCACACGGACCTCGGCGTCGACCGTCTCGGCGATGTTCTCCGAGTAGTCGCGCTGACCCATGTCGCGGCCCATGAACTGCTCGCCCGAGCCCTGGCCGAGCTTGACCGATCCGACCTTGTTGCTCATGCCGTACTCGGTGACCATCTTGCGGGCCGTGCCGGTCGCCTTCTCGATGTCGTTCGACGCACCGGTGGTCGGGTCGTGGAACACGATCTCTTCCGCGACGCGACCGCCCATGGCGTAGGTGAGCTGATCGAGCAGCTCGTTGCGGGTGACCGAGTACTTGTCTTCGAGGGGCAGCACCATCGTGTAGCCGAGGGCACGACCACGCGGCAGGATCGTCACCTTCGTGACCGGGTCGGTGTGACGCATCGCGGCGGCGGCGAGGGCGTGACCGCCCTCGTGGTACGCGGTGATGAGCTTCTCGTGGTCGTTCATGATGCGGCTGCGGCGCTGCGGACCGGCCATCACGCGGTCGACGGCCTCGTCGAGGGCGCGGTTGTCGATCAGCTGCGCGTTCGAGCGCGCCGTCAGCAGCGCGGCCTCGTTCAGCACGTTGGCCAGGTCGGCACCCGTGAAGCCGGGCGTCTTGCGGGCCAGCACCTCGAGGTTGACCGACGCGGCGAGGGGCTTGCCCTTGCCGTGCACCTCGAGGATCTGCTTGCGACCGTCGAGACCGGGGGCGTCGACGCCGATCTGGCGGTCGAAGCGACCGGGACGCAGCAGGGCGGGGTCGAGCACGTCGGGCCGGTTGGTGGCCGCGATGAGGATGACGTTGGTCTTGACGTCGAAGCCGTCCATCTCGACGAGCAGCTGGTTGAGCGTCTGCTCGCGCTCGTCGTTGCCGCCGCCGACGCCGGCGCCGCGGTGACGACCGACGGCGTCGATCTCGTCGACGAAGATGATCGCGGGCGAGTTCTGCTTGGCCTGCTCGAACAGGTCGCGGACGCGGCTGGCGCCGACTCCGACGAACATCTCGACGAAGTCCGAGCCGGAGATCGAGAAGAACGGCACCCCGGCCTCGCCGGCGACGGCGCGGGCGAGCAGGGTCTTACCGGTGCCGGGAGGGCCGTAGAGCAGCACGCCCTTGGGGATGCGGGCCCCGACGGCCTGGAACTTCGCGGGCTCCTTCAGGAACTCCTTGATCTCCTCCAGCTCCTCGATGGCCTCGTCGGCGCCGGCGACGTCGGTGAACATGACCTGCGGGGTCTCTTTGGAGTTCAGCTTCGCCTTCGACTTGCCGAACTGCATGACCTTGCTGCCGCCTCCCTGCATGGACGACAGGAGGAACCAGAAGATGACGCCGATGATCAGGAAGGGCAGGAGGATGCCGAGCAGCGACACGAGCCAGTTGCTCTGCGTGACGGTGTCGTCGAAGTTCTCGAGATCGGCGTCGGTGATGGCCGTGACGACCTCTTCGCCACGCGGCGTCGAGTAGTAGAACTGCTCCTGCTTGTCGCCGTCTTTCAACACGAGGTCGACGCGCTGCTCGTTGCTGAAGATCGTGGCCGACTTGACGTCGCCGGCGCTGATCGAGGCGAGGCCCTTCTGGGTCGACACCTGCGTCGTGCTCCCGGAGCTGATGACGCTCCACCCGATGCCGATGCCGATCACGGCGATCACGATGTAGATGATCGGGCCGCGGAAGAGTTTCTTGAAGTCCATGTCAGTACGGGCGGAGCCCGACGCCTTTCTGCAGGGAGAAGATGAGCAGAAGGTTACATCGAGCGCCCTATGCGCCTCATGGGTGTTCGCCGTGGGCCTAATGCGCGCCCCGGCCCCTGCCCGCCGGCCCGACCCGCGCCTCCCGCGAGGGCCTAGCTGTAGACGTGCGGCGCGAGCACGCCGACACCGCGCAGGTTGCGGTACCGCTCGTCGAAGTCGAGGCCGTAGCCGACCACGAAGTCGTTGGGGATCTCGAACCCGACGTACTTGACGTCGACGTCGACCTTCGCCGCCTCGGGCTTGCGCAGCAGGGCGAAGATCTCGACCGACGCGGCGCCGCGGGTGCGCAGGTTCTCGAGCAGCCACGACAGGGTCAGCCCGGAGTCGATGATGTCCTCGACGATGATGACGTCGCGACCGAGCAGATCGGTGTCCAGGTCTTTCAGGATGCGCACGACACCCGACGACTTCGTACCCGAGCCGTACGACGAGACGGCCATCCAGTCCATCGCGGCGCTCATCTTGAGCTCGCGCGAGAAGTCGGCCATCACCATGACGGCGCCCTTCAGCACCCCGACCAGCAGCGGGTCGCGCCCGGCGTAGTCGGCCTCGACCCGGCGGGCGATCTCGGCGATCTTCGCGTGGATCTGCTCTTCCGTGTAGAGGACGGAGGTGAGGTCGCTCTCGATGTCGCTGAGTTCCATGGCGGGCTGTCGCTCCAGAGGTGAGGTGTGAGGGGGTGGTGGCGGGGATCTCAGGAGGCGCCGGTCGCGGCGAAGTGCAGCGCGCCTCCGGTGCGTATCACTGTAATGCCCGGCAACGACACGGGACCCTGCCCGTGCCAGTCGGTCACGAGCCGGGCGACCTCAAGGGTCTGCGCCCGACTGAGCGTGACGGCGAACTCGCTCGCGACGGCCAGCCGGATGAGCCGCTGCCGCAGCGCCGCGGGGTTCGCCGCCAGCGACCGGACGTCGAGCGAGATGCCGGCCTCGGCGTGGTCCGCCACCTCTTCGGCCTGCTCGAGCGCGAAGTGGTCGAGCGCGTCGTTGTCCTCTCGCAGCTGGGCGGCCGTGCGGACGAGCGCCTCGGCGACCCCGGGGCCCAGCTCGCGCTCGAGCACCGGCAGCACGGACCGCCGCACCCGCACGCGGGCGTAGGCGGGGTCGTCGTTGTGCGGGTCGTCCCACGGATCGAGCCCGAGATCGGCGCAGGAGGCGCGGGTCGTCTCCCGACGCACCCCCAGCAGCGGTCGGCGCCACCGCCCCGTGACGGGCTCCATGCCCTGGAGGCTCACCGGGCCGCTCCCCCGAGCCAGCCCGAGCAGCACGGTCTCGGCCTGATCGTCGAGCGTGTGGCCGAGCAGCACGGCGACCGCACCGGTCTCGGTGGCGACCCGGTCGAGCGACCGGTAGCGCGCCTCCCTGGCTGCCGCCTCGGGCCCGCCATCGGTGCCGACCTCGACCCGGCGGATGTCGACGGGAGCGAGCCCGAGCGCGATCGCGGCCGAGGAGGCGCGGGTGGCGACCTCTGCGGAGCCCGCCTGCAGCGCATGGTCGACGACGACGGCGCCGACGCGGAGACCGGCGCGGGGGGCCTCGAAGGCGGTCGCGGCGGCGAGCGCGAGCGAGTCGGCTCCGCCGCTGAGAGCGACGAGCACGAGGGAGTCGGCGGGGAGCCCCTCGAGCGAGGCGCGGACGGCCCGGCGGACGTCGGCCATGGCCGGGGTCAGGCGCGGACGGGTCGGACGGTGCTCGGCGGGCATCTTGTAACGTTAGCGAAGCCGTCGACCGGCCCGGTCGGCACGCCCCCCGAACTGAACCAGGAGCACCCATGGCCGCGTACGACGCCGTGATCGAGATCCCCAAGGGAAGCCGCAACAAGTACGAGGTCGACCACGAGACCGGTCGCGTCTACCTCGACCGCGTGCTCTTCACAGGCTTCGTCTACCCGACCGACTACGGGTTCTTCGAGAACACCCTCGGGCTCGACGGCGACCCCGTCGACGTGCTGGTGCTGCTCGACTACCCGCTGTTCCCGGGCGTGGGCGTGAAGGTGCGCCCCGTGGGCGTGTTCAACATGACCGACGACGGCGGCAGCGACGCCAAGGTCATCGCGGTGCCCGCGAAGGACCCGCGCTGGGAGCACATCCAGGACATCTCGGACGTGCCCGAGTACCTCCGCAAGGAGATCGAGCACTTCTTCGAGCACTACAAGGACCTCGAGCCCGGCAAGTGGGTCAAGACCGAGGGCTGGGGCGACGCCGCCGAGGCCGAGGCCATCGTCGAGGCCGGCATCAAGAAGCTGGCCGACGAGGGTCACTGACCTCCGCCCGCAGCACGCAGAAGGGGCCCCGCGCGATCACGCGCGGGGCCCCTTCTGCGTGCTGAAATTCATCCGACCGCAGTCACCAGTTGCACGCTGCCGCAGGATTCTTTTTGATGACCGATGCCGGGATACCGCGCCGCCACCCGTCCCAGCTTCGACGTCTGCTCTCAAGATCGACGTTGACAACTGCAAGCAGACCGACGACATGGCAATCCCACTGCTGAGCCATGGTGCGATATTGCATCGAGTTCGGATGATGTTGACGGAGATCCGCGAGGCCCGCTGAGTAGACGAAGCCTGGATTCACGAGCTGCGTTGCACGAGCCAGAGCAGTGACTGTGAACCTAATCTCGTAACCGCCGTTCCTCCATCTCTCGTGTTTCACCTGGCTGATCATTCCGTGGGAGTACGCGGGATCTGCCGTGATCGGGTAGATCACTCCATCGGCGTCTTTGTGATCAACGACCTGCGTCAGCGTGTGCCCGTCGAGCTCATATCGTGTTGGGACTTCGGTCCCGGCCGCGTCGAGTGCCCAGGCTGGTGTGAAACCACCGATGAGGACTCCCAGCCTTGTCTCAAGGAAGATCAGGCCGCCGTCCTCGCGCACGACAGTTCCCTCCGGGAGTTCCAGGTCGTAGTCGAAGCGCTCGGGAGCTTCCGGGCCGTCCAGGATTGTCGCGATCTGCAGGGTCCCGTCTTCTTTGACGGCTGTCGTCGTCCTCGTTCCGTTGAAGTTCTCGGATGCAGTCACGCCGTCCTGGACCATAAATGCTGAGGACGAGTCGCTTTCAAAGGGGCGCCCGATACCCACGGTCGCGACGTCAGATTCGATGCGGATACTCTCGTTGCCGGCGCGCGGAACGGCAACAGTCACGTCATCGAGTTCGAGAAGCATCGACATTTCCGTCGTGGCGCTTGCCTCGGTCGTCGTCTCCGCCAGAACGTGCCTATCTTCCTCGACGGTCGCCCGGGCCACCTGGTTCAAGATTGAGCGAACGTCACGGACGGAACCGGAGTCGTCAGCTTGCGCAGCACCCGCAGTGACCACCAGCGCGGAGATCGTGATGAGGCCGATCAACGAGCTTGACCTTCGTGCAGACATAGGTAAACCTTTCGTTTGCAATAACAGTTGATCGAAAGGTAGCCCTAGTCGTGTTTCGAAGCAAGACCGTCGTCGCGATCTGCGTTGGCATCGTTCTCATCCTCGGGGTACTCGTCTGGATCCAGATGACCGGCGCTCTGGCCATCTTCTTCGACCCTGAACCGGAGTTGGATCTTTGAATCTCTGCCTTTCACCCCCACAGGCTCGCTGACCAGGCTGACGCGCGGGGGTCGGCTGAGCGCGCCGACCTCTCTGCATCCGAAAACCCGACGGATCTTGCAATCGAGGAGTTCATCAACCGGGCGACAGCTGGCCTTGCGCCCATCTGACTTAACGAAGACGTGTGCCGCTTCCAGAAGCTCGCTCTCTGGGCGCTGATAAGCGAGAACCTGGGCCGGTAGCGCTCGACAACTAGTTGGACCGGTGGACGTCGAAGTCCGCACTCGTTGCAGCCGCATCCAACACACAAGGAGCGCTGCTCGGAGACAGCGTCTGCCCGCTACAGCGTGATGCCGCGCTGCGCCATGAAGGCGACCGGGTTGGCGGCCGTGCCGTTGATGCGGGTCTCGAAGTGCAGGTGGCAGCCCGTCGAGTTGCCGGTCGAGCCGACGTGCCCGATCTGCTGGCCGAGCGCGACCCGCTGGCCGACGCCGACCATGATGCCGCCGTCGGGCTGGTGTCCATAGGCCGTCGTGATGCCGTTGCCGTGGTCGATCAGCACGTAGTTGCCGTAGCCGCCGTACCAGCCGGCGTAGACGACGGTGCCCGCCGTGGCGGCGAAGATCGGGGTGTTGCAGGCGGCGGCCAGGTCGGTGCCCGCGTGCAGGATGTAGGCGCCGGTGACCGGGTTCACGCGCATGCCGAAGCCGCTCACGACGTTCCCGCCCGACGGGCGCGTCCAGCCGAAGCTCGACGTGACGCCCACCGGGGTGCCCGAGGTCGGGCTGCCGAGACGGGCGGCGCGGGCCGCAGCCTCGGCCTCCTTCTTCTTGCGCTCGGCCTCGCCCTTCTCGAACTGGGCCTGTGTGGTGTCCGCGTTCGTCTTGAGCGAGACAAGCTGCGCCTGGAGGCGGGCGCCGTTCTCCTGCTGCTCGGCGAGCGAGTCGGCGGCGGCCCGGGCCGCCTCGTTGGCGACCTCGAGCGCGGCCTGCGCCTTCGCGGCCAACTCGCCCAGCGCCTCCTCGGCCACTGCGGCCTGGTCGGTCAGCGACTGCGCCGTGTTGCGATCCTGTGTGGCCTGCGAGTAGATGCCGTCGGCCTGCTCGGTCAGCTTGGTCATCGCGCCGAGCTTGTAGAGCAGCTCGCCCGCGTCGCCCGGGTCGGCGATCAGGGTGCCGGTCATGTCGTTGCCGTTGCCGCCCGAGCGGCCGAGCTGCGCGGCGAGCTGCCCCGCGCGCTCCTCACTGGCGGCGGCCACGGTCGCCGCCGAGTCGGCCTGATCGCGCAGCTGCTGCGTCTTGAACTGCGCTTCGTCGAAGGCGGTCTGCGCCTTCTGCAGGATGTCGCCCTTCTTCTTCGCGTCGGCGTTCTTGCGGTCGAGGTCCTTCGTCATCTGGTCGAGGATCTCCTCGAGCCGCTTGATCTCGGCGACCTTCGCGGCCTCGTCGCCGCGTGCCTTCTCCACGTCCGCCCACGACGGGTAGCTCGCCGCCTGAGCCGAGTCGACGGGACCGCCCGTCACGCCGACGCCCACGCCCGCGACCAGAGCGAGGGCGACGACCACGGCGGTCGCCCGACGACGGCGACGGGTCGAGGCAGCGGGGCGCGACGCACCGGAGCGGCCGAGGAGGCGGAAGAGACTCATGCAGGATCGATTCGTTCGAGAACGGGGTGACGCCGCCTGCGGCCCCTCAGACCTTCAAGCGCAGGTCGAAACTAACGGCGCCCGACCCGTCCGGGGGGTGACACGCCGGAGCGACGTCGCGGTCGGCGGTCGGAGACGCCGGCCGCGCACGGGCGATCGCCGACCACGTTTTGCATTAACGCCGCCTGGTCCGTATGCTCGTCTCTCGGTTGCTCTGTGCTCTTCGGAACACACGGCCCCATCGTTTAGTGGCCTAGGACACCGCCCTTTCACGGCGGCAGCACGGGTTCGAATCCCGTTGGGGTCACTGGTTCGGCAACGATCCAGAGTCCGGTTAGTATAAGTAGCAATTGTTTGGCCCTGTAGCGCAGTTGGTTAGCGCGCCGCCCTGTCACGGCGGAGGTCGCCGGTTCAAGTCCGGTCAGGGTCGCCAAGGCGAGTTTCTCGTCTGGAGGGCCAGTCCCTCCCGGTGGGCCAGAGAGTCGAAGCACCTGTTCGATCAGGCCCCCACGGCTGGGTAGCTCAGTTGGTAGAGCGTTCGACTGAAAATCGAAAGGTCCACGGATCGATGCCGTGTCCAGCCACTCAAGGTCCCGTCTCGGCGGGGCCTGTCGTCTTTAAGCCGGGTATCGGGTCGCTGCCGGGTATCGGATCACTGCCGGGTCACGGATCACTGCCGGTCCTCGGGCGCGGTCGTCGCGCCGGCCGCTGCGAGGTCGCGTGAGCATCGGCCACGACCCCGGCGTCGCGCATCCGCGCCACCGCTGGCTCGACCCGCTGCTGGCCGGTCTCCTGGCGTTCGTGGTCGCCGGTGTCGGCAGCTGGATCCCCTCGTACTGGAGCGACGAGGCGACCACCCTGATCGCCGCCCGCATGCCGCTGCCCGACCTGATCGCGTTCCTGGGTCAGCGCGACGCGGTGCACAGCGTCTACTACCTGATGATGCACGCCTGGATCGGCCTGATGGGCGAGAGCGAGTTCGCCACGCGCCTCCCGGGGGTGCTGTTCACCGGTCTCGGGGCCGCGGGCGTGCTCGTGCTGGTCCGCATGCTGACCAGCCGCATGACGGCCGTGCTCGCCGCCGTCGTCTACGCGGTGCTGCCGCGCCTCACGCTCGAGGCCATCGAGGCCCGGCCGTACGCCCTCACCGCCGCCCTCGCCGTCTGGGTCACCGTGCTGGTGCTCGTCGCGTCGCGGCGTCAGAGCTGGTGGTGGTGGCTCGCGTACGGCGCGGGTCTCGCCGCGTCCATCGCGACGTTCGTCCCGCTCGCCCTGATGGTCGTGGTGCACGGCGTGTTCCTCGCGTTGGCACCGGCTCAGCGCCGACGTCGGGGAGCCCGCCACCGCCTCCTCGGCTGGTCGCTCTCGACCGGGGCCGCGCTGCTGGCGACGGCGCCGATGATCGGCACGGTGCTGAGCGAGCGCAACCGGCTGCTCGGCTCGGACGACCCCTCGACCGGGGCCGACATCACATGGTGGACGGTGCTGGTCGAGCCGTGGTTCGCGACGTCGATCGCGTACGCGGTGATCGGCCTGGTGCTGCTCATCCTGCTCGGCACGCGGTTGCGCGACCGGGCACGGACCCCGGGCAGCATCGTGCTGCTCGGAGCCCTATGGGTCGTGCTGCCGGTGGGTCTGCTGCTGATCGCCGGTCTCGCGCTCGAACCGGTCTTCCAGGCGCGCCTCGTCGTGTTCGCGGCGCCGGGCATGTGCCTGCTGCTGAGCGTGGCGATCACGGGGTTCCGGCGCCGATGGGTCAGCATCGCGCTGATCGCCCTGCTCGTCGTCGCCTCCGCCCCGACCTGGGTGCTGCAGCGGCAGCCGACGGGCAAGGGCGGTGCGGCCGACCTGCGTCAGATCGCGGGCTACATCGAGCAGCAGGCCCGGCCCGGCGACGCGTTCGTGCTCGACGCCTCTGGCACGGTGTCGACCCGGCCCCGCCAGGCGTTCTACGCGTACCCCGACCGGTTCGACGGGCTCGACGACGTCGCGTTCGTCCGCTCGGGCGCCGCCGAGGGCCGCTTCACCGACGTGACCCTCGGCCTCGACGACGAGACGCAGCGCGCCGAACTGCAGGAGCGCCTCACCGACGTCGACCGCCTGTGGATCGCGCGGCTGCAGATCGATGCGCTCGACGACCCCGACCTGAACACCCTCGGCGGCTTCGGCTACGACCTCGCGCAAGAGCACCGCACGGGTCGCAGCGTCGTCTACCTGTTCGTCCGCCCCGACGGTCGCGGCTGAGCGGCGACCGCCGAGGAGGCGCGGGTCGGGTCGACCGTCAGCGTCGCAGATCGAGGGTGCAGCACTTCACCCCGCCGCCGCCCAGCAGCAGCTCGGAGAGGTCGACGCCGATCGGGTTGTAACCCCGCTCGCGCAGCTGACGCTCGAAGCCCGTCGCCCGGGCGGCGATGACGACGTTGTAGCCGTCGCTGTACGAGTTGAGCCCCAGGATGGCGGC
Organism: Frigoribacterium sp. CFBP9030; assembly: GCF_034045195.1. Classification (NCBI taxonomy): domain Bacteria; kingdom Bacillati; phylum Actinomycetota; class Actinomycetes; order Micrococcales; family Microbacteriaceae; genus Frigoribacterium; species Frigoribacterium sp. CFBP9030. The sequence continues at coordinate 94,721 of NZ_JAXCWG010000004.1, forward strand.
GTCCTCCTCGTCGACGAGGATCGCGTCCGGGAACCGCTCGCGCAGCACCTCGAGCGAGGCCGCGTCGAAGGCGCTCTCGAGGTAGGCGATGTTCTGGCCGCCCTCGACGGGCTCGGGGTCGAGCACCGCGATGGCCGTGTCGAGGTGGTAGAACGCGGGGTTCACGAGGGTGAGCCCGACGACCTCGCGACCGAAGACCCGCGCGACCTCGTCGTGCGAGCGGGTCGATGTGCGGAACCCGGTGCCGGCCAGCACGACGTCGCCGACGAGGAGCAGGTCGCCCTCGCCCTCGTTGATCTCGTCGGGCACGGCGACGTCGAAGCCGGCCTCGCGGAACCAGTCCATGTAGGCGGGGCCCTCGGGCTGGCGCTCGGGGTAGGTGAACAGGGCGCCGTAGGCCTTGCCGTCGACGACGAATCCGCCGTTCGCCGCGTAGACCATGTCGGGCAGGCCGTCGATCGGGTCGATCAGGTGCACGTCGTGACCGAGGCCGACGTAGGTGTCGTAGAGCACCTGCCACTGGGCCACCGCCTTCGCGGTGTCGGTGGGCGCCGCGGGGTCCATCCACGGGTTGATCTTGTAGCTCACGGTGAAGTGGTCGGGTCGGCACATCAGCACCGTGCGCGGGGTGGCTCGACGGGTGATCGGGGGCTGGGGGTCTCCGGCGGTGTCCACGGAGTCGCTCGTGATGCTCACGGGTGCCAGTGTCACACGCACCGGGCGCAGGAGGCCGGGCTGCGACGCAACGAATGTGCGTTATGGGCCTGGATCACGCAACTAGTTGCCGTAGGGTCTCGGGGTGGACAATCTCGACTTCGGCATCATCGACCTGCTGCGCCAGAACGCCCGCGCCGGCTACGGCGACATCGGGGCGTCGGTGGGGCTGAGCGCCTCGGCGGTGAAGCGACGTGTCGACCGCCTCGTCGCGGACGGCGTCATCAAGGGCTTCACGGTGCAGGTCGACCCGACGGTGGACGGCCTGGGCACCGAGGCGTACGTCGAGCTGTTCTGCCGAGGCACCGTGTCGCCGCAGGAGCTGCAGCGGATCCTCAGCACGGTGCCCGAGGTCGTCGACGCCGGCACCGTCACGGGCAGCGCCGACGCCATCGTGCACATGCGCAGCCGCGACATCCCGTCGCTCGAGGAGGCGCTCGAACGCGTCCGCAACGCCCCGAACGTCGATCACACCCGCAGCGCGATCGTCCTGTCGAAGCTGATCAGCCGCCACCCTGCCTGAGCGCGTCGCGCGCGCGGCGCGCGGCGCGCCGGGTCCGTGGTCAGAAAGCGCCCGTCACGAGGCCACGAAGGACGACTACTGACCACCGAGCCCGGCCTCGCGCCGCGCAATGCGTCGAGTGGTCAGAAGATGTCCTTCGCGAGGCCACCAAGGACATCTTCTGACCACTCGAGCGCGGGCGCGCCTGACCTCGCGTGACCGAGCGCCGAGCGCTGCGCGTCGCGTCGCGTCGCGTCTCGTCGCGTCGCGTCGCGTCTCATTGGTCAGAAAGCGCCCTTCGCGATCCCACCAAGGGCGACTAATGACCACCGAGCCCGGCCTCGCGCCGCGCGCAACGCGTCGAGTGGTCAGAAGATGCTCTTCGCGAGGCCACCAAGGACATCTTCTGACCACTCGAGACGCGAGCTCGCCTGACCTCACGTGACCGTGCGCCGCGCGTCGCGTGGCGTCGAGTGGTCAGAAAGCGCCCTTCGCGAACCCACGAAGGGCGACTACTGACCACCGAGCTCGGCCTCGCGCCGCGCGCAACGCGTCGAGTGGTCAGAAGATGTCCTTCGCGAGGCCACCAAGGACATCTTCTGACCACTCGAGGCGCGAGCTCGACCCGACCCGGGCGTGGGCGTGGGCGCGGGCTGAGGCGCAAGCCCGACCCGACCCGACCCGGGCGTGGGCGTGGGTTAGCGCGCGAGCGCGGGCTCGAGCGCAGGCCCGCCCGGCGCCCGCACCCGCACCCGCGTCAGAGCCGCAGGTCGCGGAGGGCCGCCTCGGGCCGCCCGTCGCGGTGGGCCGCGACCGTGACCGTCTGCTCGTGCACGAAGGGGAGCAGCTCGACCCGGCCCTCGTCGGTGACCTCGCCCGTCCAGATGGCGACGTCGGCGCTGTGCCCGACGGCCGACGAGAGCTCCGTCCGCCCCCGGCCGACGAGGCGGATGCGCAGCCCGCGGTAGTCGGCCACACGACGGCGCTGGGCGGCGGAGGGCGTCATGCCGAGCTCGATCGCGGGGTCGTCGACGTCGTCGATCTGCTGCAGCGACCCGACGGCCGCACGGTCGAAGAAGGCCTCGTCGCTCTCGACGATCACCGCCCCCACCTCGACGGGCGACTGCGGAGACGTGATCAGCAGATGGAGCGCCGCGGGCAGGGGCAGAGCGGTGCTGAGGTCGATGCGCGCCCCCGCCCGGGTGGCTGCGGCGATGAGACGGACGAGGTCGACGGGGTCGCCGCCCGACGCGAGCCGCAGCACGACCGACGCGGGGCGGTGACGCAGCACGGTGCGCTCGACCTCGAGGCCGCCGAGGGCCCGCGAGGCGCCGAAGACGTCTCGCCAGGCGCGTTCGTCGCTGCGGGCCGCCGCGCGGATGCGGTCGAACTCGTCGAACGAGAGATTCGCACGGGCGGCCTCGATCAGGCGGACAACCGGCTCGGAGACGCCGTCGAGCTGCAACGACTTCTCGAGCGACCGGGCCGCTCTCGACCAGGCGCCCTGCGCGATGACGGTGTGCGCGCCTCCTGCGGCGGTGGTCCGCCCGACCGACGCGCGGCGGCGCCCGCCCGAGGGGCTCCGACCCGCCCGGGGTGCGGCGACCGCGCGGTTGACCACGAGCGAGCCGACGTCGAGGGCCTCGAGCCACTGCTCGACCTCGTCGACGTCGAGCGAATGCAACCCGGCCGTCGACGAGCGCTCGAGTGCGCTCTGGAGGTCGACCGCCTCGGCGAAGGTTTCGACATGCACGAGTCCGAGCACGGGCCCGCCCGGCATGGGGCGGGTGAAGGCGCCGCCCGGGCGCACGCCGTCTCGGATGCCGGGCCGCCAGAGCACGCCGTCGTCGTCGAGTCGTTCGGGCGCGACGAGCCAGGATTCTCCGGGGTCGAGCTCGGTGAGGGCGGCGAGCAGCGGCCCCTCGGCGGGAGCGATCAGCGGCCCGACGTCGGTGGTGGCGGCGTCGGGCCGGCCGATCCGCAGCGCGGCGACGGCGTCGACCAGACGACGACGGAAGCCGGCGGCCCGTGACCTCGACCCCACGACGACCACGAGCCGGGCGGCCCAGGGCGCCTGACCGGCGTGGGCGAACGCGCCGGCCACGACGTCGACGGCCGCTCGGTCGAGGTCGGCGGTCTCGGCGACGACGACGGAGTTGAGCCCGGGCGTCTCGGCCCAGAGCTCGCGGTCGCCCCGGAACGAGCGGACGCCCGCCGCGGTCTCGAACGGGCCGTGCAGCACGACGCGGTCGACGGCCGGGTGCACGAGCAGATCGTGCGCCAGCCCGAGGTCGTCGACGATCGCCGTCGCGACGAGTTCGGCGGGCACGCCTGCCGAGCGGAGCAGGTCGGCGACCACCGAGGCCGTGCGGCACGCCTCGGGCGCGGGGCGGACGACGACGCCGCTGCCCGCCGCGAGCGCCGCGGACACCGAGCCGACCAGGGTCGAGACGGCGGAGTCGGCCGTCGGCACGACGACGGTGAGCCGAGGAGGCGCGTAGCGGGCCCCGCGGACGTCGCCCAGACCGCGGGCGAGAACCGCGTGCCACCAGGCGGCGTCGACCGCCGCGCCGACGTCGAGGGCCGCCTCGCTGAGCGTCGCACCCGTCTCGCTGATCAGGACCTCGATCAGGCGGGCCCGGTGGGAGTCGAGCCGGGCGGCGACGGCGTCGAGCAGGGCGGCGCGCTCGGCGTGGTCGCGGCGACCCCAGGCGACTCCGGCCTGGACGGTGCGGGCGACGGTCTCCTCGAGCCGACTGTGATCGGGCACCCGGGCGCCGTCGATCTGCGCGAGACCGAGCTCGGACGTCTGCGCGGCGACGAGGATGCGCCGGCCCCATGCCCGGGCGAGGTCGAGCGCCGGGTCGGCGTCGGGGGTGTTGACGAACCCGGTGCCCGACTCGACGCCGGAAGTCGGATCAGCGGGCCCACCCGCCGCGGTGTCGCCGCCGGGCGCGCCCTCGGCCCCCGCCGCGGCTTCGACGCCGACCGCGACAGCGGGCGCGGCGGCGGCCGCGACCGACCGGCGGTAGGCCGCGACCTCGCGCTCGAACCCGGGCCCGTCGGCCGGGTCGACGCCGACGGGGCCGCCGATGAGCCCCCGCACCAGTCCGCCGATCGCGGCGTCGAACTCCTCCGGCGGTGCGACGGGCGTGTACATCGCCATGCCGCCGACCTCGGCGGCGACCGCCCGGGTCTGCGCCGGCGCCAGCCCGTGCACGGCCTCGAAGACGACGTGGGGTACGACGTCGCGCCGCTGCGCGAGGGTCCAGGCGTGGGCGAGGTCGAGCAGGCTGTGCGTCGCGACGCCGACGTGCGCCACCGCGGCGTTCTCAGGACGCAGGGCGTGGTCGAGCAGACGCCGGTACGACGCGTCGGTCGCGGCCTTCGTGGGCAGGGTCGGCGCGGGCCGCGCGTGACGGGACGCGTCGACGGCCTCGGCGGCGAGGTTCGCGCCCTTGACGAGTCGGATGCGGATCGGGGCCCCGCCGTCGGCGACCCGCTGCCGCGCCCAGTCGGTGAGCAGCTCGAGCGTCGCCAGGGCGTCGGGCAGGTAGGCCTGCAGCGCTATCCCGGCCTCGAGGCGCCTGAGCGAGGGCTGGTCGAGGAGGCGCGTGAAGACGTCGACGGTCAGGTCGAGTTCGCCGCGCCGCCCCATGTCGAGGTCGATCAGCGTCGGCACCCGGCCGGCGAGCGCGAGCTCGTACACCGGGGTCAGCCGGGCGACCAGGGCCGAGGCGGTCTCGTCGAGGGCCCAGGGGCCGAAGGGGCCGCCGACGTCGCGCAGCGAGACCGACACGTGGTGCACGTCGTCGCGGGCGACCAGGTCGTGCAGCCGCGCGAGGCGGCGGTCGGCCCCGGCCGGGCCGATGACGGGCTCGCCGAGCGGGGCGAGGTTCGGTCGCGAGCCGTCGGACGCCAGCGCGGACAGGTGCGAGCCGAGCTTGTCGGGGCTCTCGTCGACGACGAGGTGCTCGACCAGGCGCCGGAACGCCCGGCGGGCGACGGGCATCACGGCGCGCGGCGCCAGGGGGCCGAACCCGCCCCCGGTCGAGACGGCGGCCCGCAGGTGCCAGGGCAGGGAGTCGGGCATCGCCCGGCTGAGCTGGTCGAGGCGACGTGCCGCGACGGCGTGGTCGTCGACGAGCACGACGCCGTCGACGAACGCGGCCGTGAACTCGAGGCCCTCGGCGTCTCGCGCGACGCGGGCGAGACGGGTCGCCGACGCCTCGGCCGGGGCGTCTCTCACGGCCCGGCGCCAGCGCCCGGCGGTCTCGACGGTCTGCTGCGTGAGGTCGGCGGCGTTCACATCGGACATGGCCCGAGGATATGCCGGACCACCGTCTCTACACTGGGCGAATGGCCCACGAACTGACCGACGACGAGTGGGCCGTCTGGGATGCGTTCTACGCCATGCGCCGACGTCTCGATCGCGCGCTCGAGCTCCGACTGCACACGCAGTCGGGCGTGTCGGCGGCCGAGTACGAGATCCTGGTGGGGCTCGGTCGCAGTGCCGACCGGCGCCTCCGGGTCCGTGACATCGCCGAGCAGATCGGCTGGGAGAAGAGCCGGGTCAGCCATCAGGTCACGCGGATGGAGCGACGCGACCTCGTGCGCCGCTCGGACTGCTCGACGGACGGCCGGGGCACCTGGGTCGAGCTCACCGCCGACGGCCGGCGGGCCATGCTGACGGCGACCCGCGGTCACACCGCCGCCATCGGCGAGTACTTCGTCGCGGCCCTCGGACCGGACGCCGCGGCGCTGCACTCGTTCTCCCATCGGGTGCTCGACGCGATCGGCGGCGACGCATCGCCCGACGCGCCGACGGGCCGCCCGGCGGCCTGAGCCGCCGCCTCCACCTGCCCGCGCGGCCGGCGGGGCGTCAGTGGAACCGGTGATCCTGGATGGTCATCCGCGGGCCGAACTTCGGCTTCGAGAACCCGCTGGCCGAGATGAGCCGCATGACCCGTTCGCGGTGACCGCGCCACGGTTCGAGCAGCTCGAGCATGCCGTCGTCGTCGACGGGTCTGCCGATCAGGGCCCAGCCGACGAGGGCCGGGAGGTGGTAGTCACCGACGCTCGGGCTGTCGGCGTCGCCGTGGGCCCGCTGCATCGTCTCGGCGGCCGTCCACACGCCGATCCCCGGGATCGATCGCAGCCTCCTCTCGACCTCCGGTCCGCCGCGACCGAGCGCCAGCGTCCTCTCGAGCGACGGCGCGACGGCGCAGACCCGCATCACGGTGTCGGATCGCTGGGGGCCCACCCCGGCGCGGTGCCACTCCCAGCTCGGGATCCGCCGCCACCCCGCGGCGTCGGGCGGCACGACGAGCCCGTCGGGCGCGGGCCCGGGCGCCGGCTCGCCGTGTCGGCGCACGAGGTCGCGCCAGGCCCGCCAGGCCTCGCGACTCGTCACCTTCTGCTCGAGCACGGCGGGTACGAGCATCTGCACGACCTGGTTGGTGCGCGTCAGGCGGAGGCCGGGGAGGCGGTGGCGGGCATCGCGCAGGAACGCGTTGTCGGCGACGTCGAGACCCGACCAGTCGTCTCCGCGACCGAGCATCTCGGGGACGGCCTCGACGACCCAGTCGGCGCCCGGGCCCCAGGCGTGGGCGCGGATGCCGTCGGTCGTCGACTCGAGGCGGAGCGTCGCGGGGCCGGTCGGCGCCCGCACGGCACGCCACAGGGCGCCGCCGACCACCCGGAACGCGGGGTCGTCCGAACCGCGTGACAGCGGTCGGAGCGTCGCCCGCACGTCGACGTGCTCGCTCGGACGGTACGTCGTCTCGATCGGAGCCCCGGCCTCGTCGGGCGTCAGGGCGGGATCGGGCATGCGGCGATGGTAGACGCCGCCCCCGACACCCGCAGCGACCGACCCCCAAAGAGGCATTTGACGGTCGGCGTCGCCGGCTCCAGGGTTGGCCTGTGTCCGCACTCGACGAACTCCGCGCGACGGCCCACCCGATCCGTCTGCGCCTCCTCTCCCTCCTCACCGGCGCCGCGATGAGCGCCGCCGAGGCCGGGCGCGAACTCGGCCTGTCGCAGGCGACCGCGAGCTACCACCTCAGGGTGCTCGAGCGCGTCGGTCTGATCGAGGTCGTCGAGCTGATGCGGATCCGCGGCGGTGAGGCGAAGCGCTATCGGCACGTCTCGTCGGCCCGGCCGTTCGACCCGAGCCCCGACCCCCACGACCCGTCCTCCCCCGGCGCGTCCCGACCCCACGATCAGGAGGAGCGCGCCCAGTACATCGAGGCCCTGATCGACGAGCTCCGCCGACGATCCGGCCGTCGCGCCGTCGGGCCCCAGCTGTCGACCGACGCCGAGCTCTGGGTCGACGACGAGACGTGGCAGCGCGTGGTCCGCCACGTCGGCCAGGCCTCGGCCCTGCTGCACGCCCGGGCGCGACCGCCGCGCACGCCCGGCACGAGCCCCGTGTCGATGACGGCCGCGCTGTTCGCCCTGAGGCGACCGTGACCGCGGACCGAGGAGGCGCCTCCTCGGCCTCCGGGGACGTCCCGACCCGGGGCGGTCCCCTCGCGCACCCCTCGTTCCGCTGGCTGCTCGCCGCACGGACGACCGGCATCCTCGGCAACGCGGTCGCCCCGATCGCCCTTGCCTTCGCCGTGCTCGACCTCACCGGGTCGGCGGCCGATCTCGGGCTCGTCGTCGCGGCGCGCTCCGTGGCCAACGTCGCCGTGCTGCTGTTCGGGGGCGTGATCGCCGATCGTCTGCCCCGCGACGTCGTGCTGGTCGGCGCCTCGCTGGCGGCGGCCGCGACGCAGGCCGTCGTCGCGGCCCTCGTGATCACCGGCACGGCGACCATCCCGACCCTCGTCGTGATGAGCGTGCTGAACGGCGCGGTCGCGGCCGTCAGCCTGCCGGCCGCCGCGGCGCTCGTGCCCGAGACGGTGCCGGCGGACCTCCTCCGCCCGGCGAACGCCCTGCTGCGACTCGGGCTCAACGGCGGGAGCATCGTCGGCGCCTCGGCCGGGGCGGGTCTCGTCGCGGTGATCGGGCCGGGCTGGGGTCTCGCCGTCGATGCGGCGGGCTTCGCCCTCGCCGGCGCCCTGTACACCCGGCTGCGACTGCCCCGCCGACCCCGGGCAGCACCCGAGGCGGGGCGGAGCCCGTCGGTGCTCGGCGATCTGCGCGACGGCTGGCAGGAGTTCACGCGGCGCTCGTGGGTCTGGATCGTGGTCGCCCAGTTCGCCGTCCTGAACGCCGCGTTCGTGGGCGCCACGACCGTGCTCGGCCCCGTGGTCGCCGACGACTCGTTCGGGCGCGGCGCCTGGGGCCTCTTGATCGCCGCCCAGACCGGCGGCCTGGCCCTGGGTGCGCTGATCGCCCTGCGCTGGCGACCCCGGCGGGGGCTGGCCGTCGGGGTCGGCCTCATGGCCGTGACCGCGGTGCCGGTCGCGACCCTCGGACTCGCTCCGCAGCTGCCCGCCCTGATCGCCGCCTTCGCCCTCGGCGGCGTCGCCCTCGAGATCTTCGCGATCACCTGGGACCAGTCGCTGCAGAGCCGGATCCCGCGCGAGGCGCTCGCCCGGGTCTACTCGTACGACATGGTCGGCTCGTTCGTCGCGATCCCGCTCGGCGAGGTCCTGGTCGGCCCGGCGGCCCACGTGTTCGGCACGCCGTCGACGCTCGTGGCATGCGCCGTCGTCATCGTCGCGGCGAGCGCCGCGGCCCTCGCGGCGCCGAGCGTGCGGCGGCTGACCCTGGATGACACCGGCGGGCGATAGGCCTCGGCGAGCATCGCACCGGACGAAGTACCCTGGAGACCATGAGCCACGCCCGGATCCGACACGTGCGACGTCGCGTGACGGTCCGTGCGCAGTCGTTCCCGAAGGCCCGCGTGCTGACGAAGCGCACGTGCGGCACGAACGGGTGGATGAGCCTGTGGGGCAGCAACGCCCACGGCGAGATAGCCGGCTGCCCGCCGCCACGGCGCTGAGACCGCCCGACCTCCAGGCCGGGTGACACGCATCCCGTTCTCGCTCCACCGACCCCGAGGTCACGCATGTCCGACGCTCCGTCCACCCATCCCTCCCCCCAGCAGGCCCCGGGAGGCGCATCCCGCGCGCAGCGCATCTCGCGTTTCGTCAGCCGCGACACCACGGGCGGGCTGCTGCTGCTCGTGGCCACAGTGCTCGCACTCGTCATCGCCAACAGCCCGGCCGGCGGCTTCTACTCGGAGGTCCGGGACCTCCGCTTCGGCCCCGAGGCGCTCCACCTGAACCTCAGCGTGGGCACCTGGGCCGCGGACGGCCTGCTGGCGATCTTCTTCTTCGTCGTCGGCCTCGAGCTCAAGCAGGAGTTCGTGGCGGGTTCGCTCCGCGACCCGAAGGTCGCCGCCCTCCCGATCGCGGCGGCCGTCGGCGGCGTCATCCTGCCCGCCGTCATCTTCACGCTGATCAACCTGAACGCCGGGCCGGACGCCCTGCAGGGCTGGGCCATCCCGGCGGCGACCGACATCGCCTTCGCCGTCGCGGTGATCGCCGTCGTCGGCAAGAACCTCCCACCCGCTCTGCGGACGTTCCTCCTCACGCTCGCCGTCGTCGACGACCTCATCGCGATCACGATCATCGCCGTGTTCTACACGGCCGGCATCGCCTTCGTCCCGCTCCTGCTCGCGGTCCTGCCGCTGATCGCGTTCGCGGTGCTCGTGCGCCGCGGGGTGCGCTCGTGGTGGCTGCTGATCCCCCTCGGCGTCACCGCGTGGGCCCTCGTGCACGCCTCGGGTGTGCACGCCACCATCGCCGGCGTCGTCCTGGGCCTCCTGGTGCCGGCGGTCGCGACGAAGCGAGCCGGCGTCACGCACGTCACCGCCGACGGCCGAGAGGAGCGCCACCCGCTGACGCACCACTTCGCCGAACGCTGGAGCCCGATCTCGTCGGGTCTGGCCGTGCCGATCTTCGCGTTCTTCTCGGCCGGGGTCTCGGTGGGCGGCGTCAGCGGCCTCACCGAGTCGCTGACGGACAGCGTCGCCCTCGGGATCATCGTCGCCCTGGTCGTCGGCAAGTCGATCGGGATCACCGGCGCGTCGCTCCTCGTGACGCGCCTGCCGGGCATCCGGCTCGACCCGAGCCTCCGCTGGCCCGACGTCCTGGGGCTGTCGTTCGTCGCCGGGATCGGGTTCACGGTGTCGCTCCTCGTCGGCGAGCTCGCCTACGGCACCGGCAGCGCGCAGGACGACGTGGTGAAGGTCGGCGTGCTGGTGGGCTCGCTGGTGGCCGCGTTGATCGGCGCGGGCATCCTCGTCGTGCGCGGCCGCTGGCACGCCCGGCAGCCCGGCTGAGGCCGGGCGGACCCCGCCGAGCCCCCCTCGGCCGGCGCGGTCCGCCGACACCGGCATATCGGGTCTGGCTTAAAAGAATGACAGATGATATGTTTTGCTTCCGACCTTGGAGGCAGCATGCCAGTTCCCGACCGCTCCACACGTCGCCCCCGGCGACTGCTGCGTGACCTGACGTTCGAATCGGTGCTCGACGCCATTCTCGACGGCACGCTGCACCCGGGCGAGCGCCTGTTCGAAGACGACATCGCCGCGTGGCTCGGCGTCTCGAAGACACCCGTCAAGGAGGCGCTGGCGCGTCTCGCGACGCAGGGCCTCGTCGACATCGAGGCCAACCGGTACACCCGGATCTCGTCGGTGACGGTCGCCGATCTGCTCGACACGTTCGAGCTGATCGGCATCCTGCACGGCGACGCCATCCGCTCGGCGGCGCACGCCCCGACCGACGAGACGGCGGAGATCGCCGACCGCGTCGTCGAGGCGATGACGGCCGACGGCGCCACCTGCGCCGACGTCGTCCGAGAGACGACGGTCTTCGTCGACCGCGCCGAGAACCCCCTCACCCGCAAGGCCGCCGAGCCCCTCGACCACCGCGCGGCGTTCCTCTCCCGCCACGTGTCGATCGATCTGCACCACCCTGCTCTGCGCCCGTCGTTCGACGCGTTCGTCGCGACGCTCGTCGATCGCCGGTGGGTCGAGGCGGGCGACGCTCTCACGGGGCTGCTCGGTCGCGACGCCCTCGGGCCCGTGGTCGCCGGGCTCGACGACATCCCGCCCCTGCCCGAGACCCGGCGGGTGACCCGGTGACGTCGACGCCCCTCCGCCCGCACGCCGAGAGCATCCGCGTCGAGCTGCCGCCCGTCCGACGCCGACCCCACCGGGTGACGAAGCGCGTCGTCGACGTCGTGGTGGCCGCCCTGCTCATCGTCGCCCTTCTGCCCCTGGCTCTCATCACGGCCCTCGCCGTGCGACTCGACAGTCGCGGTCCCGTCCTCTACCGGCAGGTGCGCGCCGGGCTCGACGGCGAGGCGTTCACGATGCTGAAGTTCCGCACCATGCACGTCGACGCCGAGACCCGCCTGGCCGATCTCGTCGCCCGCAACGAGGCCGGCGGCCCGCTCTTCAAGCTGCGCGACGACCCGCGCATCACCAGGGTGGGTCGCGTGCTGCGCCTCTACTCGATCGACGAGCTGCCCCAGCTCTGGAACATCCTCCGAGGCGACATGAGCCTCGTCGGGCCACGACCCGCGCTCTTCCGCGAGGTCGACCACTACTGCGACCGGGCGCGTCAGAGGCTGCTCGTGCTGCCCGGTCTGACCGGCCCGTGGCAGGTCGGTGGCCGCTCCGACCTCCCATGGGACGACGGGCTCGACCTCGATCTCTCGTACGTGCACGACTGGACTCCGGCGACGGACGCCGTCGTCCTGGCGCGGACGGTCCGTGCGGTCATCCGCCCCGTCGGCGCCTACTGACACCACCGGTGGTCACGCCGCCGCGCTGCCGGCACGCACGACCGAGAGCAGCACCGGCGCCGACGCGATCTCGGCGAGGGCGACGCGTGAGGCGCCGAGGTCGGCACGGGCGACGGCGGCGCGGAGGGCCGCCAGCGCCGTCGACAGCCCCGCCTCGTCGAGATCGTCGCCGATGAAGCGGGCGTGGAACAGCACCGTGGGGCCGAAATGGCCCATCAGCTGAGCGAGCCGCCGGTTCGACGACGCGGTGGCCATCGCCTCGGCGGCGGAGACGAGCGCCTCGATGACCGGGGGCGCGGTCGGCGACGCGACCCGCGCCTCCTCGTCCACCGGCAGCGGGCCGTCGAGCGCCGTCGCCACCACGACCCGGGCGGCGTCGTCGGCGATCGCCTCGGCGAGCGCGAGATCGGCGAGCGAGCAGAGCGTCGACAGCAGAGGCCGCACGAGCCACGGGCGCGCGGTGCTGACCCGCGTGTACCGCTTGGGCACCGTCTCGACGAGAGAGAGGTCTTCCAGGCGGGCGAGCGCCATGCGGATGGGTGTGCGCGAGACGCCGAGCCAGTCTTCGAGATCGGTGTCGTGCAGGCGCTCGCCCTCGCCGAGCTGCCCCGACACGATCGCCTCGAGGACGAGCTCGAAGACCTCGTCGCGATGCAGACGCCGGCAGAGGGTGGGCGACGGGGTCGTCGGGATGGGCATCGATCCTCCTCGTAGTGTGTGGCGGCACCGACCGGTCGACCTGTCGTGCCACATCCCAGAATAGTGCATTTATCATCCAGGCCCTGACGACCGATGGCTACACTCTTCCGGTGGCCGTCCCCAAGATCCTGCTGTTCTACGTCTTCACCCCGCTCGCCGACCCCGAGGCCATCCGCCTCTGGCAGCGCGAGCTCTGCCGCTCGCTCGACCTGACCGGCCGCATCGTGCTCTCGCCGCACGGCATCAACGCGACGGTCGGCGGCGAGCTCGCCGACGTCAAGCGGTACCTGCGCACCACGCGCGAGTACGCCCCCTTCGCGGGCGTCGACGCGAAGTGGAGCGAGGGCACCGGTCACGACTTCCCCAAGCTGTCGGTCAAGGTCCGCGACGAGATCGTCACCTTCGGCGCCCCCGACGAGCTGCGCGTCGACGAGCAGGGCGTCGTCGGCGGCGGCACCCGCCTCAGCCCCGACGACCTGCACGACCTGATGGACCGCGAGCAGGTGACCTTCTTCGACGGCCGCAACGAGTTCGAGTCGCGCATCGGGCGGTTCCGCGACGCGGTCGTGCCCGACGTCGCCACGACCCGCGAGTTCGTCGCCGAGATCGAGAGCGGGCGCTACGACCACCTGAAGGACGAGCCGATCGTCACGTACTGCACCGGCGGGGTCCGCTGCGAGGTGCTCAGCTCGTTGATGACGAGCCGCGGATTCTCCCGCGTGTACCAGCTGGAGGGCGGAGTGGTCCGCTACGGCGAGCGCTTCGGCGACGACGGCGTGTGGGACGGCTCGCTCTACGTCTTCGACGGGCGCGGCTCGGTCGACTTCTCCGACCACACCGCGGTGCTCGGCCGCTGCGTGCGGTGCGGCGACGCCACGAAGCGGATGCAGAACTGCAGCGACGTGCAGTGCCGCGAGCAGCTGGTGGTCTGCGACGCCTGCGGACGAGGAGGCGCGGTTCACTGTGACCCGCACCGCGCCTCCGGCGTACCGTCGCAGCCATGACGGACACGAACGACATCAAGCGCATCTCCGAGGTGCTCGACAAGGGCCGCATCGGCATCCTCACGACCCAGGGCAGCAGCCAGCACCTGGTCAGTCGACCCCTGGCCATCGTCGACCGCGAGTTCGACGGCAAGGTCTACTTCTTCACGCCCGACCCGTCACCCAAGACGGACGACGTGCGCGCGCACCCTCAGGTGAACGTCGCGGTCGAGACCGGCAAGGGCTACCTGTCGCTCTCGGGCAAGGCGACCGTCGTCAAGGACGCCGAGATCATCGACGAGCTGTGGACCACCGCGGCCGAGGCCTGGTTCGACCAGGGTCGAGACGACCCGACCGTCGCGCTGCTCGAGGTCGACGTCGAGACGGCCGAGTACTGGGTGAGCAACGAGCCCAAGGCCATCACGATGCTGAAGTACGCGAAGGCCGCGATCACCGGCGGTCACCCCGAGAACATCGCCGACACGGGCACCGTCCGCCTCTGAGGCGTCTGGGCTGCGCCCGACTCGGGGCGCGGCCCGGCTGCGGGCGGCCCGGCTGCGCGCGGCTCGGTCGCGCGCGTCCCGGCTGCGAGCGGCTCAGCCGCAGGTGACCTCGCGCCCGGCCGGGTCGACGTACTCGCCCGACCCGAGCTGGGCGCAGGTCGCCGACAGCCGCGCCAGGTAGTCGAGGGCGCTGACCCCGTAGACGATGCTCGCGATCAGCACGACGCCGCCGATCGCGACGCCGATCAGGGCCAGCCGACGCGAGAAGCCGGCGTGCGACGAGCGGTGGGCGGCGACCAGCCCGAGCACGATGCCGAGCGGCGCGAAGAAGACGCCGAAGACGATCGACGCGACGGCCAGGCCGTGACCCGGGTCGTCGTGCCGTGGCCGCGGAGCGTCCCACACGTCGTCGTCGGCGGGTGCGAAGTACGAGTCGAAGTCGGCGTCGCGGCCACGGTGCTCGGGTGCGCGCGTGCCCTGCGGCGTGGACTCCACCGCGCCCGGAGCGGACGCCGCGCCCTGACCGGACGGCGTGCGCTCGGGCGCCTCGGGCGACCAGGTCTGCGGGGCGACCGGCGCGATCGACGCGACCCGTGCCTCCGGCAGGGTGTTGACCGGCCGAGGAGGCGCGGCGAGGGGGATCGAGCGATCCTCACCGGGTGCGGGTCGGGTGAAGCGCGCCCACGGCGACGGAGGTCGCGGCGTGGACTGGTCGGTCATGCGTCCACGGTAGTACGCCATGATGGGATCGACCTCGGCCCTCCGGGCCGGGCCCGACCTTGCGATGGAGCATCACGATGAGAATCGGAATCCTCACCAGCGGCGGCGACTGCCCTGGACTCAACGCCGTCATCCGCGGAGCCGTCCTCAAGGGCACGCAGATCCACGGGCAGGAGTTCGTCGGGTTCCGCGACGGCTGGCGGGGGGTGGTCGACGCCGACATCGTGCCTCTCGTCCGCAAGGACATCCAGGGCATCGCGAAGCAGGGCGGCACGATCCTCGGCACGAGCCGCACGAACCCCTTCGAGGGCGACGGCGGCGTGGCGCGCATCACCGAGAACATGGAGCGCCACGGCATCGACGCCATGATCGCGATCGGCGGCGAGGGCACCCTCGCGGCCGCCAAGCGCCTGACCGACGCCGGCCTCAAGATCGTCGGCGTGCCGAAGACGGTCGACAACGACCTCGGCGCCACCGACTACACCTTCGGCTTCGACACGGCCGTGCAGATCGCGACCGACGCGATGGACCGCCTCCGCACCACGGGCGAGTCGCACAGCCGCTGCATGGTGGCCGAGGTCATGGGCCGCCACGTCGGCTGGATCGCGCTGCACTCGGGCATGGCGTCGGGTGCGCACGCGATCCTCATCCCCGAGCAGGCGACGAGCATGGACCAGATCGTCGCGTGGGTGAAGTCCGCCTACGACCGCGGGCGCGCACCGCTGGTGGTCGTCGCCGAGGGCTTCGTGCCCGACCAGGGCACCGACGTGCACTCCGAGCGCGGTCTCGACGCCTTCGGCCGCCCTCGTCTCGGCGGCATCGGCGAGCGCCTCGCCCCCATCATCGAGGAGCGCACCGGCATCGAGACCCGCGCGACGACGCTGGGGCACATCCAGCGCGGCGGCACCCCGACGTCGTACGACCGGGTGCTCGCGACGCGTCTCGGTCTCGCGGCGAGCGACGCCGTGCAGGAGGGGCGCTGGGGTCGCATGGTCGCCCTGCGCGGCACCGACATCGTGCACGTCTCGTTCGAGGAGGCGCTCGACAGCCTGAAGACCGTGCCGCAGCACCGCTACGACGAGGCCGCGATCCTCTTCGGCTGAGCCGAGGAGGCGCGGGTCGCCTCCACACGGACGGATCCGTCCACATTCCCCCGTGCAGCCGAGGCGCGAGGCGTCGTCATCTGACAGTCTCGATGCATGGTCACGTTCATCGTCGTCGGGTCGGTGGGGCTCGTCGTCCTCCTGGTCAGCATCGTCGTGGGTGATCTGCTCGACGTCTTCGACATCGGCGACGGCCTCGTCTCGGGCGTCGCCGTCGGCGCGGCGCTCGCCATCTTCGGCCTGGCCGGCATCGTCACGCTGCAGAGCGGTCTGCCCCCGGGGTGGACGTACGCGATCGCCGTCGCGATGGCGCTCGTCGCCCTCGTGCTGATCCAGATCGTCATCCGCCGCGTGACCAGACGCGAGACCGGCGGCCACTGGTCGCCCGTCGGCTTCGTCGGCACCGCCACCGAGACCATCACGCCGACCGGCGGCGAGGTCCGGCTCGACGGCGTCCGCGAACTCGAACGGCGTCTCGCCGTCAGCGACGTGCGCATCGAGCGCGGCACCCGCATCCGCGTGGTGGCCGAGTCCGGGCCGCGCGTCGAGGTCGTGCGCGACGACTCCGAGCCGACCCGCGCCTCCTAGGCTCCCCCGGCCCGCCGGGCCCCCCGACAACCGCCCTGCACCACCGAAAGAGAAACGAGAAGCCCTGTGGACTTCATCTCCGGCAACACCAGCGTCGTCGCCATCGTCGTCGCGGTCGTCATCGCCATCGCGCTGCTGTCGTTCATCGCCAGCCGCGTGCGCCGCGTCCCGCCGAACGAGGCGCTGATCGTCGTCGGCCGTGGTGCCGAGCGCTCCGAGGGCGGCGGCATCTCGAGCCCGCAGAAGGTGATCATCGGGGGCCGCACGTTCGTCTGGCCCATCTTCCAAGAGGGATTCAAGCTCAGCCTCGAGCAGTACCAGACCCCCGTCGAGGTCCAGGCGATCGACGCCAACTACATCCGCACCGCGGTCAAGGCCACGGTCAACTTCAAGGTCACCGGCACGGAAGACGGCGTGCGCCGCGCCGCCCAGCGCTACCTGCTGCAGCAGCAGCAGCTGCCGGTCATCGTGCAGCAGTCGCTCGAGGGCTCGATCCGCGGTCTGATCGGCGGGCAGCCGGTCGACGACCTGGTCAAGAACTTCTCGCGCCTCGCGGCCGACGCCGTCAACGAGACGAAGGGCGAGCTCGCCGAGCTCGGTCTGCAGATCGAGACGATGAACATCCGCGAGATCGAGACCCCGGGCAGCACCTACCTCGCCGACCGCGGTCGCGCCGAGGCGGCCGTCGCCAAGCAGAACGCCGACGTCGCCGAGGCGGAGGCCGAGCGCATCGCCGCCCTGGCCCGCATCGGCAACACGCAGCAGACCGCCGAGCGTCAGCTGCAGCTCGACGTGCGCCAGGCGCAGATCAAAGCCGAGACCGACCGCGCCAACGCCGAGGCCTCCGCCGCCGGCGAGCTGGCCCGTGCCACGCAAGACAAGCTCGTCGCCGAGCAGGAGAGCATCGCCGTCGCCGAGCAGGCCAAGGTCAACCAGGAGCGCCTGAACATCGACGTGCGTCAGCCCGCCGAGGCCGCCGCGTACGCCGCCGTCCAGAACGCCGAGGCCGAGCGCGACGCCGCCAACGCCGCCGTCGAGGCCGAGGCGTTCCGCCGCACGCAGCTCGCCGACGCCGCCCGCGCCGCCGCCGAGAACGAGGCCGCAGCCGTCGAGGCCGCCGGTCGCGCCGAGGCCGCGGCCATCAAGGCGAAGGGTCTGGCCGAGGCCGAGGCCGTCGACGCCCTCGCCGAGGCGCAGGGCAAGTTCGGCCAGGCGGCGCTCGCGTCGCAGGTCATCTCGCGCCTGCCCGACATCGCCCGCGAGATGGCGGCGCCGATGAGCAACATCGACACCCTCACCGTCGTGTCGACGGACGGGGCGAACGAGCTCACCAAGTCGGTGGCGAACAACATGACGCAGCTGCAGGACGTCGTCAAGGCCACGACGGGTCTCGACCTCGTCGGCGCCC
Source organism: Frigoribacterium sp. CFBP9030 (assembly GCF_034045195.1). Classification (NCBI taxonomy): domain Bacteria; kingdom Bacillati; phylum Actinomycetota; class Actinomycetes; order Micrococcales; family Microbacteriaceae; genus Frigoribacterium; species Frigoribacterium sp. CFBP9030. Next base: position 112,708 of record NZ_JAXCWG010000004.1, read on the forward strand.
TGGGCGGGTTCCTGGGCGGGCGTGCCGGTGCGGCATCCGACCCGACCGTCGGCACGTCGCCTCTCGGCACCACGCCGCGCAGCACCACGCCGCGCGACTCCGCGTAGCCTGACGCCCATGCGAGCCGTCGTCGTCGAGAAGGGTCATCCCGCGTCTCTCCGAGAGGTGGGGCCCGGGCCCGACGGCGACGGCCTCGAACCCGGCCAGGTCGTCGTCGACGTCCTCTGGTCGGGCCTGAACTACAAAGACGGGCTCGCCCTCGCGGGCGACCCGGGCGTGGCGCGGGTCAGCCCGCTCGTGCCGGGCATCGACCTCGTCGGGACGATCGCGGCCGTCGGGCCGGTCTCGAGCGGCGCATCCTCATCCGGCTCCGCGGCGCCTTCGTCGCCCGCGGCGTTCGCGGTCGGCGACCTGGTGGTCGCCACGGGCGCGGGTCTCGGCGAGACGCGAGACGGCGGCTACGCCGAACGCGCCGTCGTCGACACCGCCACGCTCGTCGCCGTGCCCGACGGCATCGACGCCCGGCGTGCGGCAGCGATCGGCACGGCCGGTCTGACCGCGATGCTCAGCGTGCTCCGTCTCGAGCGCGACGTGCGGCCGGGCGACGGCGAGATCGTCGTCACCGGTGCCGCCGGAGGTGTCGGGTCGGTGGCCGTCGCCGTCTTGAGTCGACTCGGGTACTCGGTCACCGCCTCCTCGGGTCGGGCCGACGAGCTGGGGCCGTACCTGCAGTCGCTGGGCGCCTCGTCCGTCATCGACCGTGCCGAGCTCGGCGAGCAGGGGAAGCCGCTCCGACGCCCCCGCTGGGCCGGCGCGGTCGACTCGGTCGGCAGCACGACCCTCGCGAGCGTGCTCGCCGAGACCGCCTGGGGCGGCACGGTCACGGCCTGCGGCCTCGCTCAGGGCTCGGACCTCACGACGACGGTGCTGCCGTTCATCCTGCGGTCGGTCACCCTGGCGGGCATCGACTCGGTGCAGGCCCCCCTGGCACTCCGCCAGGAGGCGTGGTCGCGGCTCGCGACCGACCTCGACCTCGAGCTGCTCGACTCGCTGACCACCGAGACGACCCTCGACGAGGTCGTCGCCCTCGGCCCCGAGATCGTCGCCGGGCGCGTGCGCGGACGCACGGTCGTGCGCGTGGGCGCCTGACACGACGGCCTTCGGCGGAACCCCGAGGTTAGGCCCCGAGGACGCGGCCCTGAGCGTGGGGCCTCGACACGGTTCGCAGCGGTCGAGTAAAGTACCGGATAATCGATACTTCCTCGCGCATTGAAGGTCTGATACATGCCCATCCCCACCGGCCCCGAGAACCCGGCCCCCCGCCGTCTCCTCCGTGACGTCGTGTTCGACAAGATGCTGTCCGCGATCGAAGACGGCACGCTGCAGCCCGGCGAGCGTCTCAACGACGACGAGCTGGTCACCTGGCTCGGCGTCTCGCGCACGCCCATCCGCGAGGCGATCGCCAAGCTGGTCGACTACGGCCTCGTCGAGATGGAGGCCAACCGCTACACGCGCATCGCGATGCCCGACTTCGATCTCTATCGGCACGCGCTGCAGGTGTACGCCGGGCTGAACGAGTTGACGGCGCGGTGGGCGATCCCGCTGCTCTCCGACTCCGATGTCGACGAGTTCACGGACCTGGTCGACACGGCCCTCCGCCGCCTCGACGCCCGCGATGTCGGCGGCCTCGGCGACTTCCAGGCCGTGCCGGCGTACCTCCGCACGAAGGTCGGCAACCCGCTGCTCGACAGCGCCGAGCGCCTCGTCAACGCGCGGGTCATGTTCATGTCGAAGCCCGTGCTCAACCACTGGCAGTGGGAGCTCACGACGGACTTCCTGAACCGCATCCGCGAGGCCGTGCGCCGACGCGACATCGACCTCGCCATCGCCGCGTTCATCCCGTTGAACGAGGCGAACCTCCGCCACCTCGAGGCCGTCGAGGTCGACGGGGCCCTTCTCTCGACCCCGTCGTGACCCCGCTCGGACGCTGAGCCGCTAGACCGCACCACAGCACCACAGCGAGACCGCACCACAGCACCGCCTCATGTGCGGGCCGACGCAGGGAAGTCGGCCCGCACCTCCCACCCTCCGCCCGACCCAGGAGTGCCCGATGCCGATCCCCACGCTCACCGACCAGCCGCCCGCCCCCCGCCGCCTGCTGCGCGACGTCGTCTACGACAAGATGTTCGACGCGATCATCGACGGCACCCTCGAGTTCGGCGAACGACTGAACGACGACCAGCTGGTCGCCTGGCTCGGCGTCTCGCGCACGCCCGTCCGCGAGGCCATCGCGAAGCTCGCCGACCAGGCGCTCGTCGACATCGAGGCGAACCGGTACACGCGCATCGTGCACCCGACCTTCGACGAGTTCGTCGACACCATCGATGTCGGTTACGCCGTCTGGGCGCTCTTCGTCGAGCGCGGTGTCGCGCGTCTGGGTGCCGCTCAGCGCACCGAGGCCCTGAAGATCCTCGACGCCCGCGCGAAGGCGTTCGCGGCGAAGAAGCCCGAAGACGACCGCACGCTCGTCCGCTTCAACGAGCTGCTGCTCGAGGCCAGCGCGAGCACCTCGTTGGCGCGACTGTGGGCGAACACCGGCCCGCGCCTCCTGCTGCTGATCCGTCGCCCGTCGTCGCAGGGTCTGTTCGACTTCGACGCGGCCCTCGCGTTCACGAGGACGCTGCGCGACGCGGTCGCCGAGGGCGACGCCCAGGCCGCGGCCGAGGCGGTCCGCACGCAGCCCGAGCGTCTGGCCGAGTTCCACGAGCAGGTCCGCGAGGCGGGCGTCTACCTCTCGTGACGCCGACGTCGATCACGTCGAGCACCGCACCAGTGGTGCTCGACGTGGCCGACGTCCGGGTCGCCCGTGCGGGTCGCGATCTGCTCGCCGGAGTCTCGATGCGCGTGCGGGTAGCCGAGCACTGGGCCCTGATCGGTCCGAACGGGGCGGGCAAGACGACGCTGCTCACCCTCTGCGGCGCCCTCGGTCACCCCACCTCGGGCACGGTCGACGTGCTGGGGCGGCGGCTCGGTCGCGTCGACCTGAGCGAGCTGCGCCGGCGCATCGGCCACGTCGACCCGCAGCATCGCATGCTGCGTGACAACACGGTGCTCCAGGTCGTGCTGACCGGGCTCACCGGCAGCAGCGACCCCGTCGCCCGCTGGTCGCCGACACCCGCCGAGGAGGCGCGGGCACGATCGCTGACCGCCTCCGTCGGACTCGGGGCCCGCTCCACGGCCCGCTGGTCGGTGCTCTCGCAAGGAGAGCGGGGTCGCGCCCTGATCGCCCGCGCGCTGCTCGCGTCGCCCGCGCTGCTGCTGCTGGACGAGCCCGCGACGGGTCTCGACGTCGCCGCGCGCGAGCATCTGCTCGACACCCTCGACGAGGTGCGGGCGAGCCACCCCGACGTCGCCTCGGTGACGGTCACGCATCATCTCGAGGATCTGCCGGCCAGCACGAGTCACGCGGTGCTGCTGCGCGACGGGCGCGTCTTCGCGCAGGGGCCGGCCGACGACGTGCTGACCTCGGAGCTCGTCTCGGCGGCGTTCGACCACCCGCTGGTGATCGAGCGCGTCGCCGGCCGCTGGTCTGCGCGCACCCGATGGGCCGGGCCGGCGGCATCGATGTGACCCGAAACGGGCCCTAGGCCGGTATCGACGCCCCCTTCGGGTCACTTCGATGGCAGGGTCGCAGCCGCGGGCGCCCAGCCCGATCGAAGTGACCCGAAAGGTGCCCCCGGCCCCTGCCGGTGCGCCCGACGGGTCACCTCGATGAACGGAGGCGGTGCAGGGCGGCCGCGGCTCGGGACCGCAGCGCGGGTCGATCGCGCCGACTACACACCGAGTGTATAGTCGGCGTCGTGGACAACTCTCGCGCCCTCCTGGGCCTGCTCAGCGTCGAGCCGACGTACGGCTACGACCTCAAGCACGACTACGACCGGCACTTCGGGCGTCGAAAGCCGCTCGCCCTCGGTCAGGTCTATTCGACGCTGGCGCGGATGATCCGCGACGGCCTCATCCAGACGCTCGGCGCCGAAGCAGGCGGCGGCCCCGATCGCAAGCGCTACGAGGTGACCGCCGCCGGTCGCGAGATCCTGCGCGAGTGGATGTTCACCCCCGATGTGCCGTCGGACACCCTGCAGAGCAACCTCTTCGCCAAGACGGTCATCGCCCTGCTGGTCGGCGACGACGCCGAAGCCCTGCTCGACGCGCAGCGCGCCGAGCACATGACGCGCATGCGCGAGCACACGCGTGCCAAACGCGGCGCCGATCTCGTCGACGTGCTGCTGCACGACCACGCCCTCTTCCACATCGAGGCGGACCTGAGGTGGATCGAGCTGACGGGGGCACGTCTCGGCGAGCTCCGACAGACGGTGCGGCCGTCATGACCGTGATCGACCCCCCTGAGACCGCCCGGGGCCGCGGCGACGCCCTGTCCGCCCGCGGCCTGACGAAGACCTTCGGCCAGACCGAGGCCCTCCGCAGCATCGACCTGGACGTCGAGGCCGGTGAGGTCGTCGCCGTCATGGGCCCCTCGGGGTCGGGCAAGTCGACGCTGCTGCACACCCTCGCAGGAGTCGTCACCCCCGACTCGGGCTCGGTCTCGCTCGGCGACGTGGTGCTCAGCGAACTGCCCGAAGACGAACGCGCCCGGCTCCGTCTGACCGAGTTCGGCTTCGTCTTCCAGTTCGGTCAGCTGCTGCCCGATCTGACGGCTCTCGACAACGTCACGCTGCCGCTCCTCCTGACCGGGTTCTCGCGGCGTCGGGCCCGTCGCCAGGCCTCCGCCTGGCTCGAGCGCCTCGGGGTCGAGGCGTCCCGCGACCAGGTGCCGCGCGACCTCTCGGGCGGCCAGGCCCAGCGGGTCGCCATCGCCCGTGCACTGGTGACCGGCCCGCGGGTCGTCTTCGCCGACGAACCCACCGGCTCGCTCGACTCGCTCGCCGCGGAGAACGTCATGGCCACGCTGACCGACCTGGCCCACGACACGGGCGCCTCGATCGTGGTGGTGACCCACGACCCCCGCACGGCGGCTCACGCCGATCGAGAGATCGTCGTCCGCGACGGGCGCATCAGCACCGGGCTACCGGCGTGGGGTGCTCGAGCGACTCCCGCCGGCGGCGCGACTGCGACCAGCGCCTGGTCGACCGAGGCGCCTCGATGAACCCGGCCGCGATCGCGCTCGTCGTGGCCGGCGGCCGCGGCGACCGCGCCCGCCTGCTCGGCATGGTGGCCGGGGTCATGGTGGGCGTGGCGCTGTTCCTGCTGCTGTGGGGTGCGTACCAGGCCCTGCAAACGAAAGAGGAGCGCGGCGCCTGGCTGCAGCTCGGCGGGGCGTCGTCCCACCATGCGGCGGACATCGAGGGCGGACCCGACCCCGCGGCGGTCGTGGCCCGCGCCGGGGACGACCACTTCGAGGGCACCGTGATCACCCGGGTCGACGTCGGCGCACCGATCGCCGGCACCGCAGCCGGGAGCGCAACCGGGACCGGAACCGACCAGGGCACGGACACGGACACGGACACGGGCTCAGTGCCGCAGATCCCCGGTCTCGCCGAGCTCCCCCCCGTCGGCAGCTACGCGGCGTCCCCCGCGCTCGCCCGGCTGATCGCCTCGGCGCCCGCCGACCAGCTCGGTGACCGCTACGGCGAGCGGATCGGCATCCTCTCCCCCGCGGCGCTGCCCGGTCCCGATGCACTCGTCGCGGTCGTCGGCACCGAGCGCGACGCCATCGTCGCCAGCCCTGACGCGCTTCAGGTCGCGTCGTTCACAGGAGAGGCCTACGGGGGGAACGCGAACTATCGGACCGTCGCGCTCGTCGGCGGCATCGCCCTGCTCCTCCCCGTCCTGCTGCTGGTCGCGATCGTGACCGATCTCGGCGCGGCACAGCGTCGAGACCGCCTCTCGACCCTGCGGCTGCTCGGCGCGACCCGCGGCGACCTCGCCCGCATCGCCGCCGCCGAGACGGGGGCGACCACCCTGGTGGGTGCACTGGCCGGTGTGGCCCTCGCGCGCCTCCTCGTCCCCCTCGCCGCCCAGTTGAGGATCGACGGCGTGCGCTTCTTCGCGACCGATCTCATCGCCTCGCCCGTCACGGCGGTCGTCGCTGTCGCCGGAGCGGTCGGCACCTCCACGCTCGTCGCGGTCGTGCGGGCGCGACGCTTCGATCCGGGAGCGCCCGGTGCCGCCCGCGAGTCCGCGGAGGCTGCACCGCGCGCCAGACGCCTCGTCTTGGTGATCGCCGGTCTCGCCGTGATGGTCGCGACCACCGTGGCCTCGCTGTCGTCGATCACCGTCCCGCGCATCGATCTCCTGCTCATCGCAGGGTTCGTACTGACCAGCGTCGGGCTGCTCGTGGCCGGCCCCTACCTCACGTGGCTCGTGACCCGAGGTGCGGCGGCGCGGGCACGGAGCGCCTCCGGCCTGATCGCCATGAGCCGGATCAGCCGGTCTCCGCGGTCGACCTTCCGATCGGTGGGCGGCCTCGTGCTGGCGGTCTTCATGGTGTCGGTCTTCGCGGGGGCGGCGAGCACCGCTCTCGGCGAGCAGGAGGTCGTGGTCGACGACCGTCGGCTCCCCCCGTCCGTGCTCATGGCCTCCCTCGAGCAGCCGACGACCGCGTCGCCCGAGGCGATCACCCCCACCGAGGAGGCGCGGGGCGGCTACACCCTCGCGGCCGCCCGCTCGGCAGTCTCGCCACTGTCTCGCGTGGCGGGCGTCGAGCACGTCGCGATCGGCGCGTGGGCCGTCGACTCGGCGGGGGGACTCCTCATCGATCGTGACGACGCCCGGGGGTTGGGGCTGACGCTGCCCGCCGGTGACTCGCCACTGCTCGAGTTGGCCCCGGGAGCGCAGGCGAACGACCCGGCGCTCCTCTCGCCGTCGGCCGCGACCGGGGCTCGGCAGGCGGCCGTCGTCATGGTCACCACCGACGGGACGGAGGGCTCGGTCGAGCGGGCGCGGACCGCCCTCGACACGTCGGGACTGCATCTCTGGAGCCACCCCCTCACCCGGGCGGAGAACGTCGACGGCTCGGTGCAGCTCATGGTCGAGAGCTTCGCGCGGATGGCGAACGTCGGCATGGGCATCGCGACTCTGGTGGCCGCGGCCTCGTTGACGGTCGCGACGATGGCGGGTGTCCTCGATCGGCGGCGGTCGTTCGGGCTGCTCCGCCTCACCGGTATGCCGATGTCCGTCGTGCGCAGGGTGCTGATGCGCGAGGCGGCCGTACCTCTGACCGCCGTGACCCTGGGCACCGTCGCCCTGGGGTTCGTCGTCGCGTGGACCATCCTGGCCGGGCTCACAGCAGGCACCCGCACCGTCTCGTGGCCCGATCCCTCGTACCTCGGGGTGCTCGCGGCCAGCCTGCTGCTGGCGGTGGCATCGGTCGTCACGACGTTCGGGGCGGCGGAGCGCAGCACGGCCGGTGAGTCGACGCGGTTCGAGTAGGCGGGGCCGGTCGGCGCGGGCGCCCGGCGTCGTCGAGGTGACCCGAAAGGTGCCCCCGGCCCGCTCCGGTGCCCCGACGAGTCACCTCGACGACCGCGTCGCGGCCGCGGGCGCTCAGGCCCATCGAAGTGACCCGGAAGGGGCCCTCGGCCGGTGCCGATGCCCCTGTCGGGTCACTTCGATGAGCGGGCCGGGCCGACTAGCGGCCCGGCCGCTAGCCGGCGGCGGGCGCCGTCGCGGCCGCGGCGGCCTTGGCGGCTGCAGGCAGCGCGTCGAGGATCCGCGACACCGCAGTCTCGTCGTGCGCCGCCGTGACGAACCAGGCCTCGTACACCGACGGCGGCAGGTTCACCCCGGCGTCGAGCATCGCGTGGAAGAACGGCGGGTAGCGCCAGGTCTGCTGGGCGCGCACGTCGTCGTAGTCTCGCGGGGCGTCGGGTGTGAAGGCGAACGAGAAGAGCGAACCGGCGCGCTGCACGGTGTGCTCGACGCCCTCGGCCGACAGGGCCTCCGAGACGGCGACCGACAGCCGGTCGGCGACCGAGTCGAGCGTCGCGTAGACCTCGGGAGTCGCGAGTCGGAGCGTCGCCGTGCCGGCCGCCACGGCGACCGGGTTGCCGCTCAACGTGCCGGCCTGGTAGACGGGGCCGAGAGGGGCGAGGTAGTCCATCACGTCGGCACGCCCGCCGAGCGCCGCCAACGGCATGCCGCCGCCGATGACCTTGCCGAAGGTGACGAGGTCGGGCTCCCACCCGCTGCCGTCGGGGACGACGTCGGCGGCCTCGAGACCCCACCAGCCGGCGGGCCCGACCCGGAACCCGGTCAGCACCTCGTCGACGATCAGCAGCGAGCCGTTGCTGCGGGTGATCTCGGAGAGGCTGCGATTGAACCCGCGTCGCGGGGCGAGGACGCCCATGTTGGCCGCGGCGGCCTCGACGATGACGGCGGCGATCCGCGGTCCGTGCTCGGCGAACGCCTGACGGACGGCGTCGAGGTCGTTGTACGGCAGCACGAGGGTCTGCGCCGCGGTCGCCTCGGTGATGCCAGCCGAGCCGGGCATCGAGAGCGTCGCGACACCCGAGCCGGCCTCGGCCAGCAGCGAGTCGGAGTGGCCGTGGTAATGACCGGCGAACTTCACCAGCAGGTCGCGACCCGTGAAGCCGCGTGCGAGCCGGATGGCGGTCATGGTCGCCTCGGTGCCGGTCGACACCATGCGGATCTTGCCGATCGGCCGGGCGTCGCCCACGGAGACCCGCTCGCGCACGAGCTCGGCGAGCTCGGTCTCACCGGGTGTCGACGCCCCGAACGACAGGCCGCGCGCGGCCGCCTGCTGCACGGCCTCGAGCACCTCGGGGTGCGTGTGGCCGAGGATGGCCGGACCCCACGACGCGACCAGGTCGACGTACTCGCGACCCTCGGTGTCGGTGACGTAGGCCCCCTTCGCACCCACCAGGAACCGGGGCGTGCCCCCGACCGAGCCGTAGGCGCGGACGGGTGAGTTCACCCCGCCGGGGATGGAGCGCTTCGCTCGGGCGAAGAAACCGTCGTTGGTGCGGTCGTCGCGATCGATGCCCATCAGATGCGTCCTTCCCGGAGGCGCGTGGCCAGTTCGGTCGCCCAGTACGTCAGGATCGCGTCGGCCCCGGCGCGCTTGATCGACAGCACGCTCTCGTACGACGCGGCGTCGAGGTCGATCCAGCCGTTGGCGGCGGCGGCCTGGATCATCGCGTACTCGCCGCTGATCTGGTACGCCCAGACCGGGACGGTGCTCGTGGCGGCGGTCTCGGCGAGCACGTCGAGGTAGCTCATGGCCGGCTTCACCATCACGATGTCGGCACCCTCGGCGATGTCGAGGTCGACCTCGCGGAGACCCTCACGGCCGTTGGCCGCGTCGAGCTGGTACGTGCGGCGGTCGCCCACGAGCGTCGACTGGACCGCCTCGCGGAACGGCCCGTAGAACGCCGAGGCGTACTTCGCCGAGTACGCCAGCAACGCGGTGTTCGAGAAGCCGGCCTCGTCGAGGGCGTCGCGGGCCGAGCCGATCTGGCCGTCCATCATGCCGCTCATGCCGATCAGCTGCGAGCCCGCCTCGGCCTGCACGACGGCCATCGCGTCGTAGCGCTCGAGCGTCGCGTCGTTGTCGACCGAGCCGTCCGCCGCGAGGACGCCGCAGTGGCCGTGGTCGGTGAACTCGTCGAGGCAGAGGTCGGTCTGCACGACGAGGGCACCCTGCGCCGCGTCGACGGCGACCCGGGTCGCGACGTTGAGGATGCCCTCGGGGTCGGTGGCCCCCGAGCCCACGGCGTCCTTCTCCAGCGGCACGCCGAACAGCATGACGCCGCCGACACCGGCCTCGGCGGCCGCGGCGACCGCATGCGGGAGGCTGCTCAGGCTGTGGTGCACGACACCCGGCATGGACGAGATCTCGGCGGGCGAGTCGATGCCCTCTCGCACGAACATGGGCAGCACGAGGTCGGACGGGTGGAGGCGCGTCTCGGCCGTCAGGCGGCGGAGGGCGGGGGTGGCGCGCAGCCGGCGGGGGCGCACGCGGGGGAACTCTGACATCAGTCTTTCTCGGGATCGGAGTGGCGTCCGTCGAGGGCGTGGTCGACCACGGCCTGGACGAGGGCGGCCGCCGAGCGGGTCTCGGCGATCAGGTGCACCGGCAAGCCGGCGGCGCGGGCGTCGAACGCCGTGCGCGGCCCGATGCAGGCGACGAGTGTGCTGGCGGGCAGCGGGGCGAGCTGCGCCGCGATCTGCCGGGCGACGCTGCCCGAGGTGATGAGGATGACGCCGATGTCGCCCGAGCGGACGCCGGTCGCGACGGGCTCGGAGACCTCGACGCCGACGGTGCGGTAGGCGGCGACGAACTCGGCGTCGAAGCCGCGCTCGGAGAGACCGGCGACGAGGGTCGGCTCGGCCAGGTCGGACTGGGGCACGAGCACGCGACCCTGGACGTCGTCTCGGGGCCACTCCTTGACGAGGCCCCGGGCCGAGTTGTCGCCCTCGGGCACGAAGTCCACGCGGTACCCCGACAGCGTCAGGGCCGCGGCCGTCGTCTCGCCCACGGCGGCGATGCGGGTCGAGGCCGGGGGCCGGATGCCGTTGCCGACGAGGACGTCGACCGTGGTGGCGCTCGTGACGACGAGCCAGTCGTAGACGCCGGCCTCGAGTCGTGCCAGGGCGGCCGCGAGCAGCTCAGGTGTCTCGGCGGGTGCGAAGTTGATCATCGGGGCGATGACCGGGGCGGCGCCGTGCGCACGGAGCGCCGCGGCCACGCCGTCGCCCCACTTGCCGCCTCGGGGCACGAGGACGCGGGTGCCCTTGAGCGGCCGCTCGGCCGTCACGAGGCGCTCCCCACCGGGTCTCCGCCGGAGGGCCCGCCGCCGATCGGGGCGAGCTCGGCCGCCCCGAGTTCGAGCAGCTCGTCGACGACACGACCGGCGACCTCGGCGACGTCGACCAGCTGCGTCTCGAGCGGACCGTCGTCGAGCGAGACGGCGTGCGACGCACTGACCGTGCCGGCGCCCTCGGGGCTGTAGACCGTGGCGCTGAGCAGCAGCAGACCGGCGTCGACCACGGCCGAGGCGCCGATCGGCGCGGCGCACCCCGCCTCGAGCCGCGCCAGCACCTGACGCTCGGCCGAGACGACCAGACGCGTGTCGCGGTCGTCGATCGCGGCGAGGCCGCGGGCGAGGGTCTCGTCGGGGTCGCCCTCGCGGACCTCGACGGCCAGCGAGCCCTGGCCGGGGGCGGTCGGCCACCAGCCGAGACCGAGCAGGTCGGTCGCGGCGTCGAGGCGCCCGAGACGCCCCAGACCGGCGGCGGACAGCAGGACGGCGTCGAGATCGTCTCCGACCCGGCGGAGGCGCGTGTCGACGTTGCCGCGGATGTCGACGACCTCGAGATCTGGTCGTCGTGCCAGCAGCTGGGCGGCGCGACGCGGTGACCCCGTGCCCACCCGGGAGCCCTGCGGCAGGGTCTCGAGGGTCAAGCCGTCACGGGCGCAGAGCGCGTCGCGGGCGTCGGCACGACCGGGTGTCGCGCCGATGACGAGCCCGGGGTGCGAGGCGGTCGGCAGGTCTTTCAGGCTGTGGACGACCACGTCGCACTCGTCGACCAGGAGCGCCGAGCGCAGTGCGCTGGCGAAGACGCCCGTGCCCCCGAGGCTGGCGAGCGACTCGCCCGTCGCCTGGGTGCGGTCGCCCTCGGTCTTGATGCGGATGAGCTCGACGTCGGCGCCCGTCTCGCGGGCGAGCCGCTCGGCGATCGTGGTCGACTGGGCGACGGCGAGTGCGCTGCCGCGGGTTCCGATGCGAAGTGTCGTCACAGCTCTAGGGCACCAGACCCGAGAGGGCGGGCTTGAAGCCGAGACGGACGTTCTCGCAGCACCCGGGGCGGCAGACGTCGTACCAGGGGCCGAGATCGGTCACGTGCGGGCGGTCTTCGACCGGCACGCCGTCACGGCGTTCGAGCACGAGGTCGACCAGGCCCGTCACGTAGTTCGGGTCGATGCCGGGGGTCGGCGTGCGCACGGCCCAGAAGCCGTTCTTCTCGCTCGTCTCGAGGGCCTCGTTGTCGAGATCCCACATGACCTCCATGTGGTCGCTGACGAAGCCGAGCGGCACGATCACGACGGCGCGCGTCGGGCCACCGGCGAGGTCGTCGATCGCGTCGTTGATGTCGGGCTCGAGCCACGGCATCGACGGCGGGCCGCTGCGCGACTGGTAGACGAGCTGCCACGGCACGGTGCTGCCGCCGCCCTCGGGGATCTCGAGCTCGAGCGCGGCCTCGGCGGCCGCCATGACGACCTCGGCCACGGCCTTGTGCTGCGCGGCGTAGGCGCCGTCGTCGTCGAAGCCGCGCGACTGCGGGCCGCTCTTCGCGGCGTCGGTCGACGGGATCGAGTGCGTCGCGAACAGCACCTGGATCTCGCTCGACAGATCGAGGCCGTCGATCTCGGCGCGGGCCTTCAGCAGGGCGTCGCGCACACCGTCGATGAACGGCTGGACGAAGCCGGGGTGGTCGAAGAACTGACGCACCTTGTCGATCTGCATCGTGTCGGCGAGACCGGTCTCGTCGAGCGCCATCGCGAAGTCCTCGCGGTACTGGCGGCACGAGCTGTACGACGAGTAGGCGCTGGTCGCGACGGCGATCAGCTTGCGGAACCCGCGGCTGTCGGCCTCGCGCACCGCGTCGGCCATGTAGGGATCCCAGTTGCGGTTTCCCCAGACGACGGGCAGGTCGATGCCACGACGCTCGAGCTCGGCCTCGAGGGCGGCCTTGAGCTCGCGGTTGTGCTGGTTGATGGGGCTGACGCCGCCGAAGTGGCGGTAGTGCGTCGCGACCTCTTCGAGCCGCTCTTCGGGGATGCCGCGACCCCGGGTGACGTTGCGGAGGAACGGGATGACGTCGTCCTGGCCCTCGGGCCCGCCGAAGCCGGCCAGCAGGATCGCGTCGTAGTCGGTCGGCTCGGAGACGTGCTCGGGGCCGCGCTCGGCCGCCGGGGTGGCGTTGCGCACGAGCTCGCCGTTGGTGATTCCGCTGGTGTCGGTCACGACAGAACCTCGATGATCTCGGTGGTGGTGATCCGTCGGCCGGTGAAGAACGGGATCTCTTCACGGACGTGACGGCGGGCTTCGGTGTAGCGCAGGTCGCGCATCAGGTCGACGAGCTGCACGAGCTCGGGTGCCTCGAGGGCGAGGATCCACTCGTAGTCGCCGAGCGAGAAGCTCGCGACGGTGTTGGTCAGCACCGCGCGGTGCTCGGAGCCCTGCTTGCCGTGATCGGCCAGCATCTGACGGCGCTCGGCCTCGGGCAGCAGGTACCACTCGTAGCTGCGGACGAACGGGTAGACCGTCAGCCACGTCTCGGGCTCTTTGCCGCGCATGAAGGCGGGGCTGTGATTGCGCGAGAACTCGGCATCGCGGTGCATGCCCATGGCGTTCCAGGTCGGGAGGAGACCACCGAGGGCGTCGGTACGCAGCAGCCGCCGGTAGGCCGACTGGATCGCCTCGGGCACCTCGCCGTGCAGCCAGATCATGATGTCGGCGTCGGCGCGCAGGGCGCTGACGTCGTAGAACCCCCGGACGACGACCCCGTCGGCGGCCAGCGATTCGACGACCGCGTCGAGCGCCTCGGCGTCGGCCTCGTCGGGTGCGAACGGGTTCTGGAGGTCGCGTCGGAGGACGGCCCACAGGGTGTAGCCGAGACGCTCGCCCCCACCGGCCGACGACGACGCGTCGGTCGGGGCCGGCGACGGCGCCTCGGGTGAGGGGGCGGCGGGTGAATCTGACGTCGGCAACACGGGTGCCGACCCGTCGGCGCTGGTACTCATGCGGCTATTCTCCCCCTCTCCCGGCTGGGAGCCCAACCAGGTACTTCCAGTTCGAGAGAACGGTGGAGAACCCCTCGAGGAGGGGCCTCCGGGGAGGGACTATCGGCGCTTGACGACAGCGACCAGGATGCCGCCCACGGTCAATGCCACGACACCGGCACCGGCCAGCCAGGGCCACTTGTCGTGCTCGTACGAGGCCTTCGCGCGCTGACCGGCGGCGCCCAGCTGCTTGGGCACGTTCAGCTTGTCTTCGATCTCGTTCAACGTGGCGGCCAGCTCGGCGCGCGTCTTGTCGATGTGACCCTGGATGTCGTTCGTGTCGCTCACGATGGTTCCGATCGGTGCAGAGGAGGTGCGGAGAAGGAGGGAGCGCGTCAGGACTCGTCGAGGCGCGTGCGCGGAATGGTGCCGACGCCCTTGATGGCGCGCAGGTCGCGCTGGAGGCTGGCGAGGGTCTTCTCGGGGACGACCGGCAGACCGACCTTGATCTTCTTGTAGCCGACCCAGCCGAGGATCGCCGCGCCGATCAGCAGGGCGACGGCCACGATCAGCGCCGAGAGCCAGCCCGGCAGCCATATGGCGATCAGCAGCACGATCGCGGTCAGCAGCACGCCCAGCGCCGCGAAGACCAGCACGAGAGCGCCGACGACGAAGCCGGCGCCGAGGCCGAACGCCTTGAGCGTCGCCATGATCTCGCTCTTGAGCAGCGCGATCTCGCCCTTGACGAGATCGGTGACCAGCGTGGGGACGTCGTGCAGCAGGGTGAAGAGCGACCGCGAGCGCGTCCGTGAACCGGAGTCGTGCCGGATCCGGTCGCTTCGGGTGGAATCGGTCATCGGGTCTTACCGGTGGTCGCCGACTTCTGCTTCTTCTTCTTGCCCCCGCCGAAGGCCCGCACGATCACGAACTTCGCGCCGTTGACCCCGGCGTCGACGAGGTCGGCGGTCTTCGCGCCGGCGAAGTCCTCCGCCTTGGCGACCTGACGCTGCACCGCGCGGCTGTGCCAGAGCTTGGACGACGTCGTCGAGATCTGGTCGTAGCGGTCTCGCCCGGCCCGGGCGCCCAGTACGAAGCCGAGGGCTCCTCCGGCGACGAAGATCAATTTGCCTCGCATGTCGCTCCATTCGTGGTCTGCGCACGGCAGTCGGCCGCGCGAGTCCCCAATCTAGTCCGAGCGCGCCGCGAGTTGCCCGACCCCGCCGCTGAGCAGTGCCGCGGCGGTCGCCCGGGACTGCGCGATGACCGCGGCCAGACCACGACCGGCCACGGCACCGCCGACCCGATGCACGCCGTCGAGGGGGGCGACGGGGGCGACCCGCGCCTCCTCGGCGTCCGTGACGGGTGCGGCGAGCGGGGCGTCCCAGGCGACCCGCGCCCAGCCCTCGACGGCATCGGGGTCGATCGGCACGCCGAGCAGCACCGCGGCGTCGGCGATCGCGACGGCCCGCAGCTCGGCGTCGGGCGTGCCGTCCTCGACCACGGGCGAGTCGTAGCTGAGACGGAGCACGTGCCGCCCGCCGGCGAGGTCGGCGAGCCAGGGCCATTTGACCGTCGCGTGCGTCAGAGCCTTCGCCCGCACGTCGAGGGCGCCGGGGGCGACGAGCACGCCCGTGCCCCGCGGCCCGGTGTCGAGCGCCGGCTCGCGGACGACGAGCGTCACGAGCGTGATCAGGCCGGGAGCCGAGGAGGCGCGACCCGCCAGAGCCCGCCCCGCACCGTCGCCCACGGCCAGCACCACGGCGTCGGCGACGAGTCGCTCGCCGTCGACGGTGACGGACGACGCGTCGAGCGCCGACACCACCGCACCGAGTCGCATCTCGACGCCGAGTCGCTCGAGGTCGGCGACCAGGGCGTCGACCAGGCGGGCGTTGCCCCCGCGGAGACCGGCGACGGCCGAGCCGGCGGGGGCCAGCGCGCGGAGGCTGAGGACGGCCGCGGCCAGCGAGCCCTCCCGCAGCAGCGCCCGGCGGAGCCCCGGCGAGACGCGGTCGACGAGGAGGTCGTCGGGGTGCCGCGAGTGCACGCCTCCGACGATGGGCGTGACCAGGCGGTCGAGCACGGCGTCGCCCATCCGCGCCCGGATGAACGGGCCGACCGTCGTCTCGTCGGCGCCCACCTCGGCCGGCTGCGCGTCGAGTCGCTCGGCGAGCGCGGCGCCCTCGACGCCGATCACCTGCAGCACGTCGGGGTCCGTGAGGTCTCCGGGGATCCCGAGCAGACCCGTGCGGGGCAGCGGGAAGGCCTGTCCGTCGGCCTCGTGCACCCAGGCGCCGCGGCCGTCGGGCAGCACGACGTCGTCGGCGAGACCGAGCTCGTCGAGGTACGCGGCCACCGTGCCGCCGCGGGTGGCGAAGCTCTCGGCGCCCGAGTCGAGGTCGATCCCCGCGACGGTGTGCCGACCGACCTCGCCGCCGAGACGGTCGGACGCCTCGAGCAGCAGCACGGTCGCACCGCCGCGGGCCAGCTCGCGCGCGACGACCAGCCCCGCGACGCCGCCCCCGACGACGACCACGTCGGCCGGCGAGCCGCCGGCACCGGTCGAGGAGGCGCGGAGCAGGTCAGGCACGGTCGTACCCTTTCTACGAGAGTGGACTTCTAGAGCGTGTGCGCCAGCTCGACGATGCGGCTCAGCACGTCGGGGTCGGTGTCGGGGTTGACCCCGTGGCCGAGGTTCAGCACATGGGCCGGGGCGGCGCGACCGCGTTCGACGACGTCGCGCACGTGGGCCTCGAGCACGGGCCAGGGCGCCTGCAGCAGAGCGGGGTCGATGTTGCCCTGCAGGGGCGTGCCGCCGCCGAGCCGCCGGGATGCCTCGTCGAGCGGGATGCGCCAGTCGACGCCCATCGCGTCGACGCCGACGTCGCGCATGGCGGTCAGCACCTCGCCGCTGCCGACGCCGAAGTGGATGCGCGGCACGCCGAGGTCGGCCACGTGCGACAGCGCGCGGGCCGAGTGACGCGCCACGTTCGCCGTGTAGTCGGCGAGCGAGAGCGACCCGACCCACGAGTCGAACAGCTGGGCGGCGCTGGCACCCGCGAGCACCTGGGCGCGGAGGAACGCCCCGGTGACGTCCGCCGCCCAGGTGAGCAGCGCCTCCCAGGTGTCGGGATCGCTGTGCATCAGGGTGCGCGCGCGGATGTGGTCTTTCGACGGACCGCCCTCGACGAGGTACGCGGCGAGGGTGAAGGGCGCCCCGGCGAACCCGATCAGCGGCGTGCTGCCCAGCTCGGCGACGGTCTGGGCGACACCCGCGGCGATGGGCGCCAGGGCCTCGTCGTCGAGGGGTCGGAGGGCGGCGACGTCGGCCGCGGTGCGGATCGGCGTCTCGAGCACCGGACCGCGCCCGGGCACGATGTCGACCGAGACCCCGGCGAGCTTGATCGGCACGACGATGTCGCTGAAGAAGATGCCCGCGTCGACCCCGTGCCGGCGCACCGGCTGCAGCGTGATCTCGCTGGCGAGGTCGGGCGTCAGACAGGCGTCGAGCATCTTGGTGCCGACGCGCAGCTCGCGGTACTCGGGCAGCGAGCGCCCGGCCTGCCGCATGAACCACACGGGCAGCGTCTCGGGCCGGTCGCCCCGCAGGGCCCGCACCAGCCGGGAGTCGGCGGTGAGACCGGTCGCGAGCGGGTGCTGGTCGGGCAAGGCGGAGGAAGTCACGCGGAAGATTCTCGCATCGCCCGCTGGGCGTCGCATCGAGGTGACGCGACGGGGGTCTCGCCTGGGCGACGGACCCCTCGTCGCGTCACCTCGACGACCGCGGAGCCGAGGAGGCGCGGGTCGGCCGAGGAGGCGCGGGTCGGCCGAGGAGGCGCGGGTCAGCCGACCTTGACGACCATCTTCCCGACGTTGGCACCGCGCATCAGGCCGGTGAACGCCTCGAAGGCCTGGTCGATGCCCTCGACCACGGTCTCGTCGTGGACGACGTCGCCGTTCGCCAGCCACGGGCCCATCTCGGCCTGGAAGGCCGGAGCGACGTGACGGTAGTTCCCGAGCGTGAAGCCCTTCATCATGAGGCCGCGCGTGACCATGTTGGTCAGGCCGGTGATGCCGACCGGGGCGCCGGTCGAGTTGTAGTTCGCGATCGAGCCGCAGAGCGCCGCGCGCCCGCCGTCGCGGAACGAGTCGAGGGCGGCCGAGAGGTGGTCGCCTCCGACGTTGTCGAAGTAGAGGTCGATGCCGTCGGGCGCCGCCTCGCGCAGCAGCTCGGTGACGTCGCCGTCCTTGTAGTTGAAGGCCGCGTCGAAGCCGTACTTCGAGGTGAGCAGCTCGACCTTCTCGGCGGATCCGGCGCTGCCGATCACGCGCGAGGCGCCCTTGAGACGGGCGATCTGGCCGACCATGGTGCCCACGGCGCCGGCGGCTCCCGAGACGAAGACGACGTCGCCCTCGCGGATGCCGGCGATCTCCGTCAGACCGACGTAGGCGGTCAGC
Source organism: Frigoribacterium sp. CFBP9030 (assembly GCF_034045195.1). Lineage (NCBI taxonomy): Bacteria > Bacillati > Actinomycetota > Actinomycetes > Micrococcales > Microbacteriaceae > Frigoribacterium > Frigoribacterium sp. CFBP9030. Next base: position 130,928 of record NZ_JAXCWG010000004.1, read on the forward strand.
CCGGTGAGACCGAGCACGCCGAGGTAGGCCGACAGCGGCACTCCGTCGACGGGCTGCACGGCACGGAACGAGCCCGCGCCTCCCTGGGCCACGTCGCGCCAGCCGAGGTCGTGCTGCACGACCGCGCCGACGGGGAGGTCGCCCGAGCGGGACTCGACCACGCGGCCGATGGCACCGCCGGTCATCGTCTCGTTCAGGGCGAACGGCGGCACGTACGACTTGACGTCGTTCATCCGACCGCGCATGTAGGGGTCGACGGAGAGGAACTCGTTCTGCACCCGGACCTCGCCCTCGCCGAGGTCGGGCAGCGTCACCTCGACACGGCGCACGTCGTCGGGGGTGGGCTCGCCCTGGGGGCGGGCGATGAGCTGCCACTGGGTGCTGATGGTCGATGTCATGGGGTTCTCTTTCAATCCGAGCTTGTGCGTTGGGTTCGGGTCGCTTGCTTCCTTGCCTGGGCCCGACTCCTTTTGCAACCGTCCTCCTCACGGTTGCATTCCGCAACAGAAAACCACTCACTCCCGAGGCAAATAAGCAGACACAAACGGTACAGTTTTTGGCGGGCATCGCGTACACTTCTTGCATGGCCTACGTGAATCGCTCCCTGAGCCCTCGCATCGTAAATCCCGGCGCCGCCGTGGTCGTCCTCGAGGGCGCCCGCGCTGTTGGCAAGACGACCATGGTTAAGCGCGAGTTGGTCGCCTCCGGCGCCTATTCCTACGCGACACTCGCAGATCTCGAAACCCGTCGTGAAGCCTCGAGTGACCTCACCGGGTGGGTACATCGCCTCCGTCTACCTGCCGTGATTGACGAAGCTCAACTGCTCGAAGATCTTCCGACGGTTGTGAAGGAGCGGGTGGATGCCCTCGGCCCGGGCTCGTGGTTCGTTCTGACAGGCTCGGCTTCAATCGCGAGGACGGGTCTGGGTGGCGCCGACCCACTGACCCGTCGATCGGTGCGGCATACACTGAACCCCATCACCCTTTGGGAGAAAGCCGGTCTCGCAGGTTCGATCGTTGACCATCTAATGGACGGGACTATTCGCCAGGGTCCGGTCGACTCAGTTTCGGACCAGAAGCTGCTCGACCTCATGCAAGTCGGGGGGTTCCCCAACTACCTCTTCACTCCCTCCCCTCTCACAACGGGCTCGTTTCGTGGACGCGTCGAGTCCGACACCATCGCGCTCCTCAGCGACTCGGTTCTTCCGGGTCGAGGATTCGACACATCGACCGCTAGGTCGGTTCTCGACGCGATTCTCAGGACCCCGGGCGGGATATTCACTGCCGCGAGCCATGCTCGCGAGCTCGACCTGGACCGACGAGGCGTCGACCGTTACGTGGAGATTCTGCACCGACTTTTTCTACTTCACTCACTGCCAAATTCCGCGGTCCGCCCAACCAAGCAATCGTATTCACGAACTAAAATGCATGCGGTTGACACTTCACTCGCCGTTGAATCGTTGATAAGAGGCGGCATTGACATCCCCAAGAACAGAGAACTTTTCGGAGCGCTGCTCGAGACCCACGTTGTGAACCAAATCTTGAGTGCTATCGAATGGTCCGCGGAACGACCCTTAGCGTCTTACTGGCGTCAAGCGAGCCACTCAAATCCCGAAGTCGACCTTGTTCTCAGCACAGGCTCACGCCGTGTCGGGATCGAGGTCAAGGCCGCCACAACCGTGTCGTCCAAAGATATGCGTGGACTCCTTGCTCTTCGAGAGCATTCAGGCCTTGATCGAGGCTTCGTCTTCTACACAGGCTCAGAGGTAAAAGAAATTGCTCCATCTATTTGGGCTGTGCCGATGGCATGCCTGGGCAGCGACGCATGGCTGGAGAAAGACGTTCGACACCAAGCTCCACGCGAGAGGATCATCGTGAGCAGTGACATAGAAAAGACCAACCCAAACATTGACGTCCGACTTTTTGTGAGCTATGTGCATGCCGATAATCAGCGGCTCAACGGTCGCATCGTCGACTTCGCACGGGATATTGCTGAGGCCTACGCATTTCTCTACGGATTCGAGGTAAGCCTATTCATCGACCGCGACGATATTGAGTGGGGCGAGTCGTGGCGAGACAGGCTCGACGATGAACTGGCTGCGGTTCCGTTTCTTCTGAGCATGGTCACGCCCCGATATCTAGCAAGCCTCGCCTGTCGTGACGAGGTTTTGACCTTCTCGGCCGCTGCGAAGCAAGCGGGAGATCCTCGGAGACTTCTTCCGATCTCTTGGGTCGACGTCTCCACGTCGGATGTAGTCCCCGATTCGGACCCCGTCCGAAAGATTCTCTCCAATGCGCAATACCTCGACATGACGCAGGCGCGGCTCGAGCCGCGCGGTTCCGTTGCATACAACGACATAGTCGAATCAGCCGCCCACCGCCTACGTCGGTCGGTTATTCGGCTTCGGGCGGATCAAGGCAATCTCGCTACAGATGCCGATGTCCAAGCGGTCGACGACACCGACGCCACAACCGCCGTCGATGACGACCGGGATCTCACTGAGGTCATGTCTGATTTCGCAAACCACGGCGCTCAGGTAGAAGAGGCCGTCACCGCACTCCACAATGCGTTTGACGGCATGGGAGCTGTCATGGCAGAAAATCCGATGCCACAAAATACCTCTCCCGCCGCGGCGTCGGCTCAATTCGTGCGCCTCGGTCAGTTCCTGGCAGAGCCCGTCGAGGAGATCGAGCGCGCGACCGACAATGTTGGTGCTGCCTGGGAGGCAGTCGACTCCGATATATCTCGAATGGTCGAACTTGTCCGCGCCGTACCCGACGCGGACGTCGTGTCACCCCTGAAGGATTCCCTGTCGGACCTCGAGAGGAGCCTGACATTTCCGGGAATCGACCTAATGACGGCACAGATTGGGGCACTTGGAGCGCTTTCACGTCACCTCCAACCTCTGGCCCGCGCAGTCACAGGGGCCTTGACAGTTCTCGAGGGCATCCAGAAGTCGACTCGTCTCTGGGTCGAGCGCATGTAGCATCACCCCGCGCATCCGCTCGACGTCGAGCCATCACCCAGCCGAATGCGCCCGAGGGCGTTACTCTTGATCGGTGCTCATCTGCCTGACGGCGTCCCATCGGAACGCCAGCTTCGACCTCCTCGAGAAGTTGAGCATCGGCGCACCCTCCGCGGTCGGCACACTGGTCGACGGCAGCGACTTCGTCAACGGCGCCGTCGTGCTCGCGACCTGCAACCGCTTCGAGGCCTACCTCGACGTCGACGAGCCCCTCACCGCCGGCAGCGCCGTCGCGGTCGAGGCCACCATCGCCACCATGAGCGATGCGAGCGACGTCACGGCCGACGACCTCCGCGACAGCGTGCGGGTCATCACCGGCGACGAGGTCGTCGAGCACCTGTTCGCCGTCAGCTCCGGCCTCGAGTCGGTCGTCATCGGCGAAGACGAGATCTCGGGTCAGGTGCGTCGCGCCCTCGAGCGGGCCCGCGAGGGCGGCACGACGTCGTCCGACCTCGAACGCCTCTTCCAGAAGGCGTCGCACACCTCGCGGGGCGTCAAGAACCGCACGAACGTCGGAGGCGCGGGTCGCTCGCTCGTCCGCCTCGCCCTCGAGCTCGCCTCCTCGCGCGTCACGGACTGGGCCCACGCCCGGGTGCTGATCGTGGGCACCGGCCAGTACGCGGCCACCACGGTCACCGCACTGCGCGATCGGGGCGCCGACCGGCTGGCCGTCTACTCGTCGTCGGGTCGCGCCTCCTGGTTCGGGCTGAAGCACGACGCGACCCCCTACGACGACCTCGCCACCGCCATCGAGTGGTGCGACGTCCTCATCACCTGCACCTCGACCACCCAGCCCGTGGTCACCCCCGACGTCGTCACCCCGGGCGCGCGCCGACTCGTCATCGACCTCGGTCTGCCGCGCAACGTCGACCCGCTGGTCACCGAGGTCGAGGGCGTCGAGCTGCTCGACCTCGAGACGATCAGCCTGCACGCTCCGCTCGCCGAGCTCACCGCCGCCGACGACGCCCGCGCGCTCGTGTCGACGGCCGCCGCCGAGTTCCAGGCCGTCGCCGCCGAGCAGTCGCTGACCCCCGCGGTCGTCGCACTGCGGAAGCACGTCTTCGATCTGCTCGACTCCGAGATCGAGCGGGCGCGGTCGCGCGGCGACTCGTCCGACCGCACCGAGGCCGCGCTGCGTCACCTGGCCGGCGTGCTGCTCCACACCCCGTCGGTGCGCGCGCGAGAGCTGGCCCGCGAGGGCCGCGGCGAGGAGTTCCGCGACGGGCTCGAGGCGCTGTTCGGCCTCACCGAGACGCGCGCGGCCGCCGCCCCGGCCCCGCACCTGCGCGCCGTCGGCGACGCCAGCTGACCAGCGCGTCACCCCCGCGCGACGTCGGCTGAACGGGCGCGTTCCCCCGCACGGCGCCAGCTGACCGTGCGTCGCCCCCGCACGACGTCGGCTGACCCGCGCGCCACCTACGACGCCACGAGATGCACACGACGCCACGAGAAAAGGTGGCGTCATGTGCATCTGGTGGCGTCGTGATGACGACCCGCGCCTCCTCGGCCGACCGCCGACACCGGCGCGTCACCCCCGCGCGACGCCAGCCGACGGGCGCGTTGCCCCGCACGACGCCCGCCGGCCGGCGCGTTTCCCCGCACGACGCCACGAGATGCACACGACGCCACGAGAAAAGGTGGCGTCGTGTCCATCTGGTGGCGTCGTGATGACGACCCGCGCCTCCTCGGCCGACCGCCGACCGCCGACCGCCGACGCCGACGCCGGCACCCCGCAACCCCGGCGCCGGCACCGACACCCCGGCACCGGCCCCGCGGTCACCAGATCGTGACGCGATCCTCCGGCGGCAGCCAGGCCGCGTCGGTCGGCGAGACGTCGAACGCGGCGTAGAACTCGTCGATGTTGCGCACGATCTGGTTGCAGCGGAACTCGTTCGGCGAGTGCGGGTCGATTGACAGCAGGCGCACGGCCTCCTCGTCGCGCAGGGTGATCTGCCACGCCTGCGCCCAGCTGAGGAAGAACCGCTGGGCCCCGGTCAGACCGTCGATCACGGGCGGCTCGGCCCCCTCGAGCGACAGCAGGTAGGCCTTGTAGGCGATCGACAGCCCGCCGAGGTCGCCGATGTTCTCGCCGATGGTGAGGGCGCCGTTGACGTGGTGGTCGGGCACCTGGGCGGGTGCGAGCGCGTCGTACTGGGCGATCAGCGAGGCGGTGAGCTTCTCGAACGCCTCGCGGTCGGCGGCCGTCCACCAGTCGCGGAGCCGCCCGTCGCCGTCGTACTTCGAGCCCTGGTCGTCGAAGCCGTGGCCGATCTCGTGCCCGATGACGGCGCCGATCGCGCCGTAGTTGGCGGCGGCGTCGCGGGTCTCGTCGAAGAACGGGAACTGCAGGATGGCGGCGGGGAACACGATCTCGTTCATGCCGGGGTTGTAGTACGCGTTGATGGTCTGCGGCGTCATGAACCACTCGCCGCGGTCGAGCGGCTGACCGATCTTGCCCAGCTCGCGGTCGAAGCCGACGGCGGCGGTCGCCCGCACGTTGCCGACCAGATCGGCCGGGTCGACCTCGAGGGCCGAGTAGTCGCGCCAGGTGTCGGGGAACCCGATCTTGGGGGTGAACTTCTCGAGCTTCTCGAGCGCGCGGCCGCGGGTCTCCTCCGTCATCCACTCGAGCTCGGTGATGCTCTGCCGGTACGCCTCGACGAGGTGCGCGACGAGCACGTCCATGGCGGTCTTGGCCGCGGGCGCGAAGTGGCGCTCGACGTAGATGCGCCCGACGGCCTCGCCCATGGCCCCCTCGACGAGCGAGACGCCGCGCTTCCAGCGGGCGCGCTGCACGGGTGCGCCGGTGAGGGTGCGGCCGTAGAAGCCGAAGTTCGCCTCGACGAACGGGGTCGACAGGTACGCCGCCGACGAGCGGACGATCTGCCAGCGCAGCCAGTCCTGCCAGTCGAGGAGGCGCGCTCCGGTCAGCAGCGACGCCAGACCGGTCACGAACGACGGCTCCCGGACGACGACCTCGTCGAACACGCGCTCGGGCGCGCCGACGGCGTCGCGCCAGACGGTCAGGTCGACGCCGTCGGCGAGCGCCTCGAACCCCGCCCAGGGCAGCAGGTTGTAGGTGGCGTCGCTGTCGCGGGTGGCGACGTTGTCCCAGTGGTGCGAGGCGAGCTCGGTCTCGAGCGCCATGATGCGGGCGGCGCGGTCGTCGGCCTCGTCGAAGCCGGCGAGCTCGAGCATGCGGGCGACGAAGGCGACGTAGGCGGTGCGGATCGACTCGGACTTCTCCTCGCGGTAGTACGACTCGTCGGGCAGCCCCAGACCGCCCTGCTCGACGAACAGGACGTAGCGCTCGGGGTCGCCCGGGTCGTTGTCGACGAAGAGCTGCACGAAGCTCGCGAGCCCCTGCTTCTCGAACGAGCCCAGGAGGCGCAGGAGGCCGTCGACGTCGGTCACGTCGTCGACGGGGTCGAGCAGGGGGCGGATGGGCTCGGCGCCGAGCGCCTCGACCCGCTGCTCGTCGAGGAAGCTCGTGTAGAGGTCGCCGACCTTGCGGGCCTCGGTGCCGGGCTCGGCGTCCTGGGACTCCTGGATGATGTCGCGGACGGCCGCCTCGGCCTCCTCGGCGAGCACGTAGAACGAGCCGTAGCGCGCCTTGTCCTCGGGGATCTCGGTGCGGGCGATCCACCGCCCGTTCACGTGACGGAAGAGGTCGTCCTGAGGACGCACCCCCGGGTCGAGCTCGTCGGTCAGGATTCCGGAGGAGAGGGCGTCGCTGGTCATGGCCGTCAGCCTACGGCCGCGCCGCCGCTACAGTTCTGAGCATGGCACTCCCCTGGTCTCTGCACGGTGACGGAAAGACGGTGGACTCCACCGAGATCGTGGCGCCGGAGGAGCGGCTCACCTGGCCGCGCACCATCGGCCTGGGCGGTCAGCACGTCGTCGCGATGTTCGGCGCGACGTTCCTGGTGCCGATCCTCACCGGGTTCCCGCCGAGCACGACGCTGCTCTTCTCGGGCATCGGCACGCTGCTGTTCCTCATCATCACGAAGAACCGGCTGCCGAGCTATCTCGGGTCGTCGTTCGCGTTCCTCGCGCCGATCGCGGCGGCGAAGGAGGTCGGCGGCATCCCTCTGGCGCTGAGCGGCATCATCGTCGTCGGGGCGCTGCTCGCGATCATCGGCGTGGTGGTGAATCTCGCGGGCACCCGCTGGATCGACTCGCTGCTGCCCCCGGTCGTCAGCGGCGCGATCGTCGCCCTGATCGGCTTCAACCTCGCGCCGGCGGCCCGCGACAACTTCGCGCTCGCCCCGCTGACGGCGGTCATCACGCTCGCAGCGGTGGTGCTGAGCGCCGTGCTCTTCCGGGGCCTCCTCGGTCGCCTCTCGATCTTCGTCGGCGTGGTGGTCGGCTACGTCGCGGCCGTGCTGCTCGGCGAGGTGAGCTTCGACGCCGTGCGCGACGCCCCGTGGGTCGGTCTGCCGACGTTCACCGCCCCGGCCTTCGACCTGTCGGCGCTGCCCGTCTACCTCGGGTTCCTGCCCGTCGTGCTCGCGCTGATCGCCGAGAACGTGGGGCACGTGAAGGGCGTCGGCCAGCTCACCAAGCGCAACCTCGACCCGCTGACCGGTCGCGCGCTGTTCGCCGACGGTCTCAGCACCGTGCTCGCCGGGCTCGGCGGCGGGTCGGCCACCACGACCTACGGCGAGAACATCGGCGTGATGAGCGCCACGCGCGTGTTCTCGACGGCCGCCTACTGGGTCGCCGGCATCGTCGCGATCCTGCTGGGGCTGTCGCCGAAGATCGGCGCCGTCATCTTCACGATCCCCCCGGGCGTGCTCGGCGGCGTCACCACCGCCCTCTACGGTCTGATCGGCGTGATCGGCATCCGCATCTGGGTCGAGAACAAGGTCGACTTCAGCCGCCCGAAGAACCAGCTGACCGCCGGCATCGCCCTCATCATGGGCATCGCGGACTTCACCCTGTCGCTCGGCGGCGCCACGTTCGGCGGCATCATCCTCGGCACGGTCGCGGCGATCGTCGTGTACCACCTGATGACGCTGGTCGGCCGCGCCCGCGGTACCGACTGAGGTGCGCCTCCGGAACCCCCTCGATCGCGAGATCGTCCGACTGGCCCTGCCGGCGCTCGGCGCGCTGATCGCCGAGCCGCTGTTCCTGCTGACCGACACCGCCCTGATCGGGCATCTCGGGTCGGTGCCGCTGGCCGGCCTCGGGGTGGCCGGGGTCATCCTGCAGACCGCGCTCGGGCTGCTGATCTTCCTGGCGTACGCGACGACGCCGACGGTGGCGAGGAGGCTCGGCGCCGGTGATCGCGCCGGCGCCATCCGGGCCGGCGTCGACGGGCTCTGGTTCGCGCTGCTGCTCGGCGTGGTGCTCGCCGTCGTGGGGGCGTTCACGGCACCCGCGCTCGTGGGGCTGTTCGGCACGGAGCCGGCCGTCGAGGCCGCCGCGACGACCTACCTCACGGTGTCGATGATCGGGCTGCCGGGCATGCTGATCGTGATCGCCGCGACGGGTCTGCTGCGCGGGCTGCAGGACACCCGCACCCCGCTGATCGTGGCCGGCCTCGGGTTCGCCGCGAACGCGGGCCTGAACGCCGTGTTCATCTACGGTCTCGGCTGGGGCGTCGCCGGCTCGGCGGCCGGCACGGTCGTGGCGCAGTGGGGCATGGCGGCCGTGTACGTCGTCATCGCCGTGCGGGCGGCCCGCGCCGTGGGCGCCGACCTGCGCCCGGGGCTCGCGGGGGTCGGACGCACCGCCCGGTCGGGCGCGTGGCTGCTGGTGCGGAACGCGAGTCTTCGGGTCGCGATGATCGCGACCGTGGCGACCGCCGCCTCCTCGGGGGTGACGGGGTTGGCGACGATCCAGATCGCGTTGACGCTGTTCGGCACGCTCGCGTTCGCGCTCGACGCCCTGGCGATCGCCGGGCAGGCGATGATCGGGCACTCGCTCGGCGCCGGCGACCGCGACCGCGTTCGTGCCGTCACCCGGCGGCTGATGGTGTTCGGGGTCGGCGGCGGGGTGCTGCTCGGCGGGCTCGTCGCGGCGCTGTCGGGCGTGCTCGGGCCGGTGTTCACGACCGACGAGGGCGTGCGGGCGCTGCTGCCCGGCGTGGTGCTCGCGATGGCCGTCGGCATCCCGCTGGCCGGGTTCGTCTTCGTGCTCGACGGGGTGCTGCTCGGCGCGGGCGACGCCCGGTACCTCGCACTGGCGGGGATCGTGAACGTGGTCGTGTACCTGGCGATCCTCGTGCCGGTCGAACGCGCCGTGGGCGACGGAGCGGGATCGACCGTGGCGCTGTGGCTCGCGTTCGGACTGGGCTACATCGGCATCCGCGCCGTCACGCTCGGAGTGCGGGCCGCGGGGTCGCGCTGGATGGTGGTCGGGGCGCGCTGAGCACCTCGGCAGCAGCGGGGGCGCTCCGCACGTCCGTCCAGCCCACGACCAGGAGACTGCGCGATGTGTAGCGTCTCCTCTCGTGCCTTCCTTCGACGAGACCCCGCTGCGTGACCGCCACTTCGACGACTACCGGCCCGGCGACGGTGGGACGTACGGCCCCGTCGAGGTGACCGAGAGCTCCATCGTGGGCTTCGCGGCCGACTTCGACCCGCACACCATGCACCTGGATCCCCTCGGCGCGGCCGACGGCCCCTTCGGCGGGCTGATCGCCAGCGGCTGGCACACGACAGCCGTGATGATGCGGCTGATGGTCGACAACTTCCTGAACGAGCGGACCAGCCTCGCGTCTCCCGGCGTCGACGAGCTGCGCTGGCACCTGCCCGTCCGCCCCGGCGATCTGCTGCGCGCGCGGTTCACGGTGCTCGAGGCCCGCGCGTCGCGGACCAAGCCCGACCGCGGCATCGTCCGTACCCGCATCGAGATGCTGAATCAGCGCGACGAGGTCGTCATGTCGCAGGTGATGATGAACCTGATCCGCCGCCGCGCGTAGCCGTGGGCGCCGGCCCGCGTCCCTCCCGTGAGCACGGTGGGCAGAAGACGCCCTTCGCTGCGCCGGGAAGGGCGTCTTCTGACCAGGGTGGGCGTCAGTCGGGCGGAGCGACGCCGGGCGGCTCGACGCCGGCCTCGAGCCGGGCGACGGCGCGGGCGATGCGGCCGACCCGCGCCTCCTCGGTGGGTGCCGTCAGCACCGGATGCATGACCGAATAGCGGGCCGACCGGCTCAGCCCGGCGAACGCCTGGGAGGCGCGGGTCGAGTCCGCGAGCGCAGCCGCCAGGTCGGCGGGCGGCTCCATGTCCGCCTGGCCCGCGTAGGCGCGATCCCAGCGTCCGTCGGCCTTCGCCCGGTCGATCTCGGCCTGGCCCCGCGGGCGCATCCGGCCCGAGTCGACCAGCCGCGCGACGTGGTCGACGTTGCGCACCGACCAGATCGAACGTGCTCGACGCGGGGTGAAGTGCTGCTGGAAGGTCGCCTCGTCGATGGCGTTGCGGCGCCCATCGATCCACCCGCTGCAGAGCGCCTCGTCGAGCGCCTCGGCATAGGTGAGCGACGTGGGGCTCGACGTGCCCTTCTTCGCGAGCACGAGACGCACGCCGTCCGAGGTCGACTCGTGGGCGTCGAGCCAGGCCCGCCAGGCGGCGGCGTCGGGCACGGTGAGGCGGTCGTCGCTCATGTCTCCCTCTCGGAGCCGGGTCCGTCGGCGGGTGGCGACCCGCGCCTCCCCGACCCGCGCCTCCTCGGCTCCGTGGTCAGTCGGCGGCAGGCGATTCCACGGCGCGCAGGGCGGTGACGACCTGTTCGAGGAACGCGTCGACCTGATCCTGGTCGTACCCCTCTCGGAACTTCGTCGGCTGGAACCTCGCCGCGACGACCTCGTCGGCGGTGAGGGGGCCCGGGCCGCGCCCCTGCTCGACGGCCGCGAACGTCGCGGTGATCTTGTCGAGCAGATCGTCGACCTGATCCTGGTCGTAGCCCTCCCGGAATCGGGTCGGTGTGAATCTCGTCGCGACGACGTCCTGTGCGAGCATGTCTCCCCCTCGTTCGTGCCTCGATACTCCCACGGGTCGCGGCCTGCCACGCTCGCGGCCCGGGGGTCAGGCCGTGGGCAGCCAGACGCGCATCGTCGAGGGCCCGCGGTTCGCCCACGAGGCGTAGGGCACGAGGTCGACGCGACCCAGGGGCACGACCCGCCCGCCGGACTCCCCGTAGGGCCAGTCGACCGTCTCGTCCGCGAATCGGGCGATGTCGACGGAGGCGCCGGTCGCGGTGGTCTCCAGGGTCGCGCCGGTGTCGACCACGACGTCGTTCACGTCTCCGCTCGGCAGATCGGTCGACTCGAGCACGAGCACCAGCGGGCCCCGCTGCACGGCGACCTGCCCTCGGACGGCGTCGATGCGCGGGTCGGGGGTGACCCAGCGCGCCTCGAGCGGGAACTCGACGGTCACGACGTCGCCTGCGCGGAACCGCCCGGAGACGGTCGTCGTGCGCCCGACGCGCACGTCCGCGGCGACGTCAGCGGCCCCGCCGTCCGCGGCGACGTCCGCGGCCTCGCCGACCCCACCACCACGCCCGACCCGCGCCGACCCGGCCCACGACGGGATGCGCAGGTCGAGCTCGACCTCGCGCCCCGTGTCCTCGCGCCAGGTGACGGTCACGTCGCCCGCGTACGGGTAGCCGCTCCGCACCGAGACCGCGACGACCGTGCCGTCGGCGAGCGCGGTGTCGACGTCGTAGTCGCCGTACTGGTGCAGCTGCAGCCCGCCGGGCGTCGTCGTCGCGAAGGTCGACTCGACGCTCGCCAACGTGCGCGCCACGTTCGTCGGGCAGCACGACACCTCGAACCAGGGGGCCCTGAGACTCGAGAGGGCGCGCGCGTTCAACGCGGCCTCATCGGGCGCGACGCCGTCGGTGCGCTGGTGCAGCGTGTTCGTGTAGAAGAACGCGCGGCCGTCGTCACGGGGTGAGGCCATCACGTTGTTCAGCAGCGTGCGCTCGATCAGGTCGGCGTACCGGGGGTCGGCGTCCTGCAGCAGCAGCCGCCACGACAGCATGTTCGACGCGATGCCCGCGCAGGTCTCGGAGTACGCGCGGTCGGGCGGCAGCTCGAAGTCGGCGCCGTACGACTCGTCCTGATGGTGCGACCCCATGCCGCCGGTCACGTAGGTGCGTCGCGCGACGGTCGCCTCCCACTGACGGCGGACGGCGTCGGCGAGCTCGGCGTCATCCGTCTCGACCGCGACGTCGAGCGCACCGGCGGCCAGATAGAGCGCCCTGACCGCGTGACCCCGCAGCACGTCCGCGTCGCGCACCGGCACGTCGTCCTGGAAGTACTCCGGCCCGTACTCGATCGGTGCGAGCAGCCCGTGGCCGCGACGCTCGACGAAGAGGCGGGCGAGCTCGACGTGACGGGGCTCGTCGAGAGCCCGACCCAGCTCGACCAGGGCGACCTCGATCTCGGGGTGCCCGCAGACGGCGACCCGCCCCTCCGGCCCGAACGCCTCCCAGAGATGATCGGCCAGGCGGCGCGCGACGTCGACGATCGCGCTGTCGAGACCGGAGCGCGCCGCCGCGACGGCCGCCTGGATCAGGTGCCCGAAGCTGTAGAGCTCGTGCCCCCACTCGAGGTTCGAGTAGCGCGCCGGCTGCCAGGGGCGACCGAAGCTGGTGTGCAGGTAGCCGTCGTCGTCCTGCGCCGAGGCGACACGCGAGACGAGTCGGTCGTAGCGGGCCGCCAGGTCGGCGTCGTGCGACCGGCCGAGCTCCCACGCCATGCCCTCGAGCAGCTTGTAGACCTCGCTGTCGACGAACTCGATGCCGGAGTGCTCCCAGCCGGTCTCGCTCGACGCCGCCCGGTCGAAGTTGGCCGTCCAGCCGATGCGCTCCATCCAGTCCTCGCAGTGCCGCAGCACCACGTGGGCGTTGAGCTGCTGCTTGTCGAACCAGTAGCCGCCGGTCAGACGGATCTCGCTCGAGTCGAGGGGGGTCAGCGCCGAGCTGCGCGGGGCGACGGGGCCGCCGAGGGCGGACGTCGAGGTCTGGACGGTGGTCACGGGGATGCTCCTCGAGGGGTGGGTGGCGGTCATGTCGTCAGTCCTTCACGGCGCCTGCGGTGACGCCGGCGGCCACGTAGCGCTGGGCGACGACGAGCAGGACGGTGGCGGGGATGGAGGCGACGACGGCGGTGGCCATGATCGAGTTCCACTCCTGGTTGTTGTTGCCGATGTAGCGGTAGATGCCGAGGGTGATCGTCTGCGCGTCGCCGCCGCTGTTGAGCGTCGACGAGAAGACGAAGTCCGACCAGGCCCAGAGGAACGCGAAGAGTCCGACGGTGACCGCCGAGTTGCGGCTGACGGGCAGCACGATCGAGATGAAGGTCCGCCAGGCGCCGGCGCCGTCGAGCTTCGCGGCGCTCATCAGCTCGTCGGGGATCCCCCGCATGAAGGCGGTGAAGATCAGCACCCCGAACGGCACGGCGAGCGTCGAGTCGGCGATGACCAGCCCCCACCACTCGTCGAGGATCCCGAGGTTCAGGTAGATCGCGTAGAAGCCCATGGCCATGATCACCTGCGGGATCATCTGCGCGACCAGCAGGACGAAGCTCAGCGCGCCTCCTCCCCGGGGTCGCAGCTTCGCGAGCGAGTACGCGGCCGGCGCGGCGAGCGCGATCGTCACGACCACGGTGCCGATCCCCACCAGCAGACTCGTGCCGAGGTACGGCAGCTGGTCGGCGACCACGGCCCGGTAGCCGTCGAGCGTCGGCGCGGCGGGGAACCACGACGGCGGGCTCTGCCGCATCTGCGCGGTCGGGGTGAGCGAGACGTTGATCATCCAGTAGATCGGGAACAGCATGATCGCGGTGAGGACGACGCCGATCACGGTGGTGGCGAGACTGCGACGACCGGCTCTCCCCGAGGAGGCGCGGCGCGCCTCCGATCGGGGGGCCGCGGCGGGGCGGACGGCGGTGGTCATGACTGGTCCTGCTTCCTCTGCACGCGCAGGTAGACGAAGCCGCAGACGAGGGCCATGACGATCAGCAGGTTGCCGACGGCCGCGGCCGGTCCGAAGGAGGGGAGGGTGGAGCCGAAGCCGAGCTGGTACGACCAGATGGCGAAGGTGGTCGAGGCGTCGCCGGGGCCGCCCCGCGTCATGATCCAGATGATGTCGAAGACCTTCAGCGTGTAGACGAGGCCGAGCAGGATCGTGATGGCCGACACCGGCCGCAGCAGGGGGAACGTGATGCGCCAGAAGACCTGCCAGGCGTTCGCGCCGTCGAGGGCGGCGGCCTCGTAGATGTCGCCCGAGATGTTCTGCAGCCCGCTGTAGAGGATCACGAGGTTGAACGGGATGCCGATCCAGATGTTGGCGATGATGACGCTGGTCAGAGCCCACTGCGGCGAGGTGAGCCAGTTCACCTGGTCGCCGCCGAGGGTGCGGATCACCGAGTTGACGACGCCGCTCTCGCTGTTGAGCATCCACGACCAGGTCGACGCGCTGACGATCAGGGGGAGGAGCCACGGCACGAGGAACAGCGCCCGGAGCGTCGCCGAGAGCGGGAACCTCTGGAAGAAGAACACCGCGAGCGCCATGCCGATCGAGAACTGGAACGCGATCGAGATGCCGGTGAACAGCAGGGTGTTGATCAGCGCCGGCCCGAAGGTCGGGCTGGTGAAGACGTCGGCGAAGTTCTCGAACCCGATGAAGGGCGCGTTCCCGTCGATGAACGAGCGGACCGTGTAGTCGTGCGTCGACAGGTCGACGTTGCGGACCAGCGGCCAGACGTAGAAGACGGCGAGGTAGGCGACGACCGGGGCGAGGAACGCCCAGGCGGCCAGCTGCCCCGTGTCGGGGCGGCGCCTCCGGGTGGGTCCGGCGGGGGCGGGCGTGCCGCCCGTCCCCGCCGGGGACACGGCCTCACGACGTTCCATCGTGTCGGTGCTCATGGTGCTCCTGTCGTCGTTCGGCGGTGTCGCGGTGGTGCGGTGCTGCGGGTGGTGCCGGTGCTGCGCGGTGTCGCGTGCTACTCGGTGGCGGAGGACGCAGCGGTCTGCGCCTCCTTCAGGGCCTCCTCGGGGCTCGCCGACCCGCTGAGGCTGTTCTGCACGGCCTTCCAGAGCTGCTCCGAGATCTTCGGGTAGTCCGTGCCGAGGTCGTCGCTGGTGCGCCCCTTGGCCTCGCCGACCGCGGTGACCCAGGGCTCGAGGTCGGGATCGGCGGCGAGCTGCGCCTCCTGGGCGTCCTTCGTCGGGGCGACGTACGACAGGGTCGTGTCGGTCGCGACGAGGTTGTCGGTGCTCGTGAGGCAGGCCTGGATCTTCTCGCTGACCTCGTAACGGGCGTCGTCGCTCTGCACGGGCACGGTCAGGAACTCGCCGCCGGTCGGTGCGGGGGCCGCGCCGCCGTCCTTCGAGGGGATCGAGATGATGCCGTAGTCGATGTCGGACGCCTTGATGCCCGCGAGCTGCCAGGTGCCGTTCTCGCCGAACGCGTACTCGCCGGTCATGAACTCCTGCCACGTCGTGGTCTGGGTATTGTTGATCACCGAGTTGGGGGCGTACCCCTCCTCGAGCCAGCCCGTCCAGAGGTCGAGGGCCGAGACGGCGTCGTCGGAGTCGAGCTCGGTCAGGTCGGCCCCGCTGCCCCAGTACCAGGGGAGGAACTGGAAGCTGCCCTCCTCCGTGCCGATGGCCGAGAACGTGATGCCCTTCTTGCCCACCGCCGTGACCTTCTCGAGGGCGCTCGTCAGGGAGTCCCAGTCGGTGATCGACGCCGGGTCGACGCCCGCCTCGTCGAGGATCGCCTTGTTGTAGTAGAGCGCCAGGGTGTTGGCCCCGATCGGAACGCCGTAGGTCTTCCCGTCGACCTGACCCGCGGCGAGGATGTTCTCCTCGATGTCGGCCGTGTCGGCGCCGGTCTCGTCGGTGTCGGTCAGCAGACCCGCCTCGGCGAGGGTCGAGACCACCGGGTTGTCGACGAGCAGCAGGTCGGGGCTGTTGCCCTGCTGACCGGCGAGGAGCGCCTTGCTCGTCAGGTCGGAGGTGTCGTAGCCGGTCCGCTCGATGGTGACGCCGGCCTCGGTGCCGCACGACTCGACGAGCTTCGTCCAGTCGGACGCGCCGTCGAACTGGGGGTACGGGTCCCAGAAGGTGTAGGTGCCGGTGGCCGCGTCGCCGCCGGCGGACGAGCCGCCACCGGAGCAGCCGGTGAGGGCGAGCGAGACCGCTGCGAGCCCGACGAGCGCGACGGCGGCCTTCTTGCTGTGGAAGGGGGAGATCACAGGAGGTTCCTCTCTGAACTGCTGCGGGTGCTCCGTCAGAGAGCCGGGCCGGAGGTGCGGCGCGGGTGCTCGTCGTCGAGAACGTGAGACCGAAACTGGTTTCGGGAGTGAAGTTACACGCGGCCTGGTTGCTCGTCAACGACTTTGTGAACTATTTTCGGAACATGTCCAACGCAGCAGGCGGCAGAGGCCCCGCATCGACGGTCACGCTCGCCGACGTGGCGCGTGCCGCCGGGGTCTCCGTGGCGACGGCCTCGAAGGCCCTGAACGGTCGCGCCCAGGTGCGCGAGAGCACGCGGGTCAAGGTGCAGGAGGCCGCGGCCGCACTGTCGTTCACCCCCAACTTCTTCGCCCAGGCGCTCAACTCGCCGCGCACCGGCACCATCGGCATGGTCACCAGCGATCTCGACAACCGGTTCGTGCTGCCGGTGCTGCTCGGGGCGGAGGACGCCTTCGGCTCGGGGTCGCTCTCGGTCCTGCTGGCCGACGCCCGCGACGACGCCCTGCGCGAGCAGCTGCACCTGCAGACGCTGCTGACCCGGCGCGTCGACGGCCTGCTGATCGTCGGGCGGACGACGAACCCGAGACCACCCGTGCCCCTGATGGCCGATGTGCCCGTCGTGTACGTCTACGCGCCGTCGACCGACCCCGCCGACGCGTCGTTCACGCCCGACAACGTGCAGGCCGGCCGCCTCGCCGCCGAGCACCTGCTGGCGACGGGTCGCACGCGCATCGCCCTCGTCAACGGCGAGGCCTCGTACGCCGCGGCACGCGACCGGGCCGCCGGGGTGCAGCAGGCCGTCGAGGCGGCCGGGCTCGAGCTCGTGGGCGGCACGTCGCTGTTCGGGCAGTGGGGCGAGGGGTGGGGGCGGGACTGCGCGCGCCTCCTCGTCCGGGGCGGCGAAGCGGTCGACGCGATCATCGGCGGCAGCGACCACATCGCCCGCGGGGTCATCGACACGCTGCGCGACGAGGGCGTCGGGGTGCCCGACGACGTCGCCGTGATCGGGTTCGACAACTGGGACCTCCTGGTGCGCGAGTCACGACCGACCCTCACCAGCGTCGACATGTCGCTCGAACAGCTCGGGCGGGCGGCGGCGCAGCACCTCGTCGACGCGATCGGCGGGGCTCCGTCGCCCGGCGTGGTGGCGGGGCCGGTGCGGCTCGTGGTGCGCGACTCGGCGTGACTCGGCGGTCTGCACCCGACCCGCGCCTCCTGCGCACGCACCCGCCCCCTGCGCACGCACCCGCGCGAGGTTCGGCGGGTTCCCGTCACTCGCGGCGGGTCAGCGCTGACCCGCCCCCGATGACGGCGACCCGCCGCACCCTCACCGCACCGCGCCTCCTGGGCACCGCACCCGCGGGAGGTTCGGCGGGTTCCCGTCACTCGCGGCGGGTCAGCGCTGACCCGCCACCGATGACGGCGACCCGCCGCACCCTCACGACACCGAGAACAGCACCGCGCCCTCGGCCACGACCACGTCGGGCGTCCAGTCGGCGCCGAGCACGACGAGGTCCGCGCGGGCACCGACCTCGAAGCGCCCGAGGTCGCCGCGGCCGAGCAGATCGGCCGGGGTGCGTGTCAGCGCGGTGACCGCCGCGACCGGGTCGACGCCCGACTCGACGGCGAGGCGCAGGGCGACGTCCTGCGTGAGCACCGACCCGGCGAGCGCGCCCGAGTCGGCGAGCCGCGCCTCCCCGTCCGAGACGACGACGTCGAGCCCGCCGAGGCGGTACGCGCCGTCGGCGCTGCCCGTGGCGCTCATCGCGTCCGTCACGAGCGCCACGCGCCCCGGGGCGAGGCGGAAGGCCGCGCGGGTGACGGCCGGGTGCAGGTGCACGCCGTCGACGATGAGCTCGAGCACGGCGTCCGCATCGACGGCCGCCAGCACGGGCCCGGGCTCGCGATGCAGCAGCGGGGGCATGGTGTTGAAGGCGTGGGTGAGCGCGCGGGCGCCCCGGCGGAAGGCGTCGAGGGCGCAGTCGTAGTCGGCCGCGGTGTGCCCGACGGCGACGACGACCCCCGCCTCGACGAGTCGTCTCCGGGCGTCGGCGGCACCGTCGAGCTCGGGCGCGATCGTGATCATCCGCAACGACCCGGCCGCGGCGGCGAGCAGGCGGTCGATCGACTCGGCGGTGGGCGTCGTGAGCACCGTCTCGTCGTGCGCGCCCTTGCGCGACGGTGCGAGATAGGGGCCCTCGAGATGCGAACCGAGCACGAGGGGGTCCGACGCCGCGAGCGCCGCGACCCGCCGGAGCGCCGCCTCCTGCCGGTCGATCGGCGCCGAGACGAGGCTCAGCACCTGCCGCGTCGTGCCGTGCCTGCGGTGGTGCGCGAGGGCGGGTGCGAGGTCGGCGTCGTCGTCGTACGAGATCCCGGCTGCGCCGTGCCCGTGCAGGTCGATGAACCCGGGGGTGACGACCCGGCCCCGCGCATCGATGGTGCGGACGCCCGCCGGAGGCTCGGCGCGAGACCCCGCACCGGTCCCGACCCCGGTCCCCACCTCGACGACGACCCCGCCCTCGGTGCGGAGCCAGCCCGGCCGGCGCCCCGCCGAGTCGATCAGAACGGCGTCGTGCACGAACAGCGCACCCCCGTCGGCGCCAGCACCCGCACCCGCACCCGCACCCGCACCGGCGCCAGCACCAGCACCCGCGTCAGCGGTCACAGCTCCTGCCATTCGGGCTTGTTCGCGTAGGCGAGGCGGTAGTAGTCGGCGTGCTGCAGCTCGCTCGCCGCGGCTTCGTCGACCAGCACCGTGACGCTCGGGTGCAGCTGGATCAACGAGCCGGGCACGCCGCTGCTGACCGGGCCCTCGACGGCGGCGGCCACCGCGGCCGCCTTGTTCGCCCCGAACGCGAGGAGCACGAGGTGGCGCGCGTCGCGGATCGTCCCGAGACCCTGCGTGAGGCAGTGCAGCGGCACCTGGTCGATCGAGTCGAAGAAGCGGGCGTTGTCCTCGCGGGTCTGGGTGGTCAGGGTCTTGACGCGGGTGCGGCTCGCGAGGCTCGAGCCGGGTTCGTTGAAGCCGATGTGCCCGTCGGTGCCGATGCCGAGCAGCTGCACGTCGACGCCGCCGGCGGCGGTGATGGCCGCCTCGTAGCGCTCCCCGGCCGAGGCGAGGGTCGCGGGCGACGCGTCGGGCACCGCGAGCAGGGCCGGGTCGAGCCCGAGCGGCTCGACGGCCTCGCGGTCGAGCACGGCGCGGTAGCTCTCGGGGTGCCCTTCGGGCAGGCCGACGTACTCGTCGAGCGCGAAGCAGCGCACCCCGCTCAGGTCGGCGCCGGCCGACGCGAGCGCTCGGTAGGTCGTGAGCGGGGTCGAGCCGGTGGCGACCCCGAGCACGGGTTGATCGATGCGCGCGAAGCGACGGAGGATCGCGTCGGCGGCGAGACGACCCGCGGCCTCCGCGTCGGTGACGATGACGACTTCGGCCATGGCGGTCGGGCCTTTCGAAGCGAGGGCTGAGGCGTGGGCGGAGGCGAGAGCTGAGGCGAGGGCTGGGGCGAGGGGCGGGGCCTGGCGCCCGCCCCGACGCGCGATCCCTCGCCGCAGACGACGCTAGCATCGGCGCCCCGCGTTTTGGGGGCGCGCGGACTCGGCCCGGATGCGCGACCGTGGAGGGATGAGCCCACGCCCTGCGTGTTCGTGACGATGACCCCTCCGGCCACGTCCTGATACATGCAGCCGCACGCCCCACCAGCGCGCGCTGCCGGACGCTCAGGACCAGGAGACACCATGACCAGCACCTACACGCCCCACGACGCTCCCGCCGCCGAGCCCTCTCCGCCGACGGGCGGCTTCGATCGATTCCAGATGTCGGGAGAGGATCTCGAGGAGGCGCGGGCCGGTCTCGAGACCAGTCTCGAAGGTCGCGAATTCCGCGCCCGACGTGCCGAGATGCCTTTCTCGTACCGATTCGCGTCGGCGGGCGACTCGCGTCTCAGCCTGCAGAGCGGGACGTTCCTCGCGCACATCCAGGGGGTCATCCCCTGGTCGAAGGACTACATCGTGTCGTGGTTCCGCACAGGTGCGGTCATCATCGACCACCCGGGCGGCCAGCTCGGCAGCGACGGTTCCCGGCCCTTCCTGACGCCGAGCGAGACGTCGTACTCGTTCACGATGACGCCGCACCGGCACGGCATCGTGCACTTCGGGGCGTCGTTCCTCGAAGACGTCGCGACCGAGCGCCACGGCGGTCCGCCGCAGCGCATCGTCTTCGACTACGCCGCCGTCCCCGACGCGGCGGCCCTCTCCGCCTGGCAGGCCGCGCTCGGCGCCGCGACCCCGCTGATCGTGGCGCCCGCGACACCCCCTCTCGCCCGGCACTCGGCGCAGGCGTCGCTGGCCCGCGCGCTGCTCGACCTCTTCCCGTGGCGGGCCGTCGACGTCCCCGAGGCGCTCCGCACCGAGCACACCCGGAAGCTCCGCCAGGCCGCCGAGTACGTGCACGCCTTCGCCGATCAGCCGATCACGGCGGGCGACATCGCCTCGGCGGCCGGCGTGCACACCCGCACGCTGCAGCAGCTGATGAGCCAGCACCTCGGATCGAGCCCCACGACCTACCTCCGCCACGTGCGACTCGACCGGGCCCGTCAGGACCTCCTCGCGGCCGACCCCGGCTCCGACTTCGTGGCCGGCATCGCGCGCCGCTGGGGCTTCGGCAATCTGGGGCGCTTCTCCGCGGCCTACGCCGCGCGCTTCGGCGAGTACCCGCGAGACACGCTCAGCCGCTGGTGACGTCGGGAATCGCTCTCCTCACCCTCGCATGAATGCGTGCGCATAAACGATTAGGAGGTGCTTCCGCCGTCGGCGGAACCGGTTAGGCATGTCATACGGAGAACCATGAATTACACTTGATCCCTAGCACGCCGTCGCACGTTTATCCGCGGCGCTTTTTCATTGTTTTTTCAGGAGACTCCGTTGGCCCAGAAAACACTCATCCAGCTCGTCGACGACCTCGACGGCACCCCCATCGCCGACGGCGAGGGCAAGACCGTCTCGTTGTCGCTCGACGGCGTCTCGTACGAGATCGACCTGAGCGACGCGCACGTCGACGAGCTCACCGAGGCTCTGGCCCCCTTCGTCGGAGCGGCGCGCAAGACCGGGCGCAAGACCCCGGCCCGCACCGGCTCGGCCAAGTCGAACTCCGACGATCTGCAGAAGATCCGCGAATGGGCGAAGGCGAACGGGCACGACGTGTCCGACCGCGGCCGCATCGCCGCCACCGTCCGCGACGCTTACGACGCTGCGCACTAGAACGGTGACTACGACATACGAAGTCGGCACGACGCTGGTCTACCCGCACCACGGCGCCGTCACGATCACCGACCTGACCACCAAGAACATCAAGGGCTCGCCCACGGAGTACATGTCGCTGCGCGTGCACACGAGCGAGCTGGTCATCCAGATCCCCACCGGCAACGCCACCGACATCGGTGTGCGCGAGGTCATCGACCAGGCCGGTGTCGAGCGCGTCTACGACGTGCTCCGCACCTCCGAGGTCGAAGAGGCCGGCAACTGGTCGCGTCGCTACAAGAGCAACCAGGAGAAGATGACGAGCGGTGACGTCTACAAGGTCGCCGAGGTCGTCCGCGACGTCTGGCGTCGCGATCAAGACAAGGGCATCTCCGCCGGCGAGAAGAGCATGCTCGGTCGCGCTCGGCAGATCCTGGTCTCCGAGCTGGCTCTGGCGTTGAACACGACCTCCGAAGAGGCCGACAAGGCCCTCGAGGGCGTGCTCGCCACCCCCGCCGGCTGACACGCCGCGTCCTGCGAAGAGGGGCGTCGCACCGCTGATCCCAGCGGCGCGGCGCCCCTCTCCTCACCCCCGGCGTCCCGAGGCGGGGCCTGCAGGGGGCGCGGCGCCCGTCCCGCAGGACGCCGCGCCGAAGACGAGGCGGACCCGGGGCCTGGTATCTGCAGGGGAGGCGCGGCGCCGGTCAGCGACGCGGCGGCGCCGTGGTCGACCCGCGATGGAACACGCTCGTGAAGGTCGTCGACTCGGCGGGTGCGCCGGCCAGCAGGTCGAGCAGCGCCCGGCCCGCCGCACGCCCCTTCTCGACCGCGGGCTGCCGCATCGTCGTCAGGTCGGCTGCGCGGGGGTCGTCGAGCCGGATGCCGTCGAAGCCGACGACGCTGAGGTCGCGCGGCACCTCGAGTCCGAGCTCGGAGGCCGCGGCGATGACCCCCGACGCGAGCAGATCGCTCTGGGCGACGATCGCCGTGGGGCGCTGGTCGGGGGCGACGTCGAGCAGCGCCCGACCGGCCCGGTGCCCCTCCGACGTCCAGCTGCCCGCCGTGACCACGCCGCGGGCCCGGGGGAAGACCTCGCGGACCCCCTGCAGGCGCTGCAGTGCGGTGTGCGTCGTCCCCGACGCGATGCGCTCGTCGGTGATCGGCCCGAGGGTGCGCGTGGGGCCGAGCTGGAGCGCGACCACGGCGACGTCGCGGTGACCGAGGTCGTGCAGGTGCCGGGCGAGGGCTCGAGACGCGTCGACGTTGTCGAGACCGATGTCGAGCACCCCCTCCATCGCCCGCGCCTCGATCGACACGACGGGGATGCCCCGACGACGCACGACGGCCACCGACTCGTCGAGCCGCAGACTGCAGCCGAAGAGCACCACGGCGTCGACGGGCGCGTCGATCAGTCGCGACTGCTCCGGTCCGGTCTCGGTCAGCAGCAGCAGCGAGTTGTCGGCCGGGCCGGTGACGTCGGCGAGCCCGTCGAGCATCGCCACGTTGACCGGGTCGCGGAACGCGTCGCTGAGACTCGACTCGATCACGGCGCCGACGATCCCCGAACGGCCACGGCGGAGCGACCTCGCGCGCGGATCGGGCCCGCCGTAGCCGAGCTCGGCGGCGACGGCCAGCACGCGGTCGCGGGTGGCCGGCGAGACGGGCCCGGCGCCGCTGAAGGCCAAGGAGGCGGTGGAGGCGGACACACCGGCCGCCTGCGCCACGGCGGCGAGCGTCGGCCTGACGGCGGCGGCCTTCTCTGCCCGGGTCATGGTGGTGCAGCCTAGCGAAGCCGCCGGAGAGAGCCCCCTACGGCTTGTCGGGCGCGAACGCGATGGAGAAGTCGGCCATCAGACCGGGGATCGCGCGCCATTCGCCGTAGTGCACGGCCGTCTCGATCTCGTCGACGATGCGGGCGCGGAGATCGTCGGAGAGAGCGGGGGCGGCTCCGTGGACGCGCAGCGCCTGCTCGGTCGCGAGCACCGAGAGCGGGCGGACGACCTCGCGATCGAGTCGAGCGGCCTCGTCGTCGTCGAAGAGGCCGAGCAGCGGGTCGGCGAGCTCGATGAGGCGGGCGATGTCGAGGGGCGTCTCGAGCCCGTGCCGGTCGCCGAGGGTCGCGGCGGGCCGCGGCTCGGGGAGGTCCTCGGTCTGCGCGCCGCGGGCCAGCGCGAGCTCGATGGCCCCGCCGAGACGGCGCAGCAGGGTCGTCGTGCAGTACGCGGGCAGTCCGACGACCGCGTCGCGTCCGAACGGGGGGCGCAGCAGGACGCCGATCCGGCAGAGCACGTCGACCGACCGGCGCACCTCCGCGAGCGTGACGCCGAGCTCGTCGGCCACGGCCGACTCGTCGAGCACGTCGCCCGGGGTGTGACGACCCGTCGCGAGATCCACCAGGAACACGTCTCCGACGAGGTCGACCACGGGCCGGGGGTCGCTCGCCTGCGGGTCGCTCGGATGCGGCGCGGTCGGGTGCGATGCGGTCGGGGGCAGCGTGGTCGACATGGTGTTCCTCCGGGGTCTGAAGCGGATGGTCGTGCACCGATCGTGTCGGTGTCATGAACATATGTCGCATTTCACACTCTGTCAACACCGGGTCGCGGTCCGATCGACGAAGCCCCCTCCGCCCGGCCACCGCCTAAGATCGTCGGGTGCGTCTCGTCATAGCCCGTTGCTCAGTCGACTACGCCGGGCGACTCTCGGCCCATCTGCCGCTGGCCACCCGCCTGCTCATGATCAAGAGCGACGGCAGCCTCCTCGTCCACTCCGACGGCGGCAGCTACAAGCCGCTCAACTGGATGAGCCCGCCCTGCTCGATCAGCATCCTCGAGGCCGACGCCGACCAGCAGGAGGCGGGGGTCGTCGAGCTCTGGAAGGTCACGCAGGCGAAGACCGCCGACATCCTCGTGGTCTCGATCCACGAGATCATCCACGACTCGAGTCACGAGATGGGCTTCGACCCCGGCCTGACGAAAGACGGCGTCGAGGCCGATCTGCAGAAGCTCCTGGCCGAGCAGATCGAGCTGCTGGGCGAGGGCCACACCCTCGTGCGCCGCGAGTACATGACGGCGATCGGCCCGGTCGACATCCTCGCCCGCGATGCCTCCGGAGGCGCGGTGGCGGTCGAGCTGAAACGTCGCGGGGACATCGACGGCGTCGAGCAGCTGACCCGCTACCTCGAGCTGATGAACCGAGATCCGCACCTGGCGCCCGTCACGGGCGTCTTCGCGGCGCAGGAGATCAAGCCGCAGGCACGCACCCTGGCGCACGACCGCGGCATCCGCACGCTGCTGCTCGACTACGACGCCATGCGCGGACTGGACGACTCGCACTCGCGGCTGTTCTAGCGCGGCGGCGGACGATGTTCGCCGACCCCCTTGCGGAACCGGAATATGAGGGTAACATTTCTTATGACCCGCCCTCTTCTCCGACCCGCGACCTCCTGGAGGCTCCCGTGACCTCGCCCATCTTCGACCAGATCCTCTCGCAGCGAGAGGCGACTCCCCTGTTCGAGTCCATCTCCGGCTCGTTCCCGAGCGTCATGCGAGACGACATCGACGCCCTCCCCTCGATCTCGCGCCGGCGCTCCGGTTCCGAGCGTCCCGCCCGTCGACCGGTCTCGTCCGATCGCGTCCGACCGGTCGCCCCGTTGACCGTCCCGACGACCACCTGGCCCCTCGGCCCGGTCGCCTGAGCACCGCCGGTCGAGACGCATGGCACGGCGGCCGACCGCACCGCCGCCCGGTGTCGGCGGCGATGCCTAAGCTGAGGGTGATGACTCTCCCCTACACCGCCGTGCTCTTCGACCTCGACGGCACCATCGCGGACTCCGCTCCGGCGATCACCGCCAGTCTCGCCTACACGATCGAGGCCATGGGGCTGCCGGTGCCCCCGGCGACCGAGCTGATCGCCTGGGTCGGCCCGCCCCTCCCGCAGAGCTTCGAGGTCCGTCTCGGTCTCACCGGCGACCGTCTGGTCGAGGCCATGCGCATCTACCGGGCGCACTACCTCGAGACGGGGGCGCTCTCCAGCCCCATCTACCCCGGGGTCGCCGATCTCCTGGCCGCCGTGCACGCCGCCGGCATCCCCACCTCGACGGCGACCTCCAAGCCCGAGACCCCGGCCACGCGCATCCTCGAGGTCAACGACCTGGTCCGCTACCTCGACATCATCACCGGCGCCTCCGACGACGAGGTGCGCAACACCAAGGCCGACGTCGTCGCCGAGGCGCTCCGCCGACTCGAGGCCCGCGGCGTCGACCTGTCGCGTCCGGTCCTGATCGGCGATCGGCACCACGACGTCGAGGGCGCCGCCGTCCACGGCGTGCCGACGATCATCGCCGGCTGGGGCTACGGCGACGAGAACGAGCACGTCGGGTCCGTCGCGGTGGCGGCCGACGTCGACGAGCTCGCGGCCCTGCTGGGCGTCACCCTCCTGCGCGGCGCGGCGTGAGCACCCGCGCGGGCGCCGCCGTGCGGTCGCCCGCCACCTGGCTGCTGACCCTCGCGATCGTCCTGATCGCGATCAACCTCCGCGGCCCGATCGTGGCCACCGCACCCGTGCTCGACCAGATGATCGGCGACCTGGGGCTCTCCGCGGTCGTGGCCGGCCTGCTGACCAGCATCCCGGTGCTCTGCTTCGCCGTCGCGAGCCCGGCGGCCTCGGCCCTGATCGGCCGGGTGGGCCCCGAGCTGGCGGTCACCCTCGGTCTCGCCGGCGTGCTCGCCGGCACGATCATCCGCACCCTCGGCAGCTCCTTCTGGCTCTACGCCGGCACGATCGTCATCGGCATCGCGATCACCATCGGCAACGTGGTGCTGCCGGTGGTCATCAAGCGCGACTTCTCACCCGAGCGGGGCGGCTTCGTCACGGGCGTCTACACGTCGGCGCTCAACGTCGGGTCGATGATCACCTCGCTCGGCACCGCCCCGATCGCGTCCGTCGTCGGGTGGCCGGTGGCGCTGCTCACCTGGGGTCTCCTCGCGGTGCTCGCGGGGGTCGTGTGGTCGATCGCCGTGGGGCCCCGGGTGGCGCTGCGGGGCGTGCGCGAGCGGTCGGCGACGGGCGCGGGCGACGCGACCCGCGCCTCCTCGGCTCGCGACGGGTCCGACACGACGCCCGGGGCCGAGCCCGGCGCATCCGATGTGCTGACCGGCGGCGTCCCGGTCATCGACGAGCGGTCCGCCGCCGCCGACGCCGCGCGCCGTGCCGAGGCCGACCGTCCGCCGCTGCTGCGCCGCTGGACGACCTGGGGGCTCACCCTCGCGTTCGCGGGCCAGGCCTTCGGCTACTACGGGCTGACGGCCTGGATGCCGACGCTGCTGCGCGACGAGATCGGACTCACGCGCGAGGCCGCGGGCGCCAGCTCGTCGGTCTTCCAGATCCTCGCCGTGGTGGGTGCGCTCGGGGTGCCGGTGCTGGCCCTCAGACTGCGCCCCGCGATCGTCATCGCCCTGATCAGCCTCTTCTGGACGGTCATGCCCCTCGGGCTGCTCTTCGCCCCCGAGCACTGGCTGCTCTGGTCGATCTTCGGCGGCGCGGCCCAGGGCGGCGGCATCACGATCATCTTCATCGTCATCGTGCGCATGGCGAGCACCGACACCGACGCCAGGCGCCTCTCGGCGCTCGTGCAGGGCGGCGGCTACGCGATCGCGGCACTCGGTCCGCTGGCGATCGGCGGGCTGCACGACGTTTCGGGCAACTGGCAGGTGCCGATGCTCGGCGTCTTCGCCGCGACGCTCGTGCTCGGCGTCAGCGGCGTGCTGTCCTCCCGGCGGATCCGCTGACCAGCTGCTCGAGCGTCAGCGGGTCGTGGCCGGTCAGATCGCGCACCGCGGTCGAGACGCCCGACACCTCGCCCGAGGCGATCGACGCGTAGGTGCTGACCCAGGCGTCGGCGATGTAGGGCTCGGGGTTCCAGGCCGCGCGCGACGCGTAGGCCTCGTCGAGGGTCTCGTCGACGAACGTGTGCCCGCGTCCGGTCGCGGTGGTCAGTCGGGCGGCGAGCTCGGCGAGGCTCAGCGCCTCGGGGCCCGTCAGGTCGTAGGCGGCGCCCCGGTGCGCCGACGGGTCGCGCAGCACGGCGACCGCGGCGTCGGCCACGTCGGCGCGGGCGACGGCGGCGACCCGCCCCTCCCCCGCCGGTCCGCGGATCACCCCCTCGGCGTCGGCGAAGTCGATCAGGGCGTCGAGGTAGAACGAGTCGCGCAAGAACGTGGTGGCGGCACCCGAGGCGAGCAGGTGCTGCTCGGTGGCGGCGTGGTCGCGCGCCAGCGTGAAGACCGCATCGGGCGCCGCGCCCTGGAACGACGTGTAGACGATGTGCCGCACCCCGGCCTCGACGGCGGCATCGACGAACGTGCGGTGCTGGTCGAGTCGGTCGACGGCCTCGGCGGCCGACACCATGAAGAGCGTCTCGACGCCCTCGAGCGCCGTGCGGGCCGCGGCGCGGTCGGCGTACGAGGCGACGGCGATATCGACGTGCTCGCCGAGGCTCGGCGCGCGCGAGGCGTCGCGTACGACGAGGCGCAGCGGCACGCCGTCGGCGGCGAGCGCGGCGGCGACCCGCCCGCCGAGGGCTCCGGTGGCGCCGGTCACGGCGACGAGGCGGGGGGAATCCGAGGAGGTGCGGGTCGAGTCCATGACTCAGCCAACCGCGGTCGCGCCCTCTTTGTTCCGTGACCCGCGCCTCCTGGGCTCGATCGCCGTGCTGACGCGGATCGAGAGTCGTTATCGACTGGGTCCGAGACCTGTCGGGTGTCGGCGGCCCGGGCTATCGTCGGGGTGAGCGATCACCGACGACCCGCGACCGGGCCGTGGGCTCGGGCCGCCCGAACACCCGAGAGAGCACAGCATGGCGCACGACCACCAGCACGGTCACATGGCGGCCGACGGGCGACGGCTGCGACTGGCGATCCTCGTCATCGCGCTCGGTCTGGTGGCGCAGCTGATCGGCGCCCTCCTCTCGGGGTCGCTCGCCCTGCTCGCCGACTCGGGGCACATGTTCTCCGACCTCGCCGGCCTGGTCGTGGCGTTGGCGGCCACCATCGTCGCGGCCCGACCCGCGAGCGGTCGGCAGACGTACGGCTACCGGCGGGCCGAGGTCTTCGCCGCCGCGATCAACGGCCTGGTGCTGATCGCCGTGTCGATCTCGGTGGCCGTCGCGGCCGTCGGGCGACTGCTGACCCCATCCGATCACGAGGTGCTCGGTCTTCCGATGCTCGTCGTCGGCGTGATCGGCGGGGCGACCAACGTCGTCGCGCTGCTCGTGCTGCGGGGCGGGGCGACGCACTCGATCAACATGCGGGGCGCCTACCTCGAGGTGCTCGGCGACCTGCTCGGCTCGGTCGCCGTCGTCGCGGCGTCGATCGTCGTGCTGACGACGGGCTTCGTGCAGGCCGACTCGGTGGGCTCGCTGATCATCGCGGCGATGATCGTGCCGCGCGCCTGGTCGCTGCTGCGCGAGGCGTTCCGGGTGCTCTTCGGCTCGGCGCCCGGCGACATCGACCTCGACGACATCCGCAGCCACATCACCGAGACGCCCGGCGTCGTGTCGGCGCACGACGTGCACGCCTGGCAGATCACCAGCGGCGCGACGGTCTTCTCGGCGCATGTCGTCGTCGACCGCGAGGTCTTCTGCGACATGCGGGTCGACGAGACCCTCGACTCGCTCGACCGCTGCCTGGCCGCGCACTTCGAGGTCGAGCACGCGACCTTCCAGCTCGAGCCGGCCGATCACGCCGACCACGAGCGCGCGACGCACGCGTAGTCGACCTCGTCCGCGCCCCGCGCCCCGCGCGGTGCTCCCACCACGAGCCCGCACGGTGCCCGGGCCCGGGTGCCCGGGGTCGGGTGTCAGAGGTCGTGCTCCCACGGCAGCCGGTCGGTGCGCGCCACCGGGGCCAACGGCACGACGACGACGGGCAGGTGCTGTCGGTGGCTCAGATGCAGAGCGACCGAGCCGGCGAAGAACTCGCGGACGCTCCCCCGCAGACCCGCCTCGCGGCTGCCGACGACGATCATCGGGGCGCCGATGCGCTCGGCGAACCGGCCGAGGCAGTGCGCGGGTTCGCCGGTGAGGGCACGGGTCTCGAGCACGACGCCCCGGGCCTCCGCGATCGGCCGGAGCCGCGCCTCCTGGTCGTCGTCGAAGGCCGGCGGGCCGTCCAACTCGTCGGGGTCGAGGGGGTACGAGAGCACCGTCCCGTCGATGCCCTCGGTGAAGGCCACGCGATCCGGTTCGACGATCACGCAGACGAGGCCCGTGCCGAAGCGGGCGGCGAACTCGACAGCCCGGGTGACCACCGCCTCGCCGCTGCCGGGGACCACGCCTGCCACGACGTAGCCGTGCAGGTCCGAATCGTCTGTCGCCATGGTCACCCTCGTCTCGTCGAGGCCTCGCGGGGCCGGTGCTGCGGCGGCGTGACGCCGACCGCTCGGCCTCAGTGAAGCACTACCGGTGGGGGCTGCGGAAGGGGAGACTGGGCGCATGTGCGGCCGTTACGTCATCGCCCGAGCCACGTCCGATCTGCTGCCGAGCCTGCTCGACGGTCTGGGGCCGCTGCCCGACGACTTCAACGTCGCGCCGACGACCCGCGTGCCCGTGGTGCGCGAGCGGCAGGGTCGACGCGAACTGCCGCTGATCCGCTGGGGCATGGTGCCCTCGTGGTACCCCGATCTGAAGCGGCGACCGCAGCCGATCAACGCCCGCATCGAGACGGTGGCGACGAGCGGCATGTTCCGTCGACCGTTCGCGCAGGCCCGGTGCATCGTGCCCGCGCTCGGCTACTACGAGTGGGTGGTCACCGAGACGGGCAAGCAGCCGCACTTCATCCATCAGCCCGAGTCGGGGCTCGCGATGGCCGCGGTCGCCAGTGCGTGGCCCGACCCGGCCAAGACCGACGACGACCCCGACAAGTGGCTGCTCTCGATGTCGATCATCACCCGCGACGCCCATGTGGCCCCGGGCGAGGTGCACGACCGGATGCCGGCCTGCCTGACCCCCGACTCGTACGACGACTGGCTCGGCGATCACCTCGACACGACCGAGCTGCTCGAGCTCCTCGACCGCGACTCGCACGAGATCGCGCACGATCTGGTGCACCACGAGGTCTCGCGAGAGGCGAACAGCGTCCGCAACAACGGCCCGCACCTGATCACCCCCCTCCCCTAGGAGGCGCGGCGCAAGAGAAAATGGCCCTCCCGTAAGCGGAGAGCCATTTCGTTCGTGCGCCGCAGAGGCGGCGGCGCACTATGGGCACAGAGAACAATTGGCCCTCCCGTAAGGGAGAGCCAATTCGTTCGTGCGCGAGGGGGGACTTGAACCCCCACGCCCTTTCGAGCACTGGCACCTGAAGCCAGCGCGTCTGCCAATTCCGCCACTCGCGCGAACTCGAAAACACTAGCATGAAGACGGCCTCCCGCTTCGCACTCGTGAGAACATGCCACCCGTTCCGGCTAAGATCGGGCGACCTGAGACCCGACCCTGGAGAGACATGGGACTGCTCGACAACTTCGAACGCGGGCTGGAGCGTGCCGTCAACGGCGCCTTCGCCAAGACGTTCCGTTCGGGCGTGCAACCTCTCGAGTTGACGAACGCGCTGCGGCGCGAGCTCGACACGAAGGCCGCCGTGGTCTCGCGCGACCGCATCCTGGTGCCCAACGAGCTGCTGGTGCGGCTCGCCCCGGTGGACTACGAGAAGATGGCCGCCATCGGCTCCAGCCTCATCGACGAGCTGACCCAGTTGACCCAGCGTCACGCGACGGCGCAGGGGTACCACTTCGCCGGTCCGTTGAGCATCCGCCTGCGTGAAGACGAGTCGCTCAGCATCGGCATCATGGCCGTCGACTCCCGCAACGTCCGGGGCGAAGAGGTCTCGTGGCGCCCGGTGGTCGACATCGACGGGCAGCGGCACGTCCTCCGCGGTCAGCGCACGGTGATCGGGCGCGGGTCCGACGCCGACATCACGATTCAAGACACGGGCACGTCGCGTCGGCACGTCGAGATCCTGTGGGACGGCAACCGGGCCCAGGCGCGCGATCTCGGCTCCACGAACGGCTCGAAACTCAACGGCGAACCCCTGTCGAAGGCCCCCTTGCCCCCCGATTCGACGATCCAGATCGGTCGTACGCGTATCGTGTTCCGCGTGCTCCCCCTCTCAGCGACGCCCGACCCCTCTCCTGGGCCCGACGTCTCGGGGGGTCGACGATGACGAGCGAGCTCACCCTCCTCGCCCTGCGGTTCGGCTTCCTGGCTGTGCTGTGGCTGTTCGTGTTCGCGATCGTCTTCGCCCTCCGGTCCGATCTCTTCGGGCAGCGGGCGCGCAGACTGCCCGCCGACCAGCAGCCGGGCCAGATGTCCGCAGCCCCCGCCGCGCCTCCTGCCCCTGCCGCGCCTCGCGCCTCGGCTCCGGCCGCCCCCGCCGCGTCCGACGGCGACTCGGCCGCCCGCCGCCTGGTCATCACGAAGGGCGCGAAGGCCGGGCTCGAGATGCCCCTGGTCGACGGCCCGCTGACGATCGGTCGCTCGCAAGAGAGCAACCTCGTCATCCGCGACGACTACACGTCGACGCATCATGCGCGTCTCATGCTCTGGAACGGGCGCTGGGTCATCCAAGACCTCGACTCCACGAACGGCACGTTCCTCGCGGGCGAGCGTGTCACGGTCCCGACCCCGGTGCCCGTCGGTTCCACGGTGACGATCGGCCAGACGAGCTTCGAGCTGCGACGGTAAGCGCCCGATGACGCCTCCCAAGAGCGCGGCTCTGTCCAATGTGGGCAAGATCCGCTCGAACAACCAAGACAGCGGCTATGCCGGCGGTCGTCTGTTCGTGGTCGCCGACGGGATGGGCGGGCATGCGGGTGGCGACGTCGCCTCCGCCATCGCCATCCGTCGGATCCGCGAGACCGACAAGCAGTACAGCTCGCCCGGCGACGCCGAGTTCGCTCTGCAGTCGTCGCTGATCGCGGCGAACCAGCTGCTCGCCGAGACGGTGTTCGAGCATCAGGAGCTCACAGGCATGGGCACGACCGTCAGCGCGATGCTGCGGGTCGGCGACAGCATGGCGATCGCGCACATCGGCGACTCGCGCATCTACCTGTGGCGCGAGGGCGAGCTCAGTCAGATCACGGCCGACCACACCTTCGTGCAGCGACTGGTCGACAGCGGCCGCATCACGGCCGAAGAGGCCGCGGTGCACCCTCGTCGCAGCGTGCTGATGCGCGTGCTCGGCGACGTCGACGCGGCTCCCGAGATCGATACGGCCATCCTCGGCACGCAGCCCGAGGACCGCTGGCTGATCTGCTCCGACGGTCTCAGCAGCTATCTCGCCGAAGACCGCATCAAGAAGGCCCTCGCGGCCGGGCTCGACCCCGAGCAGACCGCCCGTCGTCTCGTGAAGGAGACGCTCGACCACGGCGCCCCCGACAACGTCACCGTCGTGATCGTCGACGTCGACGAGTCGGGCGACTCGTCCGTCGAGCCGCCGGTGACGGTCGGTTCCGCCGCCGTCCCGCTCACCTTCGAGGGCGAGACGGGTCGCAAGTCGCTCCGGCTGCCCACGATCCTGCTGCACCCGCTCAAGGTCGCGACCACCCCCGAAGACAGCCACTTCGAGCCCGAGTCCGACGAGTACCTCGCCGAGCTCATCGCCGAAGACAAGCGCCGTCGCCGCCGCCGCCGCATCACGTGGCTGGCCGCGCTGGTGGTCGCGATCGGCGCACTCGTCGCCGGTCTCGTGCTCACCTACCAGTGGACTCAAGACCACTACTACGTGGGTCAGCAAGAGGGGACCGTCGTGATCTACCGGGGCGTGCAGCAGACCCTCGGGCCGATCGCGTTGTCGAGCGTGGTCGAAGAGACCGATCTCGACGTGTCCGATCTGCCGAACTACACGCAGCGGACCGTCGAAGACACGATCAACGCCGGTTCGCTCGCCGACGCCCGCGCCATCGTCGAGAGGTTGACCGATGCCAGCACCCGGTGACGACACGTCGACCGAGCTGATCGGTCGTCCTTCAGGAGGCGCGCGAGGGTCCGCCGAGACCCCCCGCCCCGCACCCGCCGAGCCCACCAGTCTGACGCAGGCCATCACCATCCGTCTGCGGCAGCCGGCCCGGCTCCGCAACCTCGAGCTGCTCATGCTGCTCATCGCGTGCGGCATCTGCGCGGGCGCCGTGGTGCTCGTGCAGCTCGGCGCCACCGACGCCATCGATCCCAGCGTGCTGATCGCCGGCTCCGCCGTGCTCGGTCTCGGTCTGATCTTCCATGTCGTGCTGCGCGTGGTCGCCCGCGAGGCCGACCCGTTCATCCTGCCGATCGGGCTCGCCCTGAACGGCATCGGCATCGCGATGATCTACCGCATCGACCTGGCCTACGGTCGTTCGGGCTGGGAGGCCTTCGGCATCAAGCAGATCGCCTGGACGGCGATGGCCATGGTGATCGCCCTCGTCGCGCTGTTCGTGGTCCGCAACTACCGCATCCTGTCGCGGTACCGCTACATCGCCATGTTCGTCTCGATCGTGCTGCTGCTGCTGCCGCTCATCCCGGGTCTCGGCCGAGAGGGCCTGAACGCGCGCGTCTGGATCGACATCGGGCCGTTCTCGTTCCAGCCGGGCGAGATCGCGAAGATCACGCTGGCGATCTTCTTCGCCGGCTACCTGGTGACCGCCCGCGACAACCTCTCGCTGATGGGCCCGAAGATCCTCGGCATGCGGTTCCCCCGACCGCGCGACCTGGGGCCGATCCTCATCGTCTGGCTCGTCGCCATGGGCGTGCTGATCTTCCAGCGCGACCTCGGGACGTCGCTGCTCTACTTCGGGCTGTTCCTCGTCATGATCTACGTCGGCACCGGTCGTGCGAGCTGGATCGTGCTGGGTCTGACGCTGTTCCTCGGGGGCGCGATCGTCGCCTCCACGTTCCTGGGCTACGTGCAGGGGCGCTTCGCCGCCTGGCTGAACCCCTTCGACCCGGCGGAGTACAGCGCCGACGGCGGATCGTTCCAGCTGGTCTCCGGTCTGTTCGGCTTCGCGAACGGCGGGCTGATCGGCACGGGGCTCGGTCAGGGTCGACCGCAGACGACGCCGCTCGCCGAGAGCGACTACATCTTCGCGTCGCTCGGCGAAGAGCTCGGTCTCGCCGGCATCTTCGCGATCCTCGCGCTCTACCTGCTGCTCGTCTCACGCGGGTTCCGCATCGGCTTCGTCGGCCAGGACGACTTCGGCCGGATGCTCGGCGTGGGTCTGGCCTTCGTCATCGCCCTGCAGGTCTTCGTGGTCATGGGCGGCGTGACCCGCGTCATCCCCCTGACCGGTCTGACGGCGCCCTTCATGGCCGCCGGCGGATCGTCCCTCGTGGCGAACTGGATCATCGTGGCCCTGCTGCTGCGTCTGTCCGACTCGGTGCGCAATCAACCCAGGCTGGTGATCGGCTGATGAACAAAGAACTGAGACGAGTGAGCCTCGTCGTCCTCGCGATGTTCGTCGCGCTGTTCGTGTCGAGCACGTACATCACGACGTTCCAGGCCGACGCCCTCCGGGCCGACCCGCGCAACTCGCGCTCCCTGCTCGCGAGCTACTCGGCCCAGCGGGGTCCGATCCTCGTCGGCGGCGAGCCCGTCGCGCAGTCCGACCCCGTCGACGACGTCTACGAGTACCAGCGCTCGTACCCGCAGCCCGAGCTCTACGCGCCCGTCACCGGCTACTACACGCTCGGTCAGGGGTCGCGGGGCATCGAGGACGCCATGAACCAGTACCTCACCGGCAACGCGAACTCGCAGTTCTTCGAGCAGATGAACTCGCTGCTGACCGGCCAGTCGCCCGAGGGCGCCACGGTGAACCTCACGCTCGACCCGGCCGTGCAGCAGGCGGCCTTCGACGCGCTGGGCTCCAACAACGGCTCGATCGTCGCCGTCGAGCCCTCCACCGGCAAGATCCTCGCCATGGTGTCGAAGCAGAGCTACGACCCCAACCCCCTCGCCAGTCATGACAGCGCCGCCGTCAAGGCCGCGTACGACTCGCTCGTCGCCGACCCGGCCGACCCGCTGCAGAACAAGGCCATCGAGGGCAACCTCTACGTGCCGGGGTCGACCTTCAAGCTCATCACCGTGGCGGCGGCGCTCGAGAGCGGCGACTACACGCCCGAGAGCGCGTTCCCGAACCCGTCCACGCTGACGCTGCCCGGCACGTCGACCAACATCAACAACGCCGAGGGCGGCAGCTGCGGCGGCGGCGACGAGGCGACGATCGCGACCGCCCTCCGCCTGTCGTGCAACATCCCCATGGCCCAGCTCGGTCGCGCGCTCGGCGCCGACGCGTTGAAGGAGCAGGCGCAGGCCTTCGGCTTCGACGACGACTCGATCGAGATCCCCCAGTCGGTCACCCCCAGCCAGTTCCCGATCGAAGACGCCGACGGCGCCGAGATCAGCGACGCCTCCCTCATGCTGCAGTCGTTCGGACAGGGCAACGACCGCGTCACGCCGCTGCAGATGGCGATGGTCTCGGCCGCGATCGCCAACGGCGGGACGCAGATGGATCCGACCCTGATCGACAGCGTCCTGAACCCCGATCTCAGCCCGGTGGAGGATTTCTCGCCCACCGAGTACGGCGACCCGATCAGCTCCGACACGGCGTCGACGATGACCGACATGATGGTGGACGACGTCGCCGACGGCGCGGCCAGCAATGCAAGAATTAGCGGTGTCGATGTGGCCGGCAAGACGGGCACGGCGGAGAACGGCCCAGGCGAGCCGTACACGCTGTGGTTCACCGGCTTCGCCCCGGCAGCCGACCCCGAGGTCGCCGTCGCGGTCGTCGTCGAGAACGGCGGCGGGCAGGGACAATCCGCGTTCGGAAACAGTGTCGCGTCACCAATCGCGAAGAAAGTCATTGAGGCGGTGCTGAACAAATGAGACCTTCGGGCGGAATCACCTTCGGTGGGCGTTACCAGCTGTCGACCCGCGTCGCCATCGGCGGCATGGGCGAGGTCTGGGAGGCCACGGACCTCGTGATCGGGCGCACCGTCGCCATCAAGATCCTGAAAGACGAGTACCTCGGCGACCCCGGGTTCCTCGAGCGCTTCCGTGCGGAGGCCCGCCACGCGGCCCTCGTGAACCACGAGGGCATCGCCAACGTCTTCGACTACGGCGAAGAGGAGGGCAGCGCCTACCTGGTGATGGAGCTGGTGCCCGGCGAGGCCATGTCCACCGTGCTCGAGCGCGACCGCGTGCTGCCGACCGACAAGGTGCTCGACATCGTCGCCCAGACGGCGTCGGCTCTGCAGGCCGCCCACGCCGCGGGCCTCGTGCACCGCGACATCAAGCCCGGCAACCTCCTCGTCACGCCCGACGGTCGGGTCAAGATCACCGACTTCGGCATCGCGCGCATCGCCGACCAGGTCCCGCTGACCGCGACCGGTCAGGTCATGGGCACGGTCCAGTACCTCTCGCCCGAGCAGGCCAGCGGCCACCCGGCCTCCCCGAGCACCGACATCTACTCGCTCGGCATCGTC
The DNA here is from genome assembly GCF_034045195.1 of Frigoribacterium sp. CFBP9030. Lineage (NCBI taxonomy): Bacteria > Bacillati > Actinomycetota > Actinomycetes > Micrococcales > Microbacteriaceae > Frigoribacterium > Frigoribacterium sp. CFBP9030. The sequence continues at coordinate 167,908 of NZ_JAXCWG010000004.1, forward strand.
GCGTACGAGGCCCTCGCCGGTCGGCGTCCGTTCACGGGCGAGTCGCAGGTCGCCATCGCGATGGCGCAGATCAACGAGCAGCCACCGGACCTCCCCGCCACCGTCTCCGAGCCCGTCCGCCGACTCGTCATGTCGTGCATCTCGAAGAAGCCGGGCGAGCGACCCGCGACGGCCTCGGCCCTCGCGCAGGCCGCCCGCGCCCTGCGTCGAGGCGACGTCGGCGCAGCGACCGTCGCCGTGCCTGCCATCGGCGCCGCGGCCCTCCCCGCCGACGACGCGACCCGCGCCTTCGCGGCGCAGGACGCGACCACGCAGCTCTTCAACCCGAACGCCACGGGTGCGGGTGCGGCCGTCACCGGCGCCTACACGCCCGGGTCCGCAGACCCCGACGCCCTGCGCGACGACGACCTCGACGACGAGCCGAAGCGGCGGAGCCCCTGGTTCTGGCCCCTCATCGTGCTCGGGGTGCTCGTCCTGGCCGGTGCGGTCGCCGTGATCGCCTTCGCGCTGAGCTCGAACGAGCCCGCGCCCGCGCCGACCTCGTCGTCGGTCGCGCCGTCGACCGAGCCGAGCCCGACGCGGACCACGCCGAGCCCGACGCCGAGCCCCACGCCCGACACGGTCAACGTCGTGCCCGGCGACTACGTCGGCATGAGCGAGAGCGACGCACGGGCGGCGCTCGGCGCCCTCGGCCTCGCGGTCGAGTCGGCTCCGAGCTCGGCGGCCCCCGCCAGCGCTCAAGACGTCGGCACCGTCGCGAGCCTGAACCCGAGCGGCAACGTCCGCAAGGGCAGCACCGTGACGATCCTGATCTACCAGGAGGCGCCCCAGCCGACCCAGCCCGGGTCGCCGACCGCGTCGCCCACCCAGATCACCGCCGACGGCACGGACGCCGCCACGATCACGTGGGAGCCCTACGCGGGCTGCCCGGCCGGCTACTCGCTGACCGGCTACTCGTACTCGATCACCGGGGGCACCGACACGGCGGGCCAGACCGGCGGCGCCGTCGGCGCGAACGTCTCCTCGATCCAGGTCGTGACGACGACTCCCGGCAACGTGACCGTCGCCTACGTCGCGAACTGCGGCGACCTCGCGTCCGACCCGTCGCCCGGGGTGACGGTCACCGCGACGGCCGACGAGTCGCAGCCGACCGCCGAGCCGACGACGCCTCCGACCGACCCCGTCGTCCCCACCCCGTAGCACCCTCTCGTGACCACGGCCCTCGCCGGCCGTGGTCACGAACCCGTGACAATCATCCCCACGACGGACCTCGACACCCGATCTGGGGCCAGACGGCCAAGTACACTTGCTGCGACCGTGTGTTCCGAGTTCGCGGTCTCGTGAGGGAGTGTACGGCGTGGTCGAAGGCGTGAGAGAGGGCATCGAACTCCTCGCCAACCGCTACCAGATCGGTGAGCGCATCGGTCGTGGCGGCATGGCAGACGTGCACGTCGGCACCGACGCCCGTCTGGGTCGTCGCATCGCGATCAAGCTGATGAAGCCGGCGCTGGCCACCGATCCGGCGTTCCGCACCCGGTTCCGCCAAGAGGCGCAGGCCGCTGCGCGGATGGCCCACCCGACCATCGTCCGCGTGTTCGACGCGGGCGAAGAGACCGTGCGCTCGGCCAACGGCCACGAGGTGCAGGTCCCCTTCATCGTCATGGAGTACGTCGAGGGGCGCCTCCTCAAGGACATCGCAGCCGAGGGCCCGATGGAGCCCGCCGAGGCCGCGCGCATCACGCAGGGCATCCTGACGGCGCTCGAGTACTCCCACCGTGCCGGCGTCGTGCACCGCGACATCAAGCCCGGCAACGTCATGATCAACCACGCCGGCGAGGTCAAGGTCATGGACTTCGGCATCGCGAGGGCCATCTCCGACTCGTCGGCCACCGTCGCCCAGACGACCTCCATCCTCGGCACGGCCCAGTACTTCAGCCCCGAGCAGGCCCGGGGCGAGACCGTCGACGCCCGCACCGACCTCTACTCGACCGGTGTGCTCCTCTTCGAGCTGCTCACCGGGCGTCCGCCGTTCCGGGGCGAGTCGCCGGTCGCCGTGGCCTACCAGCACGTGAGCGAGCCCCCCGTCCCGCCCAGCACGATCATCCCGAGCATCTCGCCTGCGCTCGACGCCGTCGTCCTGCACGCGCTGGCCAAAGACCGCTTCGAGAGATTCCAGACCGCGGCCGAGTTCCGCTCCGACGTCGAGGCCGCCGCCGACGGGCGGGCGCCGAATCGTCGTCGCCCCGCCGCTGCCGCCGGCTCGACGCTGTTCGGCGTCAATCCCGCCGCCGCGGCGGGCAGCGAAGCGGCGCTGAAAGAGCTCGCCTCCGACGACAACACCCGCCCGCAGCGCACTCAGACCCGACCTCCGGTCGCCTGGATCTGGGCCGGCATCGTCCTGGTCGCCATCGTCATCGTCGCCGTCGTCTTCTGGGTCGTCAATCTGACTCCTCCCGTGGTCGACAACACGCAGTCCGCGCGCATCCCCGATCTCGTGGGGGTCAGCTACGAAGAGGGCTCCGCCGAGCTCGGCGAGCTCGGACTCGACGTCACCCGGGCCGAGATGCCCGACGACACCGTGTCCGAGGGCGACATCGTCTCGACCGATCCGACCTCGGGCATGTCCGTCCCTCTCGACACCACCGTCACGGTCACCGTCTCCACCGGCCCCCAGCTGGCGGCCGTGCCCGACATCGTCGGCTCGCAGGTCGACGCGGCCTGGGTGTCGTTGTCCGATGCTGGCTTCACGCAGGGCCAGCAGACCACGGACTACTCGCCCGACGTCGCCCAGGGCGCGGTCATCTCGGCCGACCCGGCGACGGGCACGGAGGTGCCGACGGGCAGCACGGTCGATCTGATCGTCTCGAACGGGCTCGTCAACGTCCCCGATGTGACGGGGCTGTCGACCGTCGACGCGAACGCGCAGCTCGGCGAGCAGCTGCGACTCGTCGTGACGCTCGAGTCCGACTTCACCTGCACGGGCGGTGTCGTCGCCGGGCAGACCCTCGCACCCGGCGATCAGCCGCAGGGTTCGGCCATCACCCTCCGGGTCTGCAGCGGCTGACCGAGCGAGCGCGCGAGCGGTGCCGGGTCACGTCAGGTCGTCTCGAACCGCGTTCGCGAAGATGAACCGCGATGTACCGCGGTTCATCGTCGCGAACGCGGTTCATCGACATCGCACCCACCCCGGTCCACCTGACCCGCCGCGCCGCCCGGCGACCGCCGCACACGCAGCGCGCCCGCTCTCAGCTGAGGTCGAGCAGCGGTGACAGCCCTCGGGCCGTGACCTTCGCCTCGGGCAGCCCCGCCTCGCCGAGCCAGTTGCCGATCATCTGGTAGCCGCCCTCGGTCAAGACCGACTCGGGGTGGAACTGCACGCCGTACACGGGTGCACTCCGGTGCCGCAGGCCCATGATGATGCCGCCCGTCGTGCGTGACGTGACCTCCAGGGCCTCCGGCACGGTCTCGTCGACGACGGCGAGCGAGTGGTAGCGCGTCGCGGTGAACGGCTGCGGCACGCCGTCGTAGAAGGGGCTGTCGTCGTGCGTCACGGCCGAGGTCTTGCCGTGCATCAGCTCTTCGGCGTGGGTCACCGTCGCACCCAGCGCCTCGGCGATCGCCTGGTGCCCGAGGCAGACTCCGAGCAGCGGCTTGTCGACCTGCAGGGCGGCGTTCACGACGTCGATCGACACCCCGGCGGCCGCGGGCGTGCCCGGACCGGGCGAGAGCAGCACGGCGTCGTAGTCGCCGATGCGAGCGGCCGCGTCGCGACCCGAGAAGGAGTCGTTGCGGACGACCTCCGTCTCGGCGCCCAGCTGCTGCAGGTAGCCGTTGAGGGTGTACACGAAGCTGTCGTAGTTGTCGACGACCAGGATGCGCGTCATGGGTTCTCCACAGTGACGTCGGGGGCGGGCAGCAGCTCGTTGACGGCGGGGAAGACCCACTCGACGAGTGCGAAGAGGACCGCTGCGAGCAGGACCAGCACTATCACCAGCCTCACCCACCACGGACCCGGAAGAATACGCCACAGGGCTGCGTACATGGTCAGCTCCCCACATCGGTGGCGGCGAGCCCGGCCGGAGGCCCGGCGGCGAGCGGCTGCCACGAATCGAAGACGCCGTAGGCGACGATGCGCTCCTGGGCGGTGAACATCGGATTGCAGCTGGTCAACGTGATGAGTCGCTCGCCCGAGGCGGACGAGACGTCCGGGGCGTCGGGCACCGGCTGCAGCACCGACACCTGGGTCGCCTGGACGTACTGCAGATTGCGGAAGCCGTAGGTGTACCAGCCGTCCTTCGTCTCGACGTACATCTTGTCGCCCGCACGGAGGTCCGCGATCGCGTTGAACGGGGCGCCGTAGGTCGTCCGATGCGCGGCGATGCCGAAGTTGCCGACCTCTCCCGGCATCTGCGTCTGGTCGTAGTGCCCGATCCCGACCGTGTTGAGGGTCTTGACCGTGCTCGTGCCCCCGGCGATCGGCACGGCGTAGTCGTCGCCGAAGCGCGGCACGTAGAAGTTCGCGAACTCCTCGGCCTCCGTCGGCTGCTCGCCCACCGGCGGATCGCCGAACGACCCGTCGGCGTCGGGCTCTCTCGCCGGCCCGGCCTCCTGCTCGAAGCGCTCACTGAGACTCGACGCCTGATCGCGGTGCTCACCGGCGACGACGAGGTCGTTGAACCACTGCTGCCACCCGATGAAGAGCAGCACGAGCGCACCGGCCGTGATCAGCAGCTCACCGACGACACCCACGAAGGAGGTGCGGTGAGGCGCCCGACGCGACCGCGGCTTCCGACCGGGTCGGCGCAGGTCGTCGGTCATGGCTCGATTCTAGGTGCAGGCCCTCGGGGGCCGGCCGTCTCGGAGACGACTGTGGACGGATCGACCTCCCCCGCGCCTCCTGAAGGCCCCACGGTATGATGTCGGCCATGGCCAAAGACACGAACCGCACCTCGAAGCCCATCGATCCGCGCGAGACGCGCACGGCCGCAGACGCCCCGAACCCGGTGTGGTTCAAGCCCGTCATGTTCGGCTTCATGCTGATCGGGCTCGCCTGGATCGTCGTCTTCTACGTCAGCCAGAGCACGCTGCCCGTGCCGTCGATCGGCTCATGGAACATCCTCGTCGGCTTCGGCATCATGTTCATCGGGTTCCTGATGACGACCCGCTGGCGCTAGAACACACCTTCGGACTTACACGGATGTAACTATCCCCAGTGTTAATAAACCTGTGGATAACTTTCTGTGGACAACGGTGTGAAAAGTCCCGGCCCGGCCACGAACGACAGAAGAGGCGGCTCCTGAACGGAGCCGCCTCTTCTGTCGTCTGCGTGTTCGAACCCTCGCCGGGTCAGATGATGCCGTAGGCCTGTGCCAGTTCGTACGAGCGCCAGAACACGATCGCGAGCACGACGACGCCGATCCCGGCGATCGCGGCGGTCTGGACCGCGCGCTTCGACCGGTGCCGGGTCTTCGAGAACACGAACGCGACCGCGGCACCGGCCACGAGGCCGCCGACGTGCGCCTGCCACGAGACGTTCGGCAGGACGATGCCGATCACCAGGTTGATGCCGACCAGAACCAGCAGCTGCACCCCGTTCGAGCCGCCCAGACTGCGGGCGATCACGAAGAACGCCGCCATGAGGCCGAAGATGGCCCCGGAGGCGCCGATCACGCTCGACAACGGAGCGATCAGCGAGACCGCTGCCGCGCCTCCTACCCCGCTGATGAAGTACAGCGCCAGGTAGCGACCTCGGCCCAGCGTCCGCTCGAGCTGCCCGCCGAAGATGAACAACGCGTACATGTTGAACAGCAGGTGCAGCAGACCGGCGTGCGCGAACAGCGACGTGACGAGTCGCCACGGCTGCGTGATCTCGAACGGCGCCGAGAACGACAGCTGGTTCGTCAGAGCGGAACCGAAGACGAACTGCAGCACGTACACGAGCACGCTGACGCCGATCAGCGAATACGTCGCCACGGGCGCACCGCTCGCCGACGCGCTCCGCATGCGGGTCACGACGGCGGGCTGGACCCGCGGGGCGTTGCTGCGCGCCTCACGGACGCACTCCGGGCAGTGCACACCGACGGCCGCCGGTGTCTGGCACTGCCCGCAGATGGTCCGTCCGCAGCGCTGGCAGAGCACGAAGCTCTGCCGATCGGGGTGTCGGTAGCAGAAGTTGCCCGCATCCGACGGAGAGGGTCGCGTCACTTAGACCTCGTCGATGGTGACGCTCTGGATGACGACATCCTCGAGGGGCTTGTCGCGAGCGTCGGTCTTGACCGCCTCGATGGCGTCGACGACCTTCTTGGACTCGTCGTCGGCGACCTCGCCGAAGATGGTGTGCTTGCCCTGCAGCCAGGGGGTCGCGACGGTCGTGATGAAGAACTGCGAACCGTTGGTGCCCTTGCCGTTCTGGGTGCCGGCGTTGGCCATGGCGAGGACGTACGGCTGGCTGAAGTCGAGCTCGGGGTTGATCTCGTCGTCGAACTGGTAGCCGGGGCCGCCGATGCCCTGGCCGAGCGGGTCGCCGCCCTGGAGCATGAAGTCTTTGATGATGCGGTGGAAGACGACACCGTCGTAGAGCTTGTCGGTGCTGACCTTGCCGGTGCCCGGGTGCTTCCACTCGATGGTGCCGGTGGCGAGGCCGGTGAAGTTGGCGACGGTCTTGGGGGCGTGGTTGCCGAACAGGTTGACCTTGATCGTGCCGAGCGAGGTCGTCACGGTGGCAACAGAAGTGTGCTTTGACATGGGCCTCATTCTTTCACAGGGGCCCGTCGACCTCAGGGTGGGTACAGAATTCGTGGTGTTCCCTGTCAGGTTGCGTCGTGCCAGGATGGAGGAGCCAGTATCCCTCTGGCCCCGTTGCCTACTCGTTGGAGGAACACTGTGGCCCTGTCACGCAAGCAGAAGAAGGAACTGAAGAAGTTCAAGAAGCACGCGTCCGACGTGTGGACGGAGCAGCGCGAGGTGCTCGGCCACGCTGGCAAGGTCCTCGTCGACGTCCGCGACGCCGGAGTGAAGGCCGCCAACAAAGAGGTCGTGCCCCGGGTCCGCTCCGCGGTGGACAACAACGTCCGCCCGGCCGTGTCGACCGGTCTCGCCGCCGGCAGCAAGTACGCGACCAAGGCTCAGGATCGCCTCAAGCACGACGTGTACCCGAGCGTGCAGTCGTACCTGAACGGTCTCGACATCACGAACGACCCCAAGGTGCAGAAGGCCGTCAAGAACGCCAAGAAGCAGGGCGCGAAGGTCGCGAAGAAGTACGCTCCCGCCCCCAAGAAGTCGGGCCCCGGCGTCGGCGGCGTGCTGCTGATCGGCGTGGGCGTCATCGCGCTCGGCGCTCTCGTCTTCGCCGCCGTGCAGACGCTCCGTGCCGACGACGAGCTCTGGGTCGCGGACGACGACGCCGACACGAAGGCTTAGTCTCCCCCGAACCACCGAGAGGGCCCGCATCCACCGGATGCGGGCCCTCTCGCCGTCCGGAGCCGGCAGACGCTGACCCCACAACTCATGCGGCGGGTTCCCGTCATCCGTGGCGGGTCAGCGCTGACCCGCCACGGATGACGCGAACCCGCCGAACCGGACTGCACGGCCCCGAGCGGCGAGTCTTCGAGCCCAGCGCCCCGAGCCCCGAGCCCCGAGCCCAGGGCCCCGAGCCACACGAGCACAGACAAGAAATCCCCGCTACCCGAGGACATCGGGGAGCGGGGAAAGAAATAATTCTCGTGGAGCCTAGGAGAATCGAACTCCTGACATCCTGCTTGCAAAGCAGGCGCTCTACCAACTGAGCTAAGGCCCCGTGGAGCTGGGGTTTCACCCGCTGGTGGATCTCACGGGAGTGGGGCTAACAGGACTTGAACCTGTGACCTCTTCGTTATCAGCGAAGCGCTCTAACCGCCTGAGCTATAGCCCCCGAACCGTCGTAAAGCCTACAACACCACGACGGAGTTTCCGAATCGTCGACGCGGCGGCCGCGTCGACGATTCGCTGGAACGGATCAGTTGTTGGTGAAACCGACGAGGAGACCGCCGGTCACACGCACACTGAGGTTGTAGAGCACCGCGACGATGGCGCCGATCACGGTGCCGATCACTACGTTCAGGATGGCGACCACGATCGCGAAGAGCATGACCTGGCCGATGCTGAACGACTCCTGGATGGAGAAGTCCTGATCGCCGAGGATGTCGCGCAGCAGCTGGTCCAGGTCGTTGAAGATGCCTGTCTGGTTGAGGATCAACCAGATCAGGAACGTCGCGACGACGGTGATGATGCCCAGGGCGACCGCGATCAGGAACGAGAGCTTCACGACCGACCAGAAGTCGATGTAGACCAGCTTCAGCCTGACCTGCTTGGTGCCCGCAGGTCGCTTGGCTTTGCGCTGGAGTCGCTCGGCGACACTACTCATTGATCGGTTCCTCTCCGGTGGTGCCGTCGTTCGGCACATCGGTCGTCGTGGCGTCGGTGTCGACGGCGTCGATCACGTCTCCGGGACTGACGGCCGGTACGGCCTCGTTGTCACCGACGGCATCGATGACAGCCTCGTCGGACTGTGCCACGAGGTTGCGCTCGGTGTTGCGCGCCACGGCGATGATCCGATCATCTGCGGCGAACCGTGCGAACACGACACCCATGGTGTCGCGGCCCTTGGCAGGCACTTCGGCCACGGCAGACCGTACCACCTTGCCGCTCGACAGCACCACGAGCACCTCGTCGTCCTCGCCGACGATGAGTGCGCCGGCGAGGTCGCCCCGCGCCTCCGCGAGCTTGGCGACCTTGATGCCGAGACCGCCTCGGTTCTGCACCCGGTACTGGTCGGCGGCGGTGCGCTTGGCGTAGCCGCCCTCGGTCACGACGAACACGTAGCCCTCGTCGTCCGAGACCGACGCCGACAGCAGCGTGTCGCCCTCGCGGAAGGTCATGCCCTTCACACCCGACGTCGACCGACCCATCGGACGCAGCGAGTCGTTCGTCGCCGTGAAGCGGAGCGACATCCCGTGGCGCGAGACGAGCAGCAGATCGTCGTGCTCGTCGACCAGCAGGGCGGAGACGAGCTCGTCGTCGTCGCGCAGGTTGATCGCGATGATGCCGCCGGTGCGGTTCGTGTCGTACTCGGTGAGCGCGGTCTTCTTGATCAGACCGTCGCGGGTGGCTAGCACCAGGTACTGGGCCACCTCGTAGTCGCGGATGTCGAGCACCTGCGAGATCTGCTCGTCGGGCAGCATCGCGAGCAGGTTCGCGACGTGCTGGCCCTTCGCGTCGCGACCGGCCTCCTGGAGCTCGTAGGTCTTGGCGCGGTACACGCGACCCTTGTTCGTGAGGAACAGCAGCCAGTGGTGCGTGGTGGTGACGAAGAAGTGGTCGACGACGTCGTCGGCGCGCAGCTGCGCACCCCGCACGCCCTTGCCGCCGCGGTGCTGGCTGCGGTAGTTGTCGCTGCGGGTGCGCTTCACGTAACCGCCGCGGGTGATGGTGACGACCATCTCCTCTTCGGGGATGAGGTCCTCGACGCTCATGTCGCCGTCGAAGCCGAACATGATCTCGGTGCGCCGGTCGTCGCCGAACTTCTCGGTGATCTCGGCCAGCTCGTCGCTGACGATCGTGCGCTGGCGCTCGGGCTTCGCGAGGATGTCCTTGTAGTCGGCGATCTCGCGCTCGAGCTTGTCGGCGTCCTCCTGGATCTTCTGCCGCTCGAGGGCGGCCAGACGGCGCAGCTGGAGGTTGAGGATGGCCGAGGCCTGGATCTCGTCGACCGTGAGGAGGTCCATCAGGCCGACCCGCGCCTCCTCGACGGTGGGCGACCGGCGGATCAACGCGATGACCTCGTCGAGGGCGTCGAGCGCCTTCAGGTAGCCGCGCAGGATGTGCACGTCGGCTTCGGCCTTCTTCAGACGGAAGCGGGTGCGCCGCTGAATGACGTCGATCTGGTGATCGACCCAGGCCGAGATGAAGCCGTCGAGCGCGAGCGTGCGCGGGATGCCGTCGACGATCGCGAGCATGTTCGCGCCGAAGTTCTCTTGCAGCGACGTGTGCTTGTAGAGGTTGTTCAGCACGACCTTCGCGACCGCGTCGCGCTTGAGCACGATGACGAGTCGCTGACCGGTGCGACCCGAGGTCTCGTCGCGGATGTCTGCGATGCCGCCGACGCGACCGTCTTTGACGAGCTCGGCGATCTTGATCGCCAGGTTGTCGGGGTTGACCTGGTACGGCAGCTCGGTGACGACGAGGCAGGTGCGACCCTGGATCTCTTCGACGTTGACGACGGCGCGCATCGTGATCGAGCCGCGACCCGTGCGGTAGGCGTCCTGGATGCCCTTGACGCCGAGGATCTGCGCACCCGTCGGGAAGTCGGGCCCCTTGATGCGCTGCATGAGCGCCTCGAGCAGCTCTTCGCGCGACGCCTCGGGGTTCTCGAGGTACCACTGCGCACCCGACGCGACCTCGCGCAGGTTGTGCGGCGGGATGTTCGTGGCCATGCCGACCGCGATGCCGACCGAGCCGTTGACGAGCAGGTTCGGGAACCGGCTGGGCAGGATGGCCGGCTCTTGGGTGCGGCCGTCGTAGTTGTCTTGGAAGTCGACGGTGTCTTCGTCGATGTCGCGGACCATCTCGAGTGCGAGCGGCGCCATCTTGGTCTCGGTGTACCGCGGTGCCGCGGCGCCGTCGTTGCCGGGCGAGCCGAAGTTGCCCTGGCCGAGCGCGAGCGGGTAGCGCAGACTCCACGGCTGGACCAGACGCACCAGCGCGTCGTAGATCGCCGTGTCGCCGTGCGGGTGGAACTGACCCATGACGTCGCCGACGACGCGCGAGCACTTCGAGAACGCGCGGTCGGGGCGGTACCCGCCGTCGTACATCGCGTAGATGACCCGGCGGTGCACGGGCTTCAGGCCGTCGCGGACCTCGGGCAGCGCGCGCCCGACGATGACGCTCATCGCGTAGTCGAGGTACGAGCGCTGCATCTCGAGCTGGAGGTCGACCTGCTCGATGCTGTCGCGCTTCAGCGCCGCCGCGAAGGTGGGCGTGACCTCGGGGTCGGTGCCCTCGGGGGTGTCTGTCGGCTCGTCGGCCATGATTCTCCGTTTGTCGTCGTCGGCCCCGATCTGCTCCGCGGGGCGCGGATGTCCTCCGGATCACCGGAGGCGCGTGTCAGATGTCGAGGAAGCGCACGTCTTTCGCGTTCTGCTGGATGAAGTTGCGTCGCGACTCGACGTTCTCGCCCATCAGGGTGTCGAAGATCGTGTCGGCGGCCGCGGCGTCCTCGAGGGTCACCTGCAGCAGGGTGCGGGTCTCCGGGTCCATCGTGGTCTCCCACAGCTCTTTGTAATCCATCTCGCCGAGGCCCTTGTAGCGCTGGATCGCGTTCTCCTTGGGGATCCGCTTGCCGGCGGCGCGACCCGACACCAGCACGGCGTCGCGCTCGGCGTCGCTGTAGACGTACTCGTGCGGCGCGTTGCTCCACTTGAGCTTGTAGAGCGGCGGCTGTGCGAGGTAGACGTAGCCGAGGTCGATCAGCGGACGCATGTAGCGGAACAGCAGGGTCAGCAGCAGCGTCGTGATGTGCTGGCCGTCGACGTCGGCGTCGGCCATCAGCACGATCTTGTGGTACCTGGCCTTGTCGGGGTCGAAGTCCTCGCCGATGTCGGCGCCGAAGGCCTTGATCATCGCCTGGACCTCGTTGTTGCCGAGCGCGCGGTCGAGACGGGCCTTCTCGACGTTGAGGATCTTGCCGCGGAGGGGCAGGATCGCCTGGGTCTCGGGGTTGCGCCCCTGCACGGCCGAACCGCCGGCCGAGTCGCCCTCGACGATGAAGATCTCGCTGAGCGAGGGGTCTTTGCTCTGGCAGTCCTTCAGCTTGCCGGGCATGCCGTTCGACTCGAGCACGCCCTTGCGTCGGGTCTGCTCGCGCGCCTTGCGAGCGGCCATGCGGGCCTGCGATGCAAGGATCCCCTTGCGGACGATCTCGGCGGCCTGACGCGGGTTGCGGTCGAACCAGTCGGTGATCTGGTCGAACGCGACCTTCTGCACGAACGACTTCGCCTCGGTGTTGCCGAGCTTCGTCTTCGTCTGACCCTCGAACTGCGGTTCGCCCAGCTTGATCGAGATGACGGCGGTCAGGCCCTCGCGGACGTCGTCGCCCGTGAGGTTGTCGTCCTTCTCCTTCAGCAGCTTGTTCTTCGGGTCTTTCGCGTAGCGGTTGACCAGCGTGGTGAGCGCCGCACGGAATCCCTCTTCGTGGGTGCCGCCCTCGTGCGTGTTGATCGTGTTCGCGTAGGTGTGGACGCTCTCCTGGTACGAGGTGTTCCACTGCATCGCGACCTCGAGCGAGATCTTCTTCTCGGTGTCCTCCTGCTCGAAGGCGATGATGTCGTCGTGGACGGTCTCGACCTTCTTCACCGTGTTGAGGTACTCGACGTAGTCGACGAGGCCCTTCTCGTAGTGGAAGACGTCGTGCCTCGGCTCGGCGTCGTCCTCTTGCACGCGCTCGTCGCTGAGCTCGATGCGGAGGCCCTTGTTCAGGAAGGCCATCTGCTGGAATCGGGTGCGGAGCGTCTCGTAGTCGAACTCGATGCTCTCGAAGATCTCGGCGTTGGGCCAGAAGGTGATCGTGGTGCCGGTGGTCTCGTCCGCCTCGCCCTTGGCGAGCGGGGCGACGGGCACACCGTCGGTGAAGCTCTGCCGGTACACGTTGCCCTGGCGGCGGACCTCGACGTCGAGCTCGCTCGAGAGCGCGTTGACGACGGAGCTGCCGACGCCGTGCAGACCGCCCGAGACCGCGTACCCGCCACCGCCGAACTTGCCGCCGGCGTGCAGCACGGTGAGGACGACCTCGACCGTCGACCGCCCCTCCACCGGGTGGATGTCGACCGGGATGCCGCGGCCGTTATCGACGACGCGCACGCCGCCGTCTTCGCGCATCGTGATCTCGATGTGGTCGCAGTGCCCCGCGAGGGCCTCGTCGACCGAGTTGTCGACGATCTCGTACACGAGGTGGTGCAGACCCCGGGGCCCGGTCGAGCCGATGTACATGCCCGGTCGCTTGCGGACGGCCTCGAGCCCTTCGAGCACCTGGATATCGCCGGCGCCGTAAGAGTGGTCGGGTTGGGCGTCGGTGGTGTCAGGTGACATGTGCGGGGAGGCTCCTGCCGGATGGGACGAGGGTGGAACGCCCGTTCTCCGAACCCCTGGAGAGTCCGGCGGACGACCTTCCGAGTCTACCGCAGGCCCGTCCGCGACGGGGCGAAATCCGCCCTCAGAGGGATTTTCTCCACCGCCTTGGACGATTCACCCTCGTCACCCGTAGGTATCGCGAGGACCACGCCCTGGAACCGATCTGGGACCGCGTTTCCAGGTCGGGGCGTTGGGTGCCAAGAATCGCACCGACTGGATGCCCGCCTCGGGGTACCTCTGGACGATGGTCGTGGTGACCTGTCCGCGCATCAGACGGAGCTGCGTCGCCCAGGCCGTCGAATCGCACTGCACGGTGAGCGTGCCGTCGTCGATCGACACCGGATGCGAGTGCCCCGAGAGCTCGTCGCCCACCAGCGCCGGCCACGCCTCCATCAGCTCGGACTGCGCGAGCGGGGAGTTCCAGCCCATCTCGGTCGTGACGCTGGCGAGCACGTCGGCGATGCCCCGTGGCTCGCGACCCGTGCCGAAGGGCTGACTCGGCGATCCGAGCTTGATGGCCTTGCGTCGTCGACCGTCGCGCGACCGGCTCGTGGGGTCGCCGAAGACCCGGCGAAAGCGCAGATACACCCGCTGCGCCTCGTCGGCGGGCGGCGGCTCCACCGGCGGCAGCTGCGGGCCGGGGACCGGAGGAGGCGCGGCGCCGGTCTCGGACGGATCGGGCGCGTCGGTCACGGGGTCGCCTCGTCGACGATGGTGCCGGCCGCGATGCGCACGGTGTGCGCCTTCAGCCGCTGCGGCACGTCGCCCTCGACCGCGGCGGTGATGAGCACCTGCTCGTAGCCGGCGACCTCGTCGGCGAGACGCTCGCGGCGGGATCCGTCGAGCTCGGCGAACACGTCGTCGAGCACGATGACGGGGTCGCCGGTGGCCGACTCGGAGCGGACGACCGCCGCCGACGCGAGCTTCAATGCCAGAGCGAACGACCACGATTCGCCGTGGCTGGCGTAACCGCGTGCCGGGAGGCCGTTCAACGAGAGGAAGAGGTCGTCGCGGTGCGGCCCGACCAGGGTGAGACCGCGATCGAGCTCGGAGGGACGCACGCGGGCGAGCGCCTCGCGGAACACGTCGGCGACGGACTCGGCCGGGATCGCCTCGTCGGGGACCTCCGCGGCCGCCGCGGTCTCGTCGTCGGGGACGGACCCGCGGATGCTCAGCACGGTGGCGAGCCGGGCCCGGTGGTCTTCACCGGCCACGGCGGCGTAGGCGCGGGCGACCTCGGGGGCGAGATCGGCGGCCAGTCGATCGCGCGCGATGATGAGCTCGCTGCCGAGGGCGACGAGACGTTCGTCCCAGATGTCTAGGGTGCCGAGCTGACCGGCCTTGACGCCGCTGGCCCTGGCCGACTTGAGCAGGGTGTTCCGCTGCTTCAGCACCCGCTCGTAGTCGGTCTGGACGCCGGCGAAGCGAGGTGATCGGGCGACGAGCAGCTCGTCGAGGAACCGGCGGCGACCCGACGGTTCGCCTCGCACGAGCGCGAGGTCTTCGGGGGCGAACAGCACGCTGGTGAAGTAGCGCGGCAGCTCGCGGGGCTTGATCGCGCCGCGGTTGATCTGCGCCCGGTTCGCCGACGACCGGTTGATCTGCACCTCGGCGAGCAGCTCGCGACCGTCGGCCTCGAGTCGGGCCCGGACGATCGCGGAGTCGGCGCCCTGTCTGATGAGGGCGGCGTCGCTCGAGACGCGGTGCGAGCCGAGACTCGAGAGGTAGCCGAGCGACTCGACCAGGTTCGTCTTGCCCTGGCCGTTGCTGCCGACGAAGAGGTTCGGCCCGCGCGCGAGGCCGACTTCTGCAGTGGTGTAGTTGCGGAAGTCGGTGAGACTGAGATGCAGTACTCGCACGCGGGCCGGAGAGGCGCTAGGCCTTCTTGACCGCGTGGCCACCGAACTGGTTGCGCAACGCGGCGACGGCCTTCATGGTCGGCGAACCCTCGCCCTGACGCGAGACGAAGCGCGCGAAGATCGACGCGCTGATCGTCGGCATCGGCACGGCGTGGTTGATCGCCTCTTCGAGAGTCCAGCGACCCTCGCCGCTGTCCTCGACGTAGCCCGAGATCTCGGCGAGCTTCGGGTCGGCCTCGAGGGCGAGGACCATCAGCTCGAGCAGCCAGGAGCGCACGACGGTGCCGCGCTGCCAGGCCTTGAAGGTGCCGGGCACGTTCTTGATCAGGTCGGAGCGGGCCTCGAGGAGCTCGTAGCCCTCGCCGTAGGCCTGCATGATGGCGTACTCGATGCCGTTGTGGACCATCTTCGCGTAGTGACCGGCGCCGGTGTCGCCGGCGTGCACGAAGCCCTCCTCGCGGGGGCCCTCGGGGCGGAGCGCGTCGAAGATCGGCTGTGCGATGGCGACGTTCTCGGTGGAACCGCCGACCATGAGGCCGTAACCGTTGTCTTTGCCCCAGACACCGCCCGAGACGCCGGCGTCGATGTACTTGATGCCCTTGGAGCCGAGCAGCTTCTCGTTGGCGAAGTCGCTGGTGAACTTGCTGTTGCCACCGTCGATGACCAGGTCGCCCTCGGAGAGCTCCTTGGAGAGGTCTTCGATGACGGCGGCGGTGATGTCGCCCGCGGGGACCATCACCCAGACGATGCGGGGGCTGGGGAGCCCGGCGGCGAGATCGGAGAGCGTGGCGACGTCGGAGACGGCGGGGTTGGCGTCGTAACCGGTCACCTCGATGCCCTTGTCGCGGAGGCGGGCACGCATGTTGTTGCCCATTTTGCCGAGACCGACGAGGCCGATGTGCATAGGTTTCCTTTGTTCGTGGGAGGCGCGGGTGGGCGCCTGCTCTGGGGGGCGCGTCTAGCGCAGGAGGAGGTTGGGCTGCAGCAGGTACTTGTAGCTGTCAGCGCCTGCCTGGTCTTTGGAGGACTGACTGGTGATCAGCACCGGACCGGGCTTGTTCGGGTTCTCCGTCTTCGTGAAGGAGATGCGGACGAACTCGGAGTGGACTGCTCCGAGACCGTCGAGGAGGAACTGCGGCTTCAACGAGACCACGGTGTCCTCTCCCGTCAACAACGCATCGATCGACTCTGACGCCTGCGCCTGCTCGCTACCGATGGCCTCGAGGGTGAGGCCGTCGATGGTGAACGTGAACCTGAGGGCCGCCTCGCGCTCGAGGACGAGCGAGACGCGGCGGATGGACTCGACGAGCTCGGCCGTGTTGATCACGGCGTAGTTCTCGACGGTCTCGGGGAAGAGCCGCTTGACCGGGGGGAAGTTGCCCTTGATCAGCAGCGAGGTGACGGTCTTGTTGCCGGCCTGGAACGCGATGAGCTCGCGGTCGTCGCTGCCGGTGATCGACACGGAGACGGTGGTCGCGTTGCCGAAGGTCTTGCCGACCTCCTGCAGGGTGCGGGCCGGGACGAGCGCGGTGGTCGTCTCGGCGCTGGCGGCGGTGCCCGGGTCGAAGTCGATGCCTCGGACGGCCACGCGGTACCGGTCGGTGGCCACGAGCGAGAGCGCGTTCTCGGTGACCTCGAGCTGGACACCCGTGATGACCGGGGTGACGTCGTCGCGTGACGCGGCGACGGCGACCTGCGAGACGGCCAGTGCGAAGCGGTCGCCGGGTACGACACCCGACTGCTCGCCCACCGTCGGCAGCGTCGGGTACTCCTCGACGGGCATGCTCAGCAACGAGAAGTTGGCGGACCCGCAGCTGACCGCGATGCGGTTCTCCTCTGTGGAGAACGTGACGGGAGCGTTCGGCAGGCGACTCGCGATGTCCGCCAGCAGACGCCCGGAGACGAGGATCGTGCCGGGTTCGTCGACCTCGGCGGGGATCTGCGTCTGAGCCGAGACCTCGTAGTCGAACGACGACAGGGTGAGGCCGTCGGCGTCCGCCTCGATCAGCACCCCGCTCAGGATCGGCAGCGTGGTGCGCTGCGGAAGGAGCTTCACCGCGAAGGAGACGGCATCGCTGAAGACGTCACGGTTGACCTGGAACTTCACGCGGGGGACCCCTATCGACTACCTGCTCGTGGATGGCCGGTTAATACTGGCACAGCAATCGGCGCCCCGGACCCGTGGCCTCGAGGGCCCTCGATCCGTCCACAAGGTTGTCTCTCCAATGATTTCTTGTAATGAGGATTAACAGTCTTAACCGTTGTGCACAGTGTGGATAACCTGTTAAAAACCCCGCGGCGACAGGGAACTACAACCGTGTGACTTGTGCACTCGGTGTGGACCGGAATCACAAACTCCGGGACGACCGCCGGTGGGGTCGAGGGCTGTTCCCACAGGGTCATGTCATCCGTGAACAACCGGCCCCCAAGTTATCCACCACTTTCCACAGGTTATCCACACTGTGGGATCGTCCGGTCTCCTGGGGTGCTGTTGCGCGCCTCCTGCAGGTCGACGAGACGACGAACGGGCGCCGACCGATGGTCGACGCCCGTTCGGACGGTGCTGCCGGGAGGTGACGATCTCGCCCCTCGACCGGGCCCTTATTTGTAGCGGGTGTCCTGTTTGATGCGGCTGGTGAGCTCGGTGACCTGGTTGTAGATCGACCGGCGCTCCTTCATCAGCTCGCTGATCTTCTTGTTCGCGTACATGACCGTCGTGTGGTCGCGGTTGCCGAACAGCTGACCGATCTTCGGCAGCGACAGGCTGGTCAGCTCGCGGCACAGGTACATCGCGATCTGCCTCGCGGTCGCGATCGCCTGCGACCGCGACGAGCCGTAGAGGTCGTCGACCGAGAGCTTGAAGTAGTCGGCGGTGTGGTTGATGATGTCGACCGGCGCGATGATGTTGTCTTCATCTAGCGTGATGAGGTCTTTCAGCACGGTCTGCACCAGCGCCAGGTCGACGGCCGTCCGGTTCAGGCTCGCGAACGCCGTGACCCGGATGAGCGTGCCCTCGAGCTCGCGGATGTTGCTCGACACCTTCGTGGCGATGAACTCGAGCACCTCGTCGCGGATCTGCAGCTTCTCGCTCTGCGCCTTCTTGCGGAGGATCGCGATGCGGGTCTCGAGGTCGGGCGCCTGCACGTCGGTGATGAGGCCCCACTCGAAGCGCGAGCGCATGCGGTCCTCGAAGCCGGTCAGGTGCTTCGGCGGCAGGTCGCTCGTGATCACCAGCTGCTTGTCGTGATCGTGCAGCGTGTTGAAGGTGTGGAAGAACGCCTCCTGGGTGCTGTCCTTCCCCTGCAGGAACTGGATGTCGTCGATCAGGAGGATGTCGATCTCGCGGTACCGCTGCTGGAACAGGTTCGAGCGGTTGTTCGCGATCGAGTTGATGAAGTCGTTCGTGAACTCCTCGCTGCTGACGTAGCGGACGCGGATGCCCGGGTACATCGTCTCGGCGTAGTGGCCGATGGCATGGAGGAGGTGCGTCTTGCCGAGGCCGGACGACCCGTAGATGAAGAGGGGGTTGTAGGCCTTGGCCGGCGCCTCGGCCACGGCGACCGCGGCGGCGTGGGCGAACCGGTTCGAGGCCCCGATGACGAAGTTGTCGAAGCTGTACTTCGGGTTCAGCCGCGAGTCGTTGCGCTTGCCCGTGGTCGGCGACTCGACCGGGGTAGGGACGAACGGGGCCTCGATGTAATGGGCCGGCTCGGTCTGCTCGGGCTGCTGGGTGAGGGTGTCGGGCGTGATGTCGGGGTTGACCGTGATGGCGAAGCTCGCGACGGAGTCGTCGCCGAGCGCGGCGATCGATTCGAGGAGCGGACCCCGGATGCGCTGTTCGAGCATGCCCCGGGTGAGGTCGTTGGGCACCTCGAGGTAGAGGGTGCCGCCGAGCACGCCCTTCGGCTCGACCAGGCTGATGAAGCCGTGCAGCTGGGGGGTGATGCGGTCGTCGGTGGTCAGACTCGCGAGCACGGACCGCCAGAGGTCCTGGACCGGATCGACGGTGTTCGCCACGGGGATTTCTCTTTCTGCCGGTGATCTGCGTGCTGGGCACGCCGTGCGCCCCGGGGGCGACGGCATCTCGGCGTACCGAGTTATGCACAGCTTTGTCCACGGGTCGGCGGTGGCCGATTCAGCCGGGAGTGGTGCTCGTTCCCCGTGTTTACGCGGATCCGGAGCGGGAGGTACCCACCCTAGTTCGGATGAGTATGTCTTCTGCAATCGGAGTTTTCAACACTGTGGATAAACTCCCCCGAGGCTGCCGTTTGACCGCAGGGCCGATGCCGCGTACTTTTAATCAGTTGATTTCAGCCAGTTGGGCTGTACAAGACTTCTCGGATCATGGCAGCAGGCCAGGTCCGCATCACTGGAGAAAACACCATGAGCAAGAGAACGTTCCAGCCGAACAACCGCCGCCGCGCCAAGAAGCACGGTTTCCGTGCTCGCATGCGCACCCGTGCGGGTCGCGCCATCCTCGCCGCCCGTCGTGGCAAGGGTCGCACCGAACTCTCCGCGTAGTCGCACCCGGTGTTGGCCAGAGCCAACCGGATCGTCCGCGCAGACGACTACCGAAACACCGTGCGCCGTGGCCGCAAGTCGGCCACGGCGCACTCGGTCGTCTACGTGCGTCGTCATGACGACGGCGGCGACGTCCGGTTCGGGTTCATCGTGGCCAAGACCGTGGGCAACGCGGTCGCCCGCAACACCGTGCGTCGTCGCCTCAAGCACGTCTGCCACGAGCTGCTGCCGTCGCTGCCCCCGGGCACCGACATCGTGATCCGCTCTTTGCCAGGCAGTGTCGACGTTTCCTGGTCTACCCTGCTGAGGGATATCTCAGGGGTCGTCGACAAGGTCGTGAAAGCGTGAGAGAACTCGTACTGTTCGTGTCGTTGCTTCCACGCAACGTCGCGATCGTCGTGCTCCGCGCCTACCGGGCTGTCATCTCCCCGCTCTACGGCGAGGTCTGCCGGTACCACCCGTCGTGCTCGCGGTACGCGCTCGAGGCGATCCAGCGGTACGGCGTCGTCGCCGGCTCCGCTCGCGGCGCCTGGCGCATCGCGCGGTGCAACCCCTGGGCGGCGGGCGGCATCGACGACGTCCCCGAACCGCGGTTCCAGAACTTCTCGATCACGGGCTCCGGCTTCGTGCTCCCCCGTCGTGCGGCTCGAGCCTCCGCTCCCGTCGCACCGCACGGTCTCCTCGTACAGAGCCACGGAAAGGGCTGACCCGAACACCATGGGCTTCATCGACACCATCCTCTGGCCCCTCAAGTGGGTCGTCGAGGCGATCCTCGTCGGCTTCCACGAACTCCTGACCAGTGCGGGCATGGGCTTCGACTGGGGCGGAACGTGGGTGCTGTCGATCGTCGGCCTGGTGCTCGTCGTGCGCGCGCTGCTCATCCCGATCTTCGTCCGGCAGATCAAGAGCCAGCGACGCATGATGGAGATCGCGCCCAAGCTCAAGAAGATCCAAGACAAGTACAAGGGCAAGCGCGACCAGTTCAGCCGCGAGGCCATGTCGCGCGAGACCATGGCGCTGTACAAAGACACCGGCACCAACCCGCTCAGCTCGTGCCTGCCGCTGCTGATCCAGATGCCGATCTTCTTCAGCCTCTTCTCGGTGCTGCAGAACGCCCAGCGCGAGGGCGTCGGGGTCGGCCTGCTGAACCAGGCGCTCTCCACGTCGTTCGGCGAGGCGACCCTCTGGGGCGCACCGCTGAAAGAGACCTTCCTCAGCGCCACCACCTGGGAGGTGCGTCTCATCGCCGCCGGCATGGTCGTCGTCATGACCGCGTCGCAGTTCATCACCCAGCTGCAGATCGTCTCCAAGAACATGTCGCCCGAGACCAAGGCGAGCCCCATGTTCAAGCAGCAGCGCATGCTCCTCTACGTGCTGCCCCTCGTCTTCGTCTTCTCGGGTCTCTCGTTCCCCCTCGGCGTCATGTTCTACTGGCTGACCTCGAACATCTGGACGATGGCGCAGCAGTTCATCGTCATCCGCAACATGCCCACGCCCGGCAGCGAGGCGGCGCTCGCCCGCGAAGAGCGCCTCGCCCGCAAGCAGCAGCGCAAGGGCCAGGGTCTGCCCGCCATCACGGTGACCGAGATCGAGTCGGCTCCGGCCGTGCCGAAGACCACCCAGCGCACTCAGCCGGTGGGCAAGAACCGCGCCAAGAAGCAGAACGGCAACAAGAAGTGACGAGCGAGACGGACCACAACGACGTGACGAACACGCAGCCGACCGACGCCGAGGGCGTCGCCTCCGAGACCGAGTCCCCCGAGGAGGCGCGGGTCGACCCGAGTGCCGCCGAGGCCTCCGACGAGAACGCGACCAGCGCCTCCTCGACGGGCGACCTCGACGAGGGCGAGATCGCCGCCGACTACATCGAAGAGCTGCTCGACATCTGCGACTTCGACGGCGACATCGACATCGAGGTCCGTGCCGGCCGCTCGTACATCTCGGTGGACTCGACGGGCGAGGGCAACCTCCGCGTGCTGTCGAAGCCGGACACGGTGAACGCTCTGCAAGAGCTGACGCGCATCGCGGTGCAGACCAAGACCGGCGAGTTCTCGCGGCTCATCCTCGACATCGGGGGCTCGCGCGCCATCCGCGAGGCCGAGCTCGGCGCCCTCGTCGACCGCGCGGTCGAGAAGCTCGAAGAGGGCGGCACCGCGGCGTCGCTGCCCCCCATGTCGTCGTACGAGCGCAAGCTGGTCCACGACATCGTGGCCGCTCGTGGCTTCACCTCGGAGTCC
The DNA here is from genome assembly GCF_034045195.1 of Frigoribacterium sp. CFBP9030. NCBI lineage: Bacteria > Bacillati > Actinomycetota > Actinomycetes > Micrococcales > Microbacteriaceae > Frigoribacterium > Frigoribacterium sp. CFBP9030. Next base: position 189,686 of record NZ_JAXCWG010000004.1, read on the forward strand.
GAGGGCGAAGGCCGCGACCGCCACACCGTCATCACCCGCGCCTGAGTCGGCACGCCGAACGACCGATGGCCGACCAGAGCACCCTCGAGACCGAACCGGCCGTCGCCGCCGAGATCTTCGGCGACCGCATCGACGCGGTGCGGCAGTACGCACGTGATCTCGCCCAGTACGGCGAAGAGCTCGGTCTGATCGGCCCGCTCGAGCTGCCGCGGCTGTGGACGAGGCACATCGTCAACTCCGGTCTCGTCGCACCCCTCCTCGTCGACGGCCGCGTGGGCGACGTGGGGTCGGGTGCGGGTCTGCCCGGCCTGGTGCTCGCGGCCGCCCGGCCCGGCGCGACGCTCGTGCTGATCGAGCCGATGGAGCGTCGCACGGACTGGCTGCGTGCCGAGGCCGGCCGAATGGGCCTGACGAACGTCGAGGTCGTGCGGGCTCGTGCCGAGGAGGTCGAGCTCGACGGCTGGCTCGACCAGGTGACCGCCCGCGCGGTGTCGGCGCTGTCGAAGCTGATCCCGCTGACCGCTCCCCTGGTGAAGACGGGCGGCCAGTTGCTGCTGATGAAAGGCGCGCGGGTCGATGCCGAGGTCGACGCGGCTCGCAAGGTCATCGCGAAGAACCATCTCGTCGACGTCGAGGTGCTCGAGCTGGGCGTCGGCGTGGTCGACCCGACCGAGACGACCAGGGTGTTCCGCGCCACCCTGGCGTGACCACCTTCAGGAGGCGCGATCCGGCTCCACAGGAGCCGATCTGAGCGCGTTCGGTCGCGTCGGGGTGCGACTCGTGGTGGCTGTAGCGCTGAGAGAGCGTTTGACGCATGCGACACCCGATCTGGTACCTGAACTACCCTTGATCAGGAGTTTCGACGGTTTGCGTGTCATTGCACGCTCACCTCCGTGCTTTGTCGGTGCTGCAAGCTAAAGTTGAGCCAGTGCTCGACCTGTCGCCGCGCCTCCTCGGTGTTCGACTGTGTTCGTCGGGCGGCACCCACGTTGTTCCACGTGAAACATGGCGATTCGGAGAATCCATCCGGTGAGTTCCTCCACTGACTACGACGGCACCACTCCCCTGGCTCGGGAGCTCGCCGACCTGAACCGGCGCAAGGCGGCACTGTCGCGTGCGCCGCTCCCCCCGCCGGCGGAGACACGGGTCTTGACCGTGTCGAACCAGAAGGGTGGTGTGGGCAAGACGACGACGACGGTGAACCTCGCCGCCGCCCTGGCTCGCAGTGGCGCCCGCGTGCTCGTCATCGACCTCGATCCCCAGGGCAACGCCTCGACCGCTCTCGGAGTCGACCATCGGGCGGACACCCCGAGCGTGTACGACGTCATCGTCAACGACGGCAACATGGACGACGTCGTGCAGCAGAGCCCCGAGTTCGACACCCTGTTCTGCATCCCGGCCACCATCCACCTCGCCGGTGCTGAGATCGAACTCGTCTCTCTCGTCGCCCGTGAGCAGAGGCTCCGCACGGCGTTGGAAGCGCACCTGGAGCGGACAGAGGCTGCGGGCCAGCGCTACGACTACGTGTTCATCGACTGCCCGCCGTCACTGGGTCTCCTCACCATCAATGCGTTCGTCGCTGCAGGAGAAGTCCTGATCCCGATCCAGTGCGAGTACTACGCGCTGGAGGGGTTGAGCCAGCTGCTCCGCAACATCCAGCTGATCGAGAAGCACCTCAACCCGCGTCTGGCCGTGTCGAGCATCCTGCTGACGATGTACGACGGCCGCACGAACCTGGCGCAGCAGGTCGTCGCCGACGTACGCGAGCACTTCCCCAAGGAGGCGCTCAAGACGCTGATCCCCCGCTCTGTGCGGATCAGCGAAGCCCCTGGTTACGGGCAGACCGTGATCAGCTACGACCAGAACTCCCCCGGGTCGATCTCGTACCTCGAGGCGGCCGCCGAACTCGCACACCGAGGAGCACCCCAGTAGTGGCTACGAAGAGAACCGGACTCGGGCGCGGCATCGGCGCCCTCATCCCCGTGAACGACGAGACCCAGGGTCGCCCTGTCGACGTGTTCTTCCCCACGGCCCAGCAGACGGCGGAAGACCTGGTCGCGGTGCCCGGGGCTCGGTTGGCGAACCTCAATCCCCTCGACGTGGTTCCGAACGCGAAGCAGCCGCGCACGGAGTTCCGTGACGAGGAGCTGGCTGAGCTCGTGACGTCGATCCGCGAGGTCGGCGTGCTGCAGCCCATCGTCGTACGGCCCCTGCCGAACAAGGGCAAGAAGACGACGCCGGTGCAGTACGAGCTCGTCATGGGCGAGCGCAGACTCCGCGCGACGAAGGAGCTGGGTCTCGCGACGATCCCGGCGATCGTCAAAGACACCGCTGACGACGCGATGCTGCGTGACGCTCTGCTGGAGAACCTGCACAGGGCTGAGCTGAACCCGCTCGAGGAAGCATCCGCCTATCAGCAACTTCTTGCCGACTTCGGCATCACTCAGGATGAACTCGCCACTCGCATCGGTAGAAGCCGACCTCAGATCACGAACACGCTGCGCCTTCTGAGGCTGCCGGCCAGTGTGCAGCGCCGGGTGGCTGCGGGCGTGCTGTCGGCCGGTCATGCACGGGCGATCCTATCGACGGGCGACCCCGTGCTGATGGAGCGTCTCGCGGAGAAGATCGTCAACGAGGATCTCTCCGTCCGACAGGCTGAGGCGATCGCTGCAGGGTCTCCGGCGAAGGCCAAGACCACCAAGGCGGCCGGCCGCCACCAAGCGCACCTCGACGAGATCGCCGAGGGCCTCGGCGACCGGCTCGAAACACGGGTAAAGGTCAACCTGGGTGCGCGAAAGGGGTCGATCACCATCGACTTCGCCACGATCGACGACCTGAACCGCATCCTCGGCGAATTGGGCCAGGACCCCGTGGTCTGAGGTCGAATTAGCCGTCTGGACGGTCGTGTTTCACGTGAAACGCCCCCTCTTTGGAGGGGGCGTTTCGGCGCTGTGGGTGCTGAGCAGTGCTGTTAGTGACACTGGCTGCGTACAGACCGGATTCCTCGCGTGGCTTGGTAGGTGGGCCTGGCCTTCGCTCTCGCCCTGGCCCGGATCCGGACACCGTTCGTTGTCGCGGTCGTACCGTGCAGGGGCGTGCAGGGCGATCTCCAGGGTCTGCTCGTCTCTGCGATAGCCATGGTGTGTTGCTCGTCGCTGGACGCCGATGCGCTGTTTCATGTCTGTGAACAGCAGTTTCGACGGTACGACCTGTTCTTCCGTGCTGTATCGGGGTATCCGAGTCGCCGATCGTGGCGCGACGCCCGAGCAATACATCCGCAGGGCCATGCGACGGGCAGGACTGCGGCGATCTAACTTGCGGCTGTGTCAGGACACCACGGAGAGGGCGCATGTGGTTGCGCAGGTATGAAAATCGATGGCGGTGGTCCATCTACGCATAGTCGCCTGCGCCGGTGCGCCGGTGTGCCGGCGCGGAAGTGCGGAGGTGCGCAGGTGCGCGGGTGTTCGAGAGGCAGGTGCCGGGTCCGCGGGTGTTCGAGAGGGAGGTGCCGGGTCCGCGGGTGGGCAGGCACGCAGCGTGCAAATACGAGGTGATGGGTTCGGGGCTCAGGATCCGGGGTTTGGGGTTTGGGGTTTGGGGTCTGCGGGTGCCCGGCGCCGGGCGCCAGGTGCGAAAGTCCGTGTGTCGTCGGTCAAGTCGGTACGTTTCACGTGAAACGGGACCGGCGCACGTGCCTCAGTAGCGCGACGTGGCACATGAAGGAGTTTTAACGCGAGAGAGTGCCGGACTTCCACCGGGTTTCACGTGAAACACAGCCACACAGATCGGCGTGGCAGACCTACTGGTGGTCGCGCACGGCCTTCTCTGCCAGCGCAGCATAGACGAGGCCGAGCTCGAAGCCAGCGGCATCGAGTGCCATGGGTACGAGAGAGGTCTCGGTGAGCCCCGGCAGCACGTTCACCTCGAGGAACCACGCCGCACCGGTCGCATCGACGATGAGGTCGACCCGCGACAGGTGCCGCAGCCCCAGTGCCTCGTGCACCGCGACCGCCGCCCGGGCCGCACCAGCAGCAGCGTCATCGTCGAGACGCGCGGGTGTGAAGAAGGTGGTCTCCCCCGCGTTGTAGCGCGCGTCGAACCCGTAGAAGCCGCTTCGCGGCACGATCTCCACAGCTGGCAGCGCCGTCGGACCATCACCGGTGTCGATGACCCCGACGGCGATCTCGGTGCCGGTGATCTTCTGCTCCACGATCACGTCGTCGCAGTACGTGTAGGCGTCGACCATCGCACGGGGCAGGCCATCTGCGGACTCGACGACCGTGACTCCCTGCGCCGAGCCTCCTCGGGCCGGCTTTACCACGACGGGCACCGGGTGCTCGTCGGCGATCGCTGCGAGGACTCCCGCGGCGCCCAGTTCGCGGAACGCGTCGTGCGACAGCGTGAGCCCACGAGGGGTCAGAACCCCGGCGCGACGGGCGAGTTCTTTGGCGGTCGGCTTGTCCCATGCGAGTCGCGCCGCGGCGGAGGTGCTGCCGACGAACGGGATGTCCAGCGCCTCGAGCAGGCCCCGCAGAGCGCCGTCCTCACCGCTCGCCCCGTGCAGCACCGGCCACACGACGTCGGGCCGCGTCTCGGTCAGGTGAGCCAGCAGAGTCGCATCGGGATCACGCAGCTCGACCGTGATGCCGTGGGAGGTGAGACTGTCGACCACGCGCCTCCCTGATCGCAGCGACACGTCCCGCTCGTGCGAGATGCCGCCGGCGAGGACGGTGACGTTGCGCAGAGGGCTCGAGTTCATGACCGGTGATCCTTCGGGAGAGTGAGCGGTGTTACGGGTAAAAGCCTGGTCAGGAGATGTTCGGCGGCGGCATCGTGACGCCCTCGCGCTGACGGCTGGGCTTGCCGAGCTGCGCCCCTGAGAACGTGTTGAGCAGATCGAGCTCGCCGTTGATGACGGTCGCCAGCCGGGCCACGCCGACCTTGATCATCTCGGACGTCGGATAGCAGAACGAGAGGCGGATGTTCTGCCGGCCACCCCCGTCGGCGTAGAACGCCGTACCGGGCGTGTAGGCGACGAGCTCCTTCACGGCCCGCGGCAGCATGGCCTTCGAGTCGAGCTCGTCGGGCAGCGACAGCCACACGAAGAAGCCGCCCTCGGGGCGCGTCCAGCTGAGCGACGGCAGGTACTCCCCCAGTGCCGACAGCATGGCGTCGCGCCGCTCGCGGTAGAGATCGCGGAAGATGTCGATCTGCCCCCGCCAGTCGGCCTGGTCCAGGTACTCGGTGATCACGAACTGACCGAACGAGTTCGGCGACAGGGTGGCCGACTCGTTCGCGAGGATCAGCTTCTCGCGGATCGCGTGCGGCGCCAGAGCCCAGCCGACGCGGAACCCGGGGGCGAGCGTCTTCGAGAACGAACCGAGGTAGATGACGCCCTCGTCGTCGACCGAGCGCATGGCCTGCGGGGCCGGCTCGTCGAACGACAGCAGCCCGTACGGGTTGTCTTCGAGCACCAGGATGCCCGCGCTGCGGCAGATCTCGAGGATCTCGAGCCGGCGGGCCCACGAGAGCGTGACACCGGCCGGGTTGTGGAAGTTGGGGATGGTGTACAGGAACTTGATCGTGCCGCCCCGCGAGGTGACGGCCGTGATCGCCTCTCGCAGCGCCTCCGGGATCAGCCCCTCGTCGTCCATCGCGACGTGCTGAACATCGGCCTGGTACGCCTTGAAGACGCCCAGGGCGCCCACGTAGCTCGGCGACTCGGCCAGCACGACGTCGCCCGGGTTGATGAACAGCCGGGTGACCAGGTCGAGCGCCTGCTGCGAGCCGGTCGTGACGACGACGTCGTCGGCGCTGCCGCGGATCCCCTCCATGGCCATGATCTGCATGATGTGCTCGCGGATCGCCGGGGTGCCCTGCCCCGAGCCGTACTGGAGCGCCATCGCTCCCCCGCCCTTCGACATGACGCGGTCGATCGAGCCCGTGACGAGCTCACGCGGGAGGGCCGACACGTAGGGCATGCCGCCGGCCAGAGAGACCACCTCGGGGCGGGAGGCGACGGCGAACAGGGCTCGGACCTCGGAGGCGCTCAGGCCGGCCGTGCGGTCGGCGTACGAGTCGTACCACGGATCGAGGTTGGTGCCCTTGTCGCTCATCTGCGTCCTTAACGGTCGGAGGGTGAATCGCTCAAGACTATGCCTGGTGCGGCGGTGAGACCACGAGAGCCCGCCCAGCGTGGTGCTGGGCGGGCTCTCGATGCGTTGTGTCGACTACGCGAGGAACTCCGCCAGGTCGGCCTCGAGGGCCTGCTTGGGCTTCGCGCCGATGACGGTCTTGACGACCTCGCCACCGCGGTAGACCTTCATGGCGGGGATCGAGGTGATCTGGTACTTCGCCGCGGTCTGCGGGTTGTCGTCGACGTTCAGCTTGACGATCTCGATCTTGTCGGAGTGCTCGGCCGCGATCTGGTCGAGGATCGGCGAGACGGCGCGGCACGGGCCGCACCATTCGGCCCAGAAGTCGACCAGGATCGTCTTGTCGGAGGTGATGACGTCGCTCTCGAAGGACGCGTCGGTGACTGCCTTGGCGGTGCTCATGGTGGTTCCTTTCGTCGTGGGGACTGTTAGGGCTGTGGGGTTCGCGAGACGGTGACCGGGTGCGCCGGTCAGACGCCCACCGCGACGGACTCGGCCGTGTCGATGCCCTCGGCCGCGCCCTCGGTGTTCTCGGCTAGAAACGTCTGGTCGAGGCTCGCCAGGAAGTGCTCGGCGTCGAGCGCTGCGACGACACCGGAGCCGGCGGCGGTGGCCGCCTGGCGGTAGGTCGCGTCGATGACGTCGCCGGCCGCGAACACGCCGCGCAGGTTGGTCTTCGAGCTGCGGCCCTCGACGGCGATCGTGCCGTCGACCGTGAGGTCGAGCTGGTTGTGGACGAGGTGCACGCGCGGGTCGTTGCCGATCGCGATGAAGAGACCGTCGAGGTCGAGGTCGCTGGTGCTGCCGTCGACCGTGTCGGTCAGCTGCACGCCCGTGGCCTTCTCGTCGCCGTTGATCTTCGTGACGGTCTTGTTCCAGAGGAACTCGATCTTGTCGTTGGCGAAGGCGCGCTCTTGCATGATCTTCGACGCACGCAGCGAGTCGCCGCGGTGGATGACGTAGACCTTGCTGGCGAAGCGGGTGAGGAACGTCGCCTCCTCCATCGCCGAGTCGCCGCCGCCGACGACCGCGATCTCCTTCTGCTTGAAGAAGAAGCCGTCGCAGGTGGCGCACCAGCTGACGCCGCGGCCGCTGAGGCGCTCTTCGTCGGCGAGGCCGAGCTTGCGGTACGCGCTGCCCGTGGCGAAGATCACCGTGACGGCCTCCTCGACGGTGCCGTTGCCGAGCGTGACCTTCTTGACGTCACCGGTCAGGTCGACGCTGGTGACGTCGTCGAGCAGCACCTCGGCGCCGAACTTCTCTGCCTGCTCTTGCAGCTTGAACATGAGGTCGGGGCCCATGATGCCGTCGGGGAAGCCCGGGAAGTTCTCGACCTCGGTGGTCTTCATGAGCTCGCCGCCGGCCTCGACCGAGCTGGCCACGATGAGCGGCTCGAGCCCGGCTCGTGCGGCGTAGATGCCGGCCGTGTAGCCCGCGGGGCCGGAGCCGATGATGATGATCTGGCGCATGAGCACCTCTCTGGAAGAACGTGGCGGATGTCGTGCCAGATGCGTTCGAGCCGTGGTGCCCGATCGACGTTCTCGCCCGACCGTCTGAGTGAACACATCCTAACGACGGGCTATTCCGAGCGACCCGGGAGGCACGGCTCGCCCCTGCGGACTTCGCAGGCCGGACACCGAGGAGGCGCGGATCAGCGCTTCAGGACGCGCGCCAGCATCGGTCGTGCCCGGCTCCACACCGGCGCCGTGAGGGCCTCGAGCTCGGGCAGCCGGATCAGCTTCAGCATGCCGAGGTAGACGACGGCCATGACGGCGGCCGCGACCATGACGGTCAGCAGACCGGGGATCCGGCCGGTGTGGGCGAAGCCGTCGGCGGAGAAACCGCCCATGGCGGTCACGACGACGAGCCCGACGGCACCGGCGATCAGTGAGAAGAACAGGAACTGCACGTAGCGGCGCAGCACCCAGCGGCCGTCCATGCCGTCGAGCCGCCGCGAGATGAGCACGAGCGCCACGACGGTCTGCGTCGAGCCGGCGATCGAGGTGGTCACGGCGATGGCGACGGCCACCTGGTCGTCTGCCACCACGGCCGATGAGATGAGGGTGCCGACCACGAAGATGCTCGACTGGACGACCTGCATGAAGAACGGCGTGCGCTGGTCGTGCAGGGCGTAGAAGACCCGCTGGACGACGAACAGCACGCTGAAGAGGATCAGCCCCGGCATGAAGCCGAGGATGACCTGGGCCATCTGGCTGGCGCCCTCGAAGGTCCGCTCGAAGAAGCTCGCGAACGGGTAGGCGACGACGCACATCGCCACGGTCGCGAAGACCATGAACATGCCGATGGTGCGGAGCGACTGCGACAGGTCGGCGCGGACGGCCCGGAGGTCGCCGCGGGACGCGTGACCGCTCATCCGGGTGAAGTAGGCGGTCGCGATCGAGACGGCGACGATGCCGTGCGGCAGCATGAACAGCAGCCACGAGTTGGCGAGCACGGCGTTCGAGGCGCCCGCGCCGCTGCCCTGCGACGCGACCCGGCTCTGAACGAGACCGGCGACCTGGGTGACGAGCACCATGCCGAACAGCCAGCCGGCCGCCTTGCCGGTGGCGCCCAGACCGACTCCGCGCCAGCGGAAGTCGGGGCGGAACGTGAGCCCGGCGCGACGCCAGAACAGCAGCAGGAACGCCGCCTGCGCCAGCACGCCGAGCGACGCGGTGCCGGCGATGACGGTGATGCGGTCGGGCGACCAGACGTCGACGGACGAGTTCGACTCGGCTCCGCCGAACAGCACCATGAAGACGACGAGACCGGCGATCGCGACCACGTTGTTGAGCACCGGTGCCCAGGTGAACGGGCCGAAGACCTGACGGGCGTTGAGCACCTCGCTGAGCAGCGAGTACATGGCGTAGAAGAAGATCTGGGGCAGGCACCAGTAGGCGAAGGCGGTCGCCAGGGCCAACGACTCGGAGGTGTAACCCCCTTGACCGGATGCATTCGCCTGCTGCGCGTAGATCGAGACAAGCACCGGGGCGAGCAGGGTGCCGAGCAGCCCGACGGCGGCGAAGACGATCGTGCCGAGGGTGACGATCTTGTTGATGAATCGCTGCCCCCCGTCGTCGTCGTGGGTCGCCGCCCGGACGATCTGGGGCACCAGCACGGCGCTGAGCAGCCCGCCGGCGATCAACGCGTAGATGTTGTTCGGCAGCTGGTTCGCGAGGGCGAACGAGTCGGCGGCGCGGCTCGCCGACTGGCCGATCGCCGCGGCGAGCACGGCCGTCTTGACGAAGCCGAGCACCCGCGACACCATCGTGCCCGAGGCGAGCAGCACGCTGGCGCGGCCGAGACCGCCTTGACCGGTCACGCGACGGCGTCTTCCGACGATGCGTCGTGCGACGTGGCGTCTCCGTCGGTTGCGCCGCGACGGCGCTTGCGGATCGTGCGGTAGATGCCGCCGCCGAACAGCAGCGCGAAGCCGATGCCGAAGGCCCAGGTGATCGCGGTCTCCCACCCGGCCTGCACGTTGATCGAGACGACGGCCGGGGTCGCGATGGTGACCCCGGTGGAGCTGACGAGGGACATCGAGACGTCGACCGTTCCGTTGGCGATGGACTGCACGGGCACCCGCACACGGGTCTGCGACTGTGCCTGCACGGTCACGGGGATGCGGTTCTCCTCGACGAGGAGGCGCGAGCTGGACGGCGCGAGGGTGAGGAACACCGTCGCTGCCGAGTCGGAGGTGTTCTGCACGTAGAGCGGAAGCGACGAGCGGTCGCCGAGGATGAGCTGATCGCTGCCCTGCACGATCGAGACGAGCTTCGAGGTCTCGGTGGCCGCGATCGCGGCGTCGGCGACCTCGTTCGTCAGACCCTCGGCGTTGTCGCGCCAGGCGTTCGACGACAGGGCCAGCGTGCGCAGACGGGCGGCGCCGGTGACGGTCTCCGGCTGCTCGAGCGCGGTCGAGAAGTCGGTGACCTGCTGGTCGGACCTGACGAGCGAACGGAGCTCGCGGAGGCGCTCGGCCGGCTCGGGCCGGTCGACGACCGTCGCATCGGTCGGCTCGGCTGCCAGGGTGTCGCCCAGCGACGACGGGGCCGACCAGGGCAGCGCGTCGAGCGCCTGGAGGGTCTGGCGCAGACGGTCGCCGTCGATCGACCACGAGCGGTCGAGGGTCGCGAGCATGGTGCGGGCGTCGCTGGGGCGCTCTTTCGCGATCGTCGCGACGCTCGCCGACAGCTCGGCCATCGCGGACTGCCAGAGGTCGGTCGACGTGGCCGAGGCGGCCTCGCGGACGAGATCGGAGAGGGTGTCGTCGGAGACGAGACCGGTCGAGCCGCCGAGGTCGACGGGCGCGTTCTCGGTCGCGTCGGTCGCCACGTTCACGTTCGAGCTGGAGAGGATCGTCGACGTGTAGTCGCGCTGGGTGATCGTGTCGACGTCGGAGGTGACGACGCTGTCGTCGACGGGCCAGGCGATCGACGAGAGCGACCACGGGAACGCCAGCAGCGACTCGGTCGTCGGCAGCGGCGGCGCCGAGGGGGCCTCGGTGGGGGTGGCGGTCGGCTCGTCGGTGGGCGTCGCGGTCGCACCGGAGCCGGCGGCCCCGGAGCCAGAGTCGGACGAGCCGGAGCCCGACGAGCTGGTGCTCGAGTCCGACCCGTCGCTCGTGTCGCCGGTCTCGACCGGGCTGGGAACGTCGGTCGCGGTGGCCGAGGTGTCGAACCGCGACTCGTCGACGAACGAGTCGAACGAGGTGGGCGCCGGCACCGAGGGGGCGCCGGCCTGGCTGAGCCCGGCGACGTCGGCGTCGGCGTAGGTGAGGGGGAACGTCTCGAGGCCCGCCGACGTCAGCTCGTCGAGCCACTCGACGGCCGACTCGGGGGCTTCGCTGCCCAGCAGGCGGATGGACGTGATGATCATCGGGTCGACGGCCACGGTCGCCGAGCTGCCCACCACCTGGCGCAGCTGCCGGGTCAGGGTGCCGTCGGCCGAGGTGTACGCCTCGAGCGCGGCGGCGTCGAGCACGCCGTTCTCGGTCTCGGGGGTCGTGATCGGCACCGCGACCGAGAGCCTGGTCGGCTGGAAGCTCTCGCTCGGGTACCAGACGACGCTGCTGCGGGCCTGCGCGACCTGCAGCCCGTCGGAGCCCAGGAGGCGCACGCCCAGTGCCCGCGCACCCCACGTCCACCCGTCGAGGGCCGTCCGCTCGGCCGGGATCGACACGTCGTCGACCGTGACGCTCTGACCGGCGGCGACGGCGGGGACGTCGACGCGCGCCATGTAGAGGCCGAGGTAGTCGTCGCCCGTGGTCGTCTCGGGCTCGAGCCAGTCGGCGAGCTTCGAGCGGGTGAGGAACGAGTCGCGGTCGAGGTAGATCCGCGCGCTGCCCGCCTCGAGGTCGGTCTCGCCGCCGTTGCTGATCGTCAGCGTCAGGTCGAGGTCGTCGCCCGAGCGCAGCACCCCGTCGGCCTCGGGCGCGACCGTCAGCGTGACGGAGTCGCCGTCGGCCGCCGTGGCCGCCTCGCTCGCGGCCGACGCCGTCGTGCCCGTGCCCGCCGACGCGGCCGTCGCCGTGTCGGCGGGCAGCGCGGCGCCCGCGACGCCGAGCGTCGTCACGAGGGCCAGGAGGGCGGGGAGAAGTCTCATAGTGATGGCGCTCGCACGGACGCAGGGGTCGCGCGAGCAAGGCGAGTCTAGAGAATCGTCCCTCGCAGGGGGACCTCGAGCACGCCCGGCGGGGGCTTCGGGGGTGGGGAACCAGCCCTGGGGAGGAGGCGCGCGACGGTGATCCGCGCCTCCTCGTGTGGCAAAGTGGTCGCCCATGGACAACGTCGCCGCCGCCGTCGAGCGCCTCGGTCGACTGGCCGCCACTCCCCGCATCGCCCGCCTGTCGGCCGCCTTCGCCGCCGCGGGTCACGAGTTCGCCCTGGTGGGCGGTCCGGTGCGCGACGCGTTCCTCGGGCACCGGGTCAACGACCTCGACTTCACGACCAGCGCCTCCCCCGATCAGATCCTCGAGATCGTCGTGCCGCTGGCCGAGGCCCACTGGGACGTCGGGCGCGAGTTCGGCACCATCGCGGCACGGGTCGACGGTGAGGTCGTCGAGATCACGACCTACCGCAGCGACGTCTACGACGGCGAGACCCGCAAGCCCGTCGTCGAGTTCGGCGACACGCTCGAGGGCGACCTGGTGCGCCGCGACTTCACCGTGAACGCCATGGCGCTGCGCCTGCCCGAGCAGGTGCTGGTCGACCCGTCGGGCGGTGTCGACGACCTCCTGGCCCAGCGCCTCGCGACACCGGGCGCCGCGGTCGACAGCTTCCGAGACGACCCGCTGCGGATGATGCGAGCCGCACGGTTCACCGCGCAGCTCGGCTTCGAGGTGTCGCCCGAGGTGCGCGAGGCGATGACGACCCGCGCCTCCACCCTGTCCATCGTCTCGGTCGAGCGCGTCGCCGACGAGCTCTCGAAGCTGCTGCGCACCGCGACCCCGACCCCGGGCATCCGCCTGCTGGTCGACACCGGGCTCGCCGAGCACGTGATGCCAGAGCTCGCGGCCATGCGCCTCGAGGTCGACGAGCACCACCACCACAAAGACGTCTACGAGCACAGCCTCACCGTGCTCGAGCAGGCCATCGGCTACGAGGCCGAGCGGCACCCCGGCGACTCCCCCGATCTCACGCTGCGTCTCGCCGCCCTGCTGCACGACTGCGGCAAGCCGGCCACGCGTCGACTCGAACCCGGCGGGGTCGTGACGTTCCACCACCACGACGTGGTCGGCGCGAAGCTCGCGAAGAAGCGGCTCAAGGCGCTGCGCTTCGACAACGACACGATCGCGGCCGTCCACCGCCTGATCGAGCTGCACCTCCGCTTCTTCGGCTACACCGAGGGCGGCTGGACGGACTCGGCCGTCCGCCGCTACGTGCGCGACGCCGGCGACCAGCTCGAGCGGCTGCACATGCTGACCCGCGCCGACGTCACGACCCGCAACCGTCGCAAGGCCGACCGCCTGGGCTTCGCCTACGACGACCTCGAGCACCGCATCGCCGACCTGCGCGAGCGTGAAGAGATCGACTCGCTGCGACCCGACCTCGACGGCGACGACATCCAGAGGGTGCTCGGCATCGGCCCCAGTCGCGAGGTCGGCGAGGCGTACCGGTTCCTGCTCGAGCTGCGCACCGAGGAGGGGCCGCTGGGCGCCGAGGCGGCGACCGAGCGGCTGCTGGCGTGGTGGGGCGCGCGCGGGGCGTAGACGAGCCGCGCCGTGCCGAGCCGAGACGAGCCGCGCCGTGCGGGTGCGGCGGAGCGGTCGGGCCGACCCGTGAACCGGGCCGCGCCTCCTGGCCAGGCCGACCCGCGCCTCCTCGGCGGTGCGGGTAGCCTGCATCGGTGTCCAAGCCTCTGAACTCCGCGATCGTCGCCGGGTCCGTCTGCGTCGCGATCGTCGCCGCCTCGGCCCTCGGCATCACCGCGTTCGGTCTCGCGAACTCGGGTCACTCCGGCCCGTCGCGCCCCGGTCCCGACGAGGATCAGACCACGGTCACCGTCCGCGTGTGGGATGAGACCGTCGCAGCCGGTTACGAGAAGTCGTTCGCGACGTTCGAGCGCGACAACCCCGACATCGACATCGAGGTCGACGTCGTGCCCTACGGCGAGTACTTCACGACGCTCGCCGACGACGTCGAGTCGGGCGAGGCCGACGACATCTTCTGGTTGAACAGCTCGAACTACACGACCTACGCCGACGCGGGCGCGCTGCTCGACATCGACCGCGCGCTGGCCCGATCGTCGCGGGCCGCGTGGTCCCCCGCCGTCGTCGACCAGTTCACGACCGCCGACGGCCACCTCTGGGGCGTGCCCCAGCTGTCGGACGGCGGCATCGCGCTCTACTACAACGCCGATCTGCTGAAGCAGGCGGGCATCGACCCGGCCGCGCTCGACGATCTCACCTGGGCGCCCGGCGGCGGCGAGGGCGACACCCTGCTGCCCGTGCTGAAGAAGCTGACCCGCGACGCCGCCGGTCGCACCGCCGACGACCCGGCCTACGACGGCACCCCCGTGCAGTACGGCTACAACGCCGGCAACGACCTGCAGGCCGTCTGGTACGACTACCTGGCCTCGGCCGGCGGCGCCTTCGAGAACGACGACATGACGGCGTTCGCCTTCGACACCGAGGAGGCGCGGGTCGCCTTCCAGTACGTGGTCGACCTCGTGCAGCAGGCGCGTGTCGCGCCTCCTGCGGCATTGACCAACGACGACGCCGACTTCAGTCGCGAGCAGTTCGCGGCCGGCAAGATGGCGCTCTTCCAGTCGGGGCTGTACAGCCTCTCGCCGGTGGCCGCCGGGGCCGACTTCGAGTGGGGTGTCGCACCGATGCCGGCCGGGCCCGAGGGTCGGGTGAGCGTGACGAACGGCATCGTGGCGGCCGGCAACTCGGCGTCGCCGCATCGTGACGACACCGCCAAGGTGCTCGCCTGGCTCGGCTCGACCGACGGCGCGAAGCACATCGGTGCCGACGGGGCCGCCGTGCCGGCCGTGCTCGGTGCGCAAGAGGGGTACTACGACCACTGGACGGCGCAGGGCGTCGACGTCCGGCCGTTCTTCGACGTGATCGACGACGGGCCGACCATCGCCGCGCCGAGCGACATCTACGGTCGCACGCAGTCGATCATCGAGCCGATCTTCGACGAGATGTTCGCCGGGCGGATCTCCGTCGAGGACGCCCTGGCGCGCGCGCAGAGCGAGGCGAACGCGGCGCTGTCCGCTCCCCCGGCGGGCGACGAAGACGGCGACGAGGGCGACGGGGCATTGAACTAGGAGGCGCGAGCGGCTACCCTTGCAAGGTTGCGTGTGCCCAAGCGGTGCCCGCGACCATGAATACCCTCCTGTCACAGACCGTCTGTGACCGTTAAGTCCGAAGGAGGTGGGTTAGTCATGAACCAGTACGAACTGATGGTCATCCTGGACCCCGAGATCGATGAGCGCACCGTCGCCCCGAGCTTGGACAAGTTCCTCAACGTCATCCGCAACGACGGTGGCACGATCGACAACATCGACATCTGGGGTCGTCGTCGTCTCGCCTACGAGATCAACAAGAAGACCGAGGGCATCTACGCCGTCGTCAACATGACCTCGAACTCGGCCGCCACGGTCGAGCTCGACCGTCAGCTGGGTCTCTCCGAGGCCGTGCTGCGCACCAAGGTGCTCCGCGCCGAGGAGGCCATCGCGATGGTCGCCGCCGCCAAGAAGGTCTCCGACGAGAAGGCCGCCCGCAAGGCCGCCAACGCCGCGTCGGCTCCCGCCGCTGCTCCGGCCTCCGCGTCGGCTCCCGCCGCGTCGGTCGCCTCCGCGTCGTCCGAGAAGCCCGCTGCCCCGGCAGCGCCCGCTGCTCCGGCCGCACCGAAGGCCTCCGAGTAACCGATGGCAGGCGAGACCGTCATCACAGTGGTGGGTAACCTCACCAGTGACCCCGAGCTGCGTTACACGCAGAACGGGCTCGCGGTCGCGAACTTCACCATCGCGTCGACCCCCCGCACGTTCGACCGCGCGTCGAACGAGTGGAAGGACGGCGAAGCGCTCTTCCTCCGTGCCAGCGTCTGGCGCGAGTTCGCCGAGCACGTGGCCAGCAGCCTCACCAAGGGCAGCCGGGTCATGGCTCAGGGGCGGCTCAAGCAGCGCTCGTACGAGACCAAGGAAGGCGAGAAGCGCACCAGCATGGAGCTCGAGATCGACGAGATCGGCCCCTCGCTGCGTTACGCGACCGCTCAGGTGACCCGCGCCTCCTCGTCCCGCGACGGCGCTGCCGGAGGCTCCTTCGGGGGCAACCGCGGCGGCGGCCAGCAGGGCCAGCAGGGTCAGGTCGGCGGCGGTCAGGCGCAAGAGCCGTGGGGTCAGCCCGCAGCCGCTCCGCAGGGTGGAAACACCTCGGGCGACGTGTGGAACACCCCCGGTGGCGGCGGCACCTACAACGACGAGACGCCCTTCTAGGCACCCTGCCTCAGGGCACGTCGTTCACCTCAGTACTTCTTCTTACTCATCTGAAAGCAGACCACAATGGCTGGAAAGAGCAGCGGCGACCGCCGCAAGCCCCTCCGCGGCAAGGGCGGCAAGAACGCCGCTCCCGCGAAGTCGATCCGTGTCGGCGTCATCGACTACAAAGACGTCGCGACCCTTCGCAAGTTCATCTCGGAGCGTGGAAAGATCCGCGCCCGTCGCATCACCGGCGTCTCCGTCCAGGAGCAGCGCCTCATCGCCCGTGCCGTGAAGAACGCCCGCGAGATGGCGCTTCTCCCCTACGCCGGCTCCGGCCGCTGATCAGCGCCGACTGAAGGAGAGAACGCATGTCTTTGAAAGTAATCCTCACGCACGAGGTCTCCGGCCTCGGCTCGGCCGGTGACGTCGTCGACGTCAAGAACGGCTACGCCCGCAACTACCTCGTCCCCCAGGGCTTCGCTGTCGCGTGGTCGCGTGGTGGCGAGAAGCAGGTCGCTCAGATCCGCACGGCCCGCGAGACCCGCGAGCTGAAGACGATCGAAGAGGCCCACGACCTCAAGGCCCGCCTCGAGGCCCAGAAGATCCGTCTCACGGTCAAGACCGGTGCCGACGGTCGTCTGTTCGGCTCGGTCCGTCCGGCCGACGTGGCCGACGCGGTCACCAAGCAGGGCGTCGCGACCATCGACAAGCGCAAGGTCGAGATCCCCTCGGCCATCAAGCTCGTCGGTGAGCACGAGGCCACGCTGCGTCTTCGCGAAGACGTCATCGCCACGATCACCCTCACGGTGGTCTCGGCCAAGTAGCTCTCTGAGCTCTGGCGAGCGGCGCCCCTCCTGTCGGGAGGGGCGCCGCTTTTCGTCGCGGTGGCGGGATGAACCGCGTTCGCGAAGATGAACCGCGCTCTATCGAGGTTCTTCTTCGCGAACGCGGTTCATGGGCGTCTGGCTGAATCGGGGCGCGCAGCGGGGCGCTGAGGGGCTGCTGAGGGGCCGAGGAGGCGCGGCTGGGGGAGTCGAGACCGGGTTACCGGAAGCTGAACGGGAGCCGAGTCCGTATCGGTCGCCGCGCCTCCTTGTCAAGTTCTCTGTGCACAGGCCGTTGTCAAATCGGGAGTCTCGACCCCGGGTTGAGACTAGTTTTTACACACAGGGTGAGTAAATCGAAACCCCAGGTCAGAGGGGGGTAAGGCCAGTGAAGTATCTCTTTCTCCACAGGTTGATCCACAGTTCTCCCCAAGCGCCTCCGGCGTTTCGCACGGGTTCTCCCCAGAGTTATCCACAGGCTTGTTTGCTGTGGAGAACTAGGTGTCCATATGGTGTACACGCGCTCGTAGGGGATAGGTCGCGGCGGTTCGGGCAGCGATGTCGGGGGTCCGCTGTAGAACAGTCCCGAGTGTCGTTCGTGCCCGTCGGCACGCGCCCGATCAGCTCTCGCCAGGAGGCCACATGTCGCTCGCCCAGCTCGGTATCGCCAGCGATTCGCCGCGTGACCGCGATCGCCCCGCGATGGGTTCGGGCATGGATCGTGTGCCGCCGCACGACCTGCTGGCCGAGCAGAGCACGATCGGCGGCATGCTGCTGAGCAAGGACGCCGTCGCCGATGTGATCGAGACGGTGCGCGGCATGGACTTCTACGTGCCGAAGCACGAGGTCATCTACGACGCGATCCTCGGGCTGTACTCGCACGGTGAACCCACCGATGTCATCACGGTCAGCGACGAGCTGATGAAGTCGGGCGATCTGTCGCGGGCCGGCGGGGCCGAGTACCTGCACACGCTGACGGGTGTGGTGCCGACGGCGGCGAACGCCGGGTACTACGCGTCGATCGTGGCCGAGAAGGCGGTGCTGCGCCGTCTGGTCGAGGCCGGTACGCGCATCGTGCAGATGGGTTACGCCAGCGAGGGCGAGGTCGTCGACCTGGTCAACAACGCGCAGGCCGAGGTCTACAACGTGGCCGGGGGAGTCCAGACCGAAGACTACGTGCCGCTGAACGAGGCTGTGACGGTCGCGATCGACGAGATCGAGGCGGCCAAGGGTCGTGACGGTCAGATGACGGGTGTGCCGACGGGGTTCGCGCAGCTCGATGCGTTGACGAACGGGTTCCACCCCGGGCAGCTGATCATCGTGGCGGCGCGACCGGCGCTCGGTAAGTCGACGTTGGCGCTCGACCTCGCGCGGGCGGCATCGATCAAGCACGGTCAGGCGTCGGTGTTCTTCTCGCTCGAGATGGGGCGCAGCGAGATCGCCATGCGTCTGATGTCGGCCGAGTCGAGTGTGCCGCTGCAGAACATGCGCAAGGGCACGGTGGATGCGCGTGACTGGACGAACATCGCGCAGGTGCGTGGGCGGATCAACGATGCGCCGCTGTTCATCGACGACAGCCCGAACATGACGCTGGTCGAGATCCGAGCGAAGTGCCGGCGGTTGAAGCAGCAGCACAACCTGAAGCTCGTGGTGATCGACTACCTGCAGCTGATGACGTCGGGTAAGCGCGTCGAGAGCCGTCAGCAGGAGGTGTCGGAGTTCTCGCGTGCGCTGAAGCTGATGGCGAAAGAGCTGCAGGTGCCGGTGATCGCGCTGTCGCAGCTGAACCGTGGCCCCGAGCAGCGTGCCGACAAGAAGCCCGCGATCAGCGACCTGCGAGAGTCCGGTTCGCTCGAGCAGGACGCCGACATGGTCATCCTGCTGCACCGCGAGTCCGCCTACGAGAAGGACAACCCCCGCCAGGGCGAGGCAGACTTCATCGTCGCCAAGCACCGCAACGGGCCGACGGACACGATCACGGTGGCGTTCCACGGGATGTTCTCGCGGTTCGTGGATATGCCCAGCTAGGTCTCGTGTCGCTCTGCAAATGCCTGGTTGCGTTCTCACATCTCCAGTTGCGATGGGCCTCTTTAAATGGGCCTCGGGTATACGCACCAGACTTTCAATTTCCTTCGCTCCCGAGCCTTCGGGGGGCATGTCTCTGAGCGCTTGTGGAATGGATGATCACCGATGTCTTTTGCGACTGCGCTGCTGCCAGATGGTGGGCGATCAGGCAAGGAGTTGCTCTGTCTGATCTCGGAGGGCCGCGAGCGGGCATTTGCGGCTTTCTACGACAGGACCGCATCACGTGTCCTGGGGCTTGTGCGGCGCATCCTGGTCGACCCGGCCCAGTCAGAAAAAGTGACTCAAGAGGTGTTCTTCGCCGCGTGGCAAGAGGCGGCTCGATTCGACCCGGACAAGGGCACAGCCGTGGCCTGGTTGTTGACGCGGGCCCATCGCCGCGCGATCGACTGGGTTCGAGCTTCTCAAGCCAATCGTGACCGCGACAGGGCTGTCGGCATCGATGATCTGGAGACCAGTCGCGACGACGTCGCCGAGAAGGCGGAGATCCCACGATCAGTCCGCACCATGGCAGGGTGAGGTTATGGCCAATCCACAGGAGCACTCGGTCCCTGAACCCAGCGACGAGAGCCCGTCTCCGACGCCGGACGAGTCGCGTGCGCTCATACTTGGGCAAGTTCGTGAGATTTATGGGCGGATGGCCTACACCCATAAAACACACGAAGTGCAAGCCGACATATTCGAGGCCAAGTCTCGGAGACACCGGGTCATCAAATTCGTTTTGGTGGCAGCGGGCTCTGGAACCTTTCTCGCCTCGTTGATTGGAGTGTTCCTCGAGCCGAAGTGGGCGTCGCTAGCCACCTCATTTGTAGCTCTCCTGGTGGCGGGGGCAAGCCTCGCCGACCGTACATTCCGCTATGGCGAGGAGACGCAGCAGCACCGAGACACTGCTGCGCGACTGTGGGACATCCGCGAGTCTTACCTTTCGCTGATTGTCGACCTGAAGGCACTCACGGTTTCGGTAGATGAGGCGGTGGAGCGAAGAGACGCACTTCAAGAAGCTGCCGGTGCCATCCTTCGTGACGCGCCGAGAACCGGCCCAAAGGCTTATCCCATCGCTCAGGACCGTCTAAAGAACCGCGAAGATCTGACGTTCACCAGAAGAGAGATTGACCTGCTACTTCCCGAAGCGTTGCGAGAGGATCACCCCCGGGTGGATGTGCGAGAAGAGAGTCAGCAATGACGCAAACCGGCGACATCTTTGAGACTCTGTTGACGAATCTGGCGGTGAACACCGCCGACAGCATTGCTGCCCGCCGAGACGAGATTACGAAAGCCCTAAACCAGGACTTCCGCGATCTTGATGGGTCTACCGGGCACAAACTGATGGTGGGTTCGTACGGCCGTGCAACAGCCATCAAGGGGATCTCAGACCTAGATCTTCTGTACATCTTGCCCACGGACCTCAAGAGCACCTACCGCACCGCCGGTGGCCCACTGAAGGTGTTGCGCCGCACGCGCAAAGCAATCGAGAAGCGCTACTCGGACACAACCGTCTACGTTGACCGACTCGTCGTGGTCGTCGAGTTCACCAACTTCACGTTCGAGGTCCAACCCGTCTTCGAGATCCAGCCTGCTTCTGAGGATGAGAACTATTCGTATGACTACCCGGATACCTATAGCGACTCTTGGAAACTCACCAAGCCCCGCGACGAAATCGCAGCCACAAGGGAAGAGAACACCGCAACGCAGGGCAACCTCCGCCGTCTTTGCAAGCTGACCAGAGCGTGGCGGAACAAGCACGGAGTCGTCTTGGGCGGACTTCTGATCGATACGTTGGCCTACAACTACCTCACCAGCACCGAGACCCATCGAGCCGCAACATTCGACCAACACGGCGAGATGATGCGGGACTTTCTTCGGTACCTTGCCGAGGAGGATGACCACGAGTACTACGCCGCACTTGGAAGTCGCCAACGGGTGAAGGTCAAGAAGGCATTCCAGAAGAAGGCAGCCGCAGGAGCCGACCTGTGCGACGAGGCCATTAGCGCCGCTGGCACACGAGGCGAGTACAAGAAGTGGCGAGCTGTGTTCGGGAAGGCCTCGCCCGCGGCACCCGCCGCGGAGGCAGTCTTGCAAGCGTCGGCAGCTCCAACGCCGACGTATACCGACACCGAAGAGTTCATCGAAGACCAGTACCCGGTCGACATCCGCAACTCGCTTAACCTCGCCTGTATTGTCAATCAAGACGGGTTCCGACCACTAACTTTGGCGCGATACCTCATGGAGCATCACCGGCTGCCACCAAAGAAAATTCTGCGATTCTCCGTTCAAAGCACTGACGTTCCTCTGCCTTATGAGGTGCGATGGAAGGTCCTGAACCGCGGGCCTGAGGCCGAGCGCCGAAACAAAATTCGAGGCGAGATAACTAAGGGAAATTACGCAGGTGGCGCAGAACGACGAGAGCCCACTGAGTTCCGAGGCGACCACTACGTCGAGTGCTACTTGATCCGCCGTGGCGTCGTAGTCGCGCGCGCTCATCTGGACGTACTGATCGAGTCAAACAATTAGCAGCAGTCGAGTCAGAACAGAGGCGACCGCACCCCGCTGCGATGGTGAACCCAAGTGGCAGCGTCGAGCAGCATTGCTGGGCCCCCAAGCTCGCTTGGGTCACGGATATGGGGCCGGGTGCCCGTTAGGCGGTCGTCCATTTGGACACCTTCGCGAGCTGCCAACGGCCGGCTAAGGCTACGTAGCGCCCGGCCTGCGGATTCGCGTATGCCTGTCCCGCAAAATGCTTGGTGATGGGGGTCTAAGTGCTACAGGCGTCCGATGCTCATCGGTACGCCCGCGTCTCGACCTCGGGGCAAAATGTCGCAGCACAGCGCGACGGCCTTAGAGCACCCGAACTCGATGACGATCAGTGCACGTCGATCATGGCTTGTGGCAATTTGCAAGGAGCAGGCCTGGAGCGCCGCAAAGTCATCGTTCATCGCGGTCTCCAGTCGCGCAACGTTGGCAGGACTTGTGTCGTCCCACCTGACTGCGTTAACGAAGGGAAATATGATGACGCCCGCTAATGCAATAAAAACCGACAAGACAACGATCGCGGCTGAACGGAACGACGACTTGTTCTTTGCGTCGTTTTCTTGTACGCGCACACGCAGCTCATGCAGAATGCGAGTGCGGTCATCCTTGGACTGCAGGAGGTACTCGCTGACCTGTGCGCTAAAGTCGTCTGGTTTATCAACGAGTTTGAAGACCGCATCCTTATGAATCGTAGGGCTGTCTCGGTCAGAAGTATCGTCCTTCTTTGGCTGCGCAGCTGTATATTTTCGGCATTTCATCCCCGGTGATGTTGTGATCGGGGCTATCTCGTGGAAAAGCTTAGGGGCCAGCAGGACCCGCAACCGGCTATGCCGTAGGCACTTTGGCTTGCAGGTGGCCTAAGGGCGACCGGCTATTGGTAATGATCGATCCTGGAGCGGCGACACCTCCGACGCTCGCGGGGTGGGGCCGACGCGCCGTGTCGAAAGTCTGCCCTGAAACAGATTTATCCCGAAACATCTACTGTACGTTTTCGGGCCAACTGGTAAACTGGAAGTCTCGCGAGGGATTAAATCATGGTGCAAGCAGCAAGGGCTCAGCGCGTCAGTGAGTCCGCCCAAGTGGCCTCCGCCGACGTTGGCGTATACGAGGCCTCACGGGGCCGACTCCATGCCGACGGCGCCGCGAAGGAGAGCGCTGCGAACATCCACGAGCAGAAGACTGGACGGGCTGCAGGGTCGTCCGTGACCGCGGTGCCGGTCACGGCGGCTGGGTGGGCTAGCAAGACCGCGTCGTCGAGCTACCCGCACGACGCCAGTGCGACGCTGACCCAGTCGCGGAAGGGCGCCTCGCCCCGGGCCCGCGTGAACCGTGGGGGAAGCGCGCAGAAGGAACGCGTTCAGGACCTTGGGCGTTGACCGTTGAGTGACACCAAGGCCGCAACGACCCCAGACCGAGCCGGGTACACCCGCGGGCGCTCCTGGCTGTACGCCCTCGCGGGGCTGGTCCTGGGTGTGATCGTCGGGAGGATTATCCCGCCTCCATATCCGGATGGCCAATGGTGGTCCAACTTCCTCACCTCCCCTGGCTTCGGTGGAAGTGTCGCGGCCCTCGTCGCGGGTACCGCGGCGACTATCGCCTGGCACAACTCAGCCAGTGATCGCCGACAAAAGCAGTCCACCGACGACTCGACCCGATGGTGGGACCGGTTTACCTGGGCCGCTGAGAAGGCGATCAGCAAGAACCCGGGAGAATCGGAGCTGGGTTTGTCAGTCTTGACAGAACTCCTAGACGCACCGTGGGTCAGGGACGAAGATAATGAGATGGCGCTCGTCGTTTCAAACGTGATCGCGGCGGGCGTGAGCAACGAACCTGAGGTGACCGAGAACTCGGCACCAGCAGGGAAGCGAAAGAGGTGGTGTCGATGAGTGGTTATAGCGAACAGTCCCAGCGTCTTGCTCGCGCCCTCGCGGAGAAGGCGGCGGACAACCTTCGGAGATCCGGACACACGGTCACCCGCAGCGCCGAAACCGGCCGATACACCGTCGAGTCTGGTGCTAGCGACGCGATCGGTATGAGCGGGGGGGGCCGCGGCGCGCGACACATCGTGCCGAACGACGGCGGGGGCTGGAAGTCCACCGGCGGTAGGCAGCGTTAGGGGCGAGGCCGAATCAGACGAAGGCCCACAAGCCGACGTGCCGCTGGTACAGATGAGGAGAGCCACCCAACGGGGTGGCTCTCCTCGTGTGGCCGCATGTCAGTTGAGAGTCGCTACCAGGGTGTCAGAGACGAAGGTGCCCAAGACTGTTGCGAACACCCTCGACCCATGACATTGCTCTATGCCGCGCGTGCTCGGACCTGGTTGGGCTCGAGTCGGCTTGCGACGAACAACGTGAACTGACGAAGAAGGTCTTCCTCGTTCTCAAAGGCCTGCAGCGTCAACCGCAAGTTCGTGTTTCGGCCTCGCTCAAGCCCAGGTCGGCCGACGAGCTTGTCCTTGGGTGTCTTGAGAAGCTTTCCGTCGTCGGTCACGACAGCGCCGGCCAGTTGTGCGAACGAGAGAGCACTGGTTTCGAAGAAGCGCGTCGCCGACATGAGGAGTGTTTTCCGAACCCAGGAGTCGGGTACCAGGACGAGTGCCTTGCCGTTCGCCACAGGGAGAGTGAACTCTTCGATATCCCACTCTAGCGCGGCTGCATTCCACACCTGCTTCTTGAACGTCTTGATCTCATGAGGTGCCGTCGAGAGCTCGGGGTACTGAAGAAGCATGTCTTCGGTGAAACGAGCTAGTGCGCCGAAGATGAGCCTTGTCGTGATGTCCGAGGTGATGTCGCGGTCGACTCCGTGTACGAAGAGCGGGAGATACTCGAGGTGACGCAGGATGCCTACTCGGACAAGGGCTTCGGCATCTGAGGTCAACGTGTCCAAGATCCAGGTCCCGACGTCATGTGCGCCTCCGTGGCCGGCGAAGCCGGACGTGGCGAGTCCGAGTCGCGTTTCCCAGGGCTCCGCAAACTGCTGAAGCAACGTCTCAGCCCGCTGCAAGCTTTCGGGCGAGCCCTCAAAAACGCAGGCCGTGACTTCTCGAAGGAAGCTGTCCATGCACTCGACGGCCTCGCTAGCGTACGGCTCAGCAGGCTGGCTCAGGCGAACGGCGTGAGGATCGACGAAGAAGCAGTTGTCGACGTTCACTTGGACGTTCTTGAACGGCACCGGACGGTTGATCGCGTAGAACTCGGTGATGCTGGGCACAAGGCCTCCTTCGGGTAATACCCGAGGGGGCGAAGCGAAAGACGCTGGGTGCGCCTCTGCTTCCTTCGCCGCTACGCTAGTGATGGCTGACTAAGTCATCTCTGCGCCCTCGGGCCAGGTGCGGCCCGAGATCGCCTAGGAACGATCTCGGGCCGTAAGTCTTTTAAGGGCTTGAGTGCCCGTCTGTCTCGGTCTCGTCATCCGTACTCTTCGGAGCAGCTCGGCGACGGTTGTTGGACGCCTTCGACCCAGGCTTGCTGATGTCGATGACCAGCAGGTCATCCTCGAGCGACGGAGTCCAGCGGTAGGCTTCCGAGGTGTCGAGTCCGATGAACTGGGTGAACAAGGAGCCGGCGATCAGCCATGGCCCACGCTCGACGTTGGTCGCCACCTGAGGTCGAACCGGGTAGGCGTTCTGGTTGGTGAGCGCAGAGGGCCGTAAGCCGATGACGCGCCGATCGCCGTCCCAAAGGAGCTCGACGCCCTCCGGCTTGTTGAGCTGTTCGAATGCGGCTCGGTTGATCGAGATGAGACCGCGCCGCTGGATCGTCACCGACGGCGTCGTCGGCTGGGGCGCGCTGCCCTTCTCGTAGACCTGGAAGCCCATGGTGTCTCCTCGCTGGTGTTTTATCAGAGCGTACAGCAGAGAGTGCATCAGGGAAGGCGTTGGCGATGAAGTTCGTCAGAAATTTCTGCCACGCAGCTGTCCGGCTTCTGGTCGCATCGGTTCGGGCGTCACGGGGTCCTCCGGATCTCGCTGTTCAGCGGCTCTAAGAACTTGCTCTGGGCGCGCACAAATTCAGATCGCCATTCTGGGGGGAACCATGCCTGACCGCGTCGAGCAAGCGACGACGTATCGTCCCTGCGTCGCTCTCGCGCCGTGAAGGACATCAGGTCGCACTTGAACAATGTCGAGGGTATGTCCGGCGATCTGTGGAAGGCGATGAGACAGCCGGTCGAGTGCCTCTCGCAGTGCAGGGGGGTTGCGACTACGTGCCTGCCCCCGGAGTCGTTAGCGCCGACGGACTGGCAACAGAAGAGCCACCCCGCGGGGTGGCTCTTCTCGTTTCCTATGGACTCGTCAAGGAGCGCTGGTTGTCCGGCCGTCGTCAACGGTTGCCGACCCGCTGGGTGCGGGGCGAGGGCTCTCAGTGATGGGTCGAATGGACGAGGCGAATCGTTGCCACGCCAGCGCGACCGTGCCGGCAGTCACGATGCCGGCGAGGAGTGTTCCCGCGACTAGGAGCCAGACCTGCGAGACGCAGATCAAGTCGATCGCTGCCACCGACTGAGTGGCCCCCATGTACGCGAGGAGCGCTACGGCAGCGGCGACACCGACCCAGATGAGTCCGATGAAGGCGTGGACGAGACGGATGCCCAGGGTGGCGCTGAGGTAGTAAGAGCTCACGAGGTGTCCTTTC
Organism: Frigoribacterium sp. CFBP9030; assembly: GCF_034045195.1. NCBI lineage: Bacteria > Bacillati > Actinomycetota > Actinomycetes > Micrococcales > Microbacteriaceae > Frigoribacterium > Frigoribacterium sp. CFBP9030. The sequence goes on from NZ_JAXCWG010000004.1 coordinate 215,837, forward strand.
AGGAGAAGTCAGAGGGAGGCGTAGAACTCGGCGTCTGGTGTTCCAGATGGCCACGGTTGAGGCAGCTGGCGGCCGCCGAGGTCTTCGGCCTTCCAGAAGGGGCCCTCGGGGGAGGTGATCACGTTCATGGCGGGGTCGAGGTGGTCGCGGAAGATGACGGCCATGCCGGTCGTCCACCTAGAGGCGGAAGTGCTTCCAGGAGCGCCAAAGCGCCTCTAGGCGGTCGACGACCTCGACGTACTCGAACCACTGCGGGTCCCACCGGTGCACTTTAGGGTTGCGGGCGTAGCGCGGCAGCAGCCACTCATCGACCCACTCGACGACGTTCTCGTAGAACGTCTTCAGCTGCTCAACCTCTTCGACCTCGTCGCTCATCGGTTCACTTCGATCGTCGAAGCGCGGCCCTCTTTGACGGCCAGGCCCTCGTAGTAGGTCCTGCTCTGGGCGACGTGTTCGGCGAACTCGCCAGTCGAGTAGTGGTCGAGCTTGACGAGTGCCGCCGGTATGCCCGAGGCGAGCATGACGGCGCGGCCGCGCGGCATGGCCGTGAGATCCGCGACATCGAAGATCCACTCACGCTGCAGGCTGGTCGTGACGCCGCGTCCCTTGCTTTGCGTCGACGAGCACCGCTTGGTGACGTCGTGGTCACCGATCAGGCTCGAGAGGAACGAGAGGGACTTGTCTTCTGCTAGGCCGGCACCCGCGACGCGGATGTTGGCGGACGACCAGAGCTTCGACAGGCCGTTCCCGCCGTATGCCTCGACGCCCTGCGCCCAGAACTGTAAGAACGCGGACATGAAGATGCCCCGCGAGCCGTAGTGCGAGAACACGTCCGGCAGATCACGCCACCGGAAGACGTTCGCTGCCTCGTTCAGGACGGCCACTAGAGGCGTCCGCCGACTTGACGGGCACCGACACGCTCTGCGGCCATCAGGATGACCGTGGTGAGCGCCCCGGTGATCGCACGGGCCGAGCCGCCATCCTCATTCGCAATCAGGTTGATGGTGTCGGTCGAGCGAACGAAGGTCTCCGGGTCGAAGTGAGGCCGCTTGATGCCGTCATCGATGATCCAGGGCAGCACCTTGTCGCTGCCGAGTACTCCGTTCCAGGGCCGGATCGTCCCGTAGACGCCGTCGCGCTACTTCTCGGTCGTCGTCTGAGTGCTGCGGAGCGCCTCGCCCTGGTCGAACTGACCATGCAGGGCGAGGATCTCGGCCGGGTCGAGGGCGCCGACCGTGAAGTCCGGCTCGGGGTTGTCCGCTCACCGGAACACCTCGAAGATCGACAGATCCCTCAGCGTCGCCGGAGGAGGATTCGCGACTGCGTCTCCTTGCTGGCGGACTCGCAGTACGCGTCCTGCTTAGCCTCGGCGGCGGTGATGAGGAACTCTGCCATCTTCTCGGCCAGCTCCATGTCGGTCACGAACGTCAGCGGGGTCGACCACCAGGACGAAGCCTCACGGATGATGTCCTCTGCGTCTCGGTCAAAGGTGATGCTCCCCTTGGTGTGCGTCATCCGCGAGGTCGACTCCTGTGGCGCTTGTCCGGGGTGGGAAATAGGAGCCCGCAGACTCACGTTGCCTTAGGGAGCCGACCCGCGCCTCCTGGGCTAGGGGGTTTCGGGGGCGTCGTAGGTGGTTCGGGCGGCGGTTATGGCGGGGAGGCTGGTCGTGGTCCAGCGGTAGAGGGCGTCGATGAGGGTCTGGACGGAGTGGGCCAGCGGGGTGAGGCGGTACTCGACGGCCACGGGGCGGGTGGTGAGGACGGCGCGCTCGACCATTCCGTTGCGCTCGAGACGGCGGAGGGTCGTCGTGAGCGACTTGGGGGAGACGTCGGGCACGGCACGCCTCAGGTCGTTGAAACGACGCGGACCCTCGCAGAGCTCGTCGATGATCTGCAGCGACCAGCGGTCGAGGAGCTCGCCCAGCAGCTCACGGTGCTCGGGGGTGATGACTGCGGCATCGGTGTCGTGCATGCCACTTAGTTTCGTTGAAGTGCCCTGGGGTCGTCCCGTAGACAGTCCTGCGACGGCCTCCAGCGCGGCGGCCTCGAGAGGATGACATGACCGTTCAGCTCAGCAGCCCGGCGGGGATGCTCGCCCCCGCCCCGTACCACCACGTCTCGGTCGCCACCGGGTCTCGATTCGTCGAGGTCGCGGGGCAGGTGGCTCATGGGGCGGACGGGGTTCCGGCGGATCTCACGGGGCAGGTGGCCCTGGCGCTGCGGAACACCGCGGTGGGGCTGGCCGGGGCGGGCGCGTCGTTCGCGGACGTGACTCGGCTGCGGTTCTTCGTCACCGAATGGTCGGTGGATCAGATGGACTCGTTCATGGCCGGGGTGCTCGCCGTGGCGGGGGAGTTGGGGATCCCGTCGCCGATGCCTCCGGCGTCGCTGATCGGGGTGGAGATCCTGTTCGAGCCGGGGGTTCGGGTGGAGGTGGAGGCTTCGGCTGTTGTGGGTTGAGGAGGGTCTGCTCGGCCTATTTCCACCGTCGGCGCCACCGCACCGCCCACGTCGCCGTGACGAGCATCGTCACACCCAAGATGTAGCCCAAGGTGATCCAGAGCCAGCCCGGCAAGGCGATGCTTCGGCCCGACGACCACTCGGCAAGATCGTTGGGAGTGCTGGTCGCCCAGTCGACGGTGTTGTAGAAGATGAAGGCCGCACCAGCGACGTAAGAAGCGACGATCGCCCAGAGAGCCGGCTTGCGTGTGGGCGTCACCATGGGGGCGAGGTTAGTACTGGACGTCAGTTAGGCGTCCAGCCCTGCCGGGGTGGCGGCGGTCGGAGGGCGGTGCGACGACAGCCAACGGCCTAAGGACTGGGTGGTGAGGACGGATCCGCCCGAACATTCCGTGGCGCTCGAGACGGCGAAGGGGGCTGCTGGAGCTTCTGGAAGCAGCACCGGAGCTGATCATCGGGCGCTCCTCCCTGAGTGTGGCTGTAGGGGAGACCGAACCGCCGTATTCACATCGAGCATTCGATGGCGATGATCAGGGAGGGGCGACCGCCTCAGGGCCGGGAGCTCAGCAGTCGCTCTTGATCTCGTTCGGTCCCTGGATCGACTCGATGACACCCTTCTCGCTGTAGACCGAGGCGCCGTACGGTCGGTAGTCGCCGCTGTCGACCTGGGGGTTCCTGACGAGGTCGTAGACGATGGACAGCAGCTCCTGATCGGGCGCCGTCGCGAAGTCGTCCTTCACAGTGGCGTCGAGGGCCTCGTCGAGAGGAGCGACGGAGTCTCCGACGGCCTCGCCGGTCAGGGTCTCGATGCGCACAGAGCGCCCGTCGGTCGTCGCCACCGCCGTCTCGTTCGTCCCGAAGCTGAGCGTCCCGTCGTCGGTGTGGAGGTCGGGCGTCCCGATCCGGGTCGCGTCGCCCCATGACCAGGCCGTCTGGGCTCGAACGCAGCTCGACGCCTCGAGGTCGCTCGGACGGGGCTCTCCCAGCACGTCGGTCAGAGTCGACACGGCATCGTCGAGAGGCGTGCCGACGAGGGCGATCGAGGCGACCTCGGAATCGGCTGCGCGAAGAGACAGCTGCGTGGCGGAGACCACGATCGTGTCGACCGAGGCCAGAGCGTCCGCGCCCTGCTCGGGAGCCGCGGCGGCGCTCGTCGACGGCGCAGGAGTCTGCGAAGTCGAGGCTGAGGCGGAGGGCGACGAGGTGGGCGCCGCTGAATCGGTCGTCGTGCACCCTGCCAGCACGGCCATGACAGACACGGACACGGCTGCTGCTGCCGTCATTCCCCAAGGACTTCTCATGATTCGACCGTAACGCCATCGCTCGGCCTCCGAGCTGTCTCGGGCCGGATCTCCGTCGCTAGACGACCTGTGTCATCCTCCCGGACGACACCGGTCGTGCAACGACTCGCCAGCGTGGACGAGTCGGGGCATGGAGGTCAGCACACGAGTACACGTAAACGATGACCTTCGGCGACATCCCGCTGGACCCGGTCGATTTCGGCTTCTTGGGCACAGCCTCGGGTCGGCGATGCGGTCTCCTGCGCCCGACCGACGGTCACGGTGGTGGTTCTAGGCTGGGATCAGAGCCCGAGACGCCGTTGTCAGGGCCATCGACACGGGAAGCCTCCTGTGTCGGTGACGAGCACGAGGGGGACACCGTGACCGATCTGCAGCGAGACGATCGACTTCGTGGAGGCGTGACCGGCGCCTCCTCGGCTGGGCACACCGCCGAGCAGGCCGCAGACTCCCTCGAGCCGAGACCGCCCATGACAGGCCAACAGCTCAGCGCGACCCCGTACGTGGCCGCGATCGCGCTCTCACCGATCGTGACGTGCGTACTCGTGGTGGTCGCACTCCGACGGTCAGTCGAGCTGCTCACCCCGGGTAGTACGGGCGTCGGGCAGGGGGAGTACGTGCTCGTCCTCACCGTCAGCTTCGCCATCGGAATCGGACTCGTCGTCCTTTCGTGGCTCGACCGTCGGACGCTGCAAGCTCGAGGCGTCGAGCGGCCTTTCCACTGGGCCTGGTCGATCGTCAGCCTGCTGATCTACCTGATCGGGCGCAGCATCGTGTTGCAGCGTCGCGTCGGAGGCAGTGCCGCACCGCTCTGGCTCTTCCTCGGGCTGTCAGTCTGCGGCGGAGCCATCGCGATCATCATCGGCATCTCATCGGGGGTCGCCACCATGGATCGCCAGCCTCTCGATCTCTAGCCGCCCGCACCGCAGTCGCACCTGGCTGAGGCGCACCCGAACGTGTCCACGTCGGGCTGGAAGCACGACGGCTGGACGACGGGGACATGAGGGTGGATACCGGACTCGCCGCGTGAGCGTGAGCCGGCGTTCGCTGCGATGATGTGGGTGGGGTGCAGCGGGGACTGCTGGGCGGGGTGTCGGGGTCTGCGGGACTGGGCCGCCGGCGCGCGAGCCGCAGAGGTGTCGTGTGCGCCGTCACCGTGATGGAGGAGGAACGTGTCGAAGCCCAAGCGGCCACCGAAGCCGATCGAGCCGCTGACTGCTCGGCAGAAGCGCGACCTCAAGACGATGGGGATCTTCCTGCTCGTGGTCGTCGGGGGCATGGGCCTCTTCTTCGTGGCGATGCTCATCTGGAACGAACCCGACTTCCCCCAAGAGATCGCCGAATCGACACCCCACAGCATCTTCGAGACCGACGACGGCCGCCCGGGATCGTGGGAGTACCTCGATGAGAACCTCGAAGCCCACCCTCTCGGCGAATGCGTGCGGATCGACGGGTGGCGCAATCAGAGGCCCTTCCAATGCACCTCGGCCGACGAATCACACGTCTTCACCTTCCGGGACCCGGGCGGACATACCGGCGGCGGCTTCCAGGACGAGGCCCTGACCGTCGACGGCCGAGACGTACCCATCGAGTGCACCCTCGAGAACGACTGGGACGCCCTCATCTACTGCGCGCCCCTGTCGGCGATACCGTCGCCCGAAGCTCGGGCGCGGTGAGGGGCGTGAGCCGCTGACCCGCGCCTCCTCGGCTGGGGATCCGTTCCAACGAGACCGGCGGGCGGTGGACGGGCCGTGATGTGATGAGGGCATGTCCGACCGATCGACGGTGCCCGATTACCTCGCCCTGCTGAGACACGAGGCGGGGGTGGCCCGCGCGGCCGCGTGGGTCGACGAGTACGAGGCGGCGCATCCGGATGTGTTCTCGGTCTACTACTCGGCGTGGGGCGACCGATCGGCTCGCGGTGAGGCTGCGGCGCTCGTCGAGACGCAGGCGGATGTCGTCCGACGCCGCGAGACCGCTACGTCTCTCGCCGTGCACGCCGTGGCCCGGCGACTGCGGGAGCTGGGCCTGATCGACGACGAGATCCCGCTCGTCATGCTCGTCGGAGGGCGCAGTGCGAACGGGTGGGTCGCGAACTTCGACGGCGCCCCCACGCTGTTCATCGCACTCGAGTACCTCGACGATTCGCCGGGCGACACCGCCCTGGTCGCCCATGAGGCGTCGCATGTCGTTCACGCTCGCCTCAACCCGACCTTCGACACCGAGACCCTGACGGGACGACTCGTCGCAGAGGGCGTCGCCGTGGTCATGTCTCGACTGCTGGTGCCCGACGCGTCCGAGTCTCAGACGTTCTGGTTCGACGGGACGCACGCCGATTGGGTCGAAGGGTGCCGTCGGGCGCGACACCGCATCGGGGAGGTCGTCCGAGATGCGCGATCGGGGGACTCGGCGGCGCGTGAGTCGCTCTTCTCCATGCGGCCGGCGGACGGCGTCCCGCCTCGGGCCGGTTACTGGGTCGCCGAGCAGATCGTTCTAGAGCATGCGGCGACTGCGGCCTCTGTGCGGGACGTGATGCTGTGGACGGAGGATGAGGCCGAGGGATTCGTGGACCGGGGGCTCACCAGCATCCTCTAGCGGGCGATTTATCGTCGATGCCCGCACCAAGATCGTACCTACGAGTGGCCCGTGCGGCACTTACGACGGGGTTGGGTGTATTCGCGGACCCGCAGCATGACGAGCGAGGGGTCGCTCGCTTCTCCAGCGGACGGCTCGGCTTCAGAGGCCGCGAGGATCTGGCCGGCGGGGGTCGACACACGCCAGCCATGTCAAAGTCGGTTCCGATCCCCGCAGGTCAGCGAGTTTGGCTGAGCATCGCACCCCAGGCCGCGTCGAAGTCGGCTGTTCGGTCGCGCCCGCGGGCCTTTGACGAGCGCACCTGGGCGACAGTGACGACCGTGCCGTTGGTGTGCTTCTTGTAGGACCCATGCTCGCGCACCTCGACCGGAGTCCATTCCCGTGCCGCGATGACTCTGCCAGCTTCATTGTCGATCACGATAAAGGCACATGTGTCGAAATCGAATGACCGGACTGGCGAGAAGACGGCACCGCTCGCCATTCCCGGTCGAATAAGTCGGACTTTGACCTGCACCTTGCGACCCTCGACCGAGGTCAAGTCGTAGGACTTCTCTGAATTGGGCGCCAGGAGTCCGTCATAGACCATCGCCGCGCAGTACTCGGCGAGGTCGCCGACGGGAGCGTTGTTAGTCCGGACCAGGTTTCGGGCGCGTAGTTCTAGCAGCACTTGGGAGTAAGTGTCGAGTAACTCCCCAACGCTTAGTCGCGCGAGTGGCATCGCGTCCGGCGGCGTGGCACCAGCCATTCCCTCTGAACTTAGGAATGGCGGGGACGTCGGTTCCGTCGTCTCGAGGTGCTCCGGCGAGTGAATGGACCGGGTCTCTCCGAACCGTGCGGTCAGAATCGCGACTTGCTCACCGGTCAGACTCCACGGCTGACCCTTCTCGATCGGATGCCGCCAGCCTCGCTCTCGCATCCAGCGACGCATCTCCTTCTGGTCGGCACCGATCTGCGCAGCTAGCTCTGGAACGGATCGCGTGTCACTCATGCTCGAACCGTAATGGCCTCCTGGTCAACCATGTCACTGGGGATGCTTCTTTCTAGTCGCACGGCACTGAGGGTCGAACTCGGGGACGGAGTCGCGCGAGCCTGACTGCGAATCAGAGGCGCGCGAGAAGTTCCGCCTTCTTGATCTCGAAATCATCGGGGGTGATGACGCCCGCATCCCTCAATCCCCCTAGCTGCTTGAGCAACTCGATGACATCGAGGGCAGGTGCAGACCCGGTAGGCGCTGTATTCATCGACTCGCCAGTGCGATGTTTGGAGTTCATAGCTTCCTTGACGACATCGATGAATGCAGCGAAGTCGGTTGCAGGCTGCAGCCATTTCACCTGGACGGCATTTCCAGATGCATGGAAGGCAATGTGATGGCCCATCATCGACTTGCCGTGCTCAAAAGACGAGATGTTACCGAACGGGAACGACTCCAGCTCGAATCCACCTAGTTTCTTCGCGTAGAAGACCACGCGTCGATCTGTCGCGATCAACACGCCATTCCTGACGCTGTCTGAGCCCATGACCTTGGTTTCGTACGCTCCCATGACGGCAGCGCGAACCTCCTCGCCTTGCTCAAGGTGCGGTGCTGCTTGTTCGAGAAGCTTGTCGGCTTTGCCCATTTTGACTCCCATGCCTTGAGCCCCTTGGGCTTCGATAAACTTATCGTGCAAACACCAGGACAAGCTCTCGAGGTGAGACCTCGGAGGACTGCCCTCAGTCAGATGGAATTGTCATGCCGGCGTGGGCGCGCGGATGGCGAATGAGCGAGACGATGAGCGAACATGCCCGAACTGGGGCTATGAGAGGTGAGGATCGCTCCTAGGCTTGATGGGTGTCACTGAACTCACCACCACGCAGCAAGACGCGCGGCATCCAGACTGGGCGCGCGTTCTTCCAGATTCCGGCTGTCTGAACGCGTGGGCATCTACATACGCGAGGGCATCAGAACGGGGCCGTTCCGCTTCGTTGCCCGCAAGACCGCAGTTGGCGTCAGCACAGTTTTGCCGGGTTCTGGCACAGGAGCGGCGCCACGTGCCAACTACGTGACGATGAACGCCGAGGGCCTGACGTATCGGACCACACGTGCCCGGGCGGAGCGGTCGAGGCGACCCGCGCCTCCTCGGGGGTCGACTGCGCCGGCGCAGGTCGAGATGAAGGACGTCACCGGGGCCACCATCCACGAGCTCGTGCCGACGGGGCGGGGTGACATCGTCGAGCAGCTCAACAGCGCCGCCGGTCACCGGTCGTGGCTCTGGGTCATCGCCGCACTGGTCTTCGTGGCAGGGCTCGTGCTCGCGCCGTGGGGATGGGCGCTCTCGGCTGCCGCGGCGGCGGCGCTCGTGTTCTTCCTGCTGCGGGACCAGGTCAAGAGCCGCGTGGTCGTCTTCTATGAAGTGGACGGAGTGGACGAGCGCTGGTTCGAGTCGCTGATCGATACGACGAAGATCGCCGCCGGCTCGCAGAGGATCTGGCGCGTGCTCGAGTCGGGGCAGGTCGTGACCACCCGCCAACACAAGACCAACGCCGGCGCCGCGAATCTGATCAATCGAATCGTGGCGGGCGTGAGCTTCGACGCTCCGCGTCATCTCGCGACCAACATCACGGTGCCGACCATCACGGCAGGCAGCACGAGCCTGCACTTCCTCCCCGACCGGATACTCGTCAAAGACGGCCGGCACTACGCCGACGTCGCATACGGCGACCTCTTCAGTGGAGCCACGACCACACGCTTCATCGAGGCGGCCGGGGCGGCGCCCCGCGACGCGCAGAAGGTCGACCGGACGTGGCAGTACGTCAACGTCAAAGGCGGACCCGACCGTCGCTACTCGAACAACCCCGAGCGCTCGGTCATGCTCTACGGGCAGCTGGAGATGTCGTCGCAGGGCGGGCTGTATTGGAAGATGCAGACCTCTGCGACGCACGTGGCTGCTCAGCTGAACGCGGCGCTGCGGGCGGCGCCGCGGCACTGATCTGGGCCTCGAGTCACGGGTCACGGGCCACGGGCCACGGGCCACGGGGTGACCTTATCGACGGATCACCCGACCCGTGACCCCAGCGGGGCCGGTCGCGGTGACCACGATCCGCTCACACCGAACTCCGTCGCCCGGGGGAGATCGCTGAGCATCTGGTCCAACGGGTCGCATCGCTCGTGGGGCGTGTTCTACCGTCTTCGGAGTGAGCCGAACGCCAGACGGATGCCACCGCGGAGGACGCAGAACGATGACCTGTGACGAGACGGGCACCCGCAGTCACCCGGGGCGTCGGTCATGACGAACTGGCTGCGGGCGCTCGCTCCCGTCGCCCTGACGGCCATCGCCCTGGTCGTCTTCTTCACCGGCGACAGCACCGTGGGGATGCTCCTGATCGTGGCCGCACTGGGCTCCGCCTTCTCGACCGGCACGCGCCTCCTGGGACACCCGTCGACAGGCCACGCACAAGAGGTCGACGCCACCGCGATCCGGGCCTATCGCCGATCCCACCCGGGCACCACCATCAGCGAGGCCGTCCGGGCCGTGGGGGAGGATGGTCGACCGTGACCACCCGGACGGGGCGATGTCTCGTCGGCCCGACCCGCGCCTCCTGGGTAGGGCGACAGGTGTCGGCTAGGGATAGCGTGATGGGCATGACTGAGCTGCCTGCCCGCACACGTTTCGCCACCGTCGACGCCGAGCGGTCGGTCGCCTTCGCCGACGCCGAGCTCGAGGCTCCGGGGGAGCGGCAGGCCGTCGTGCGGATCCGGTACACGGGCGTGTGCGCGACCGACACTCACGGGTGGGCGTCGGGCGGGCTGATCCCTCCGGCGGTGTTCGGCCACGAATGGACCGGCACCGTGGTCGCCGCCGGCCCCGGCGTCACCACCGTCGCCGTGGGAGACCGCGTCGTCGCCAGCGTCGGCCCGCCCTGCGGCAGCTGCGCCATGTGCCGCGCCGGACACCCCGACCACTGCGACACCGCCTTCGCCGAAGCCAACGGCGTCTCGGACGGCGCCCCCTCGCACGGCGCCTTCGCCGAGCACGTCACCGTCGACGAACGCCGCGTGCAGCGCGCCCTCGACGGCCTCACCGACAAGCAGCTCGGACTCGTCGAACCCACCGCCGTCACGTTCCACGCCGTCCGCCGCGCCGGCCAGCGCCTCGGCGACGTCGTCGTGATCCAGGGCGCCGGCCCGATCGGCCTGCTCACCGCGCAGCACGCCCGCCACTCGGGTGCCGGAGCCGTCGTGATCGTCGAGCCGATGGAGGCGCGGCGCGAGACCGCCCGCCGGCTCGGCTTCACCGACGTCCACGAGCCGGGCGCCGCATTCGAGTCGCGCGTGCTCGCGCTCACCGACGGCCTCGGCGCCGACGTGCTCTACGAATGCACGGGCGCAGCACCCCTCTTCCAGTCGAGCGCCGAGCTGGTCCGCCGCGGAGGCACCCTCGCCCTGCTCGGCTACCCGATGACCACCTCGGAGGTCTCGTACGGCGACTGGCAGAGCCGCGAGCTCACCGTCGTCGGCAGCCTCGCGTACACGCACTCGGACTTCGTCGGCGCGATGCGGGCGCTCGCGGACGGGTCGGTGGATGCGGGGCCGCTGATCACGGGGACGGTCGGGCTCGACGAGCTGCCGGGGCTGCTGGCGGAGCTCGATGGCGGGAAGACCCGGCACGCGAAGGTGCTGGTCGCGCCGAACGGGTGACGTCGTCATCGAGGTGACTCATTGCGGGGGGTGAGGTGGGTTGGGGGCGCGTTTCGGGGCATGTGGATCGCCTCGGGGGGCGACCCGCGCCTCCTCGGCTGGGGGTCGGGGCGTCGAGGGGTCACGACTCGCCGCGGTGGGGCGTGGGAGTGCGGCGTGTCGTGACTCCTCGAGGGATGACGCGCGACTCCCGCACTCGCGCGGGCGCCGGTCATCCCATCAGGACTCGAGGAGGCGCCACTCGCGGGCGAACTCGGCGACGCTCTTGGTCTCGAGGTCGTTCCGCACCGTGGCGAGGAGCTGATCGGCCTCCTCGAGCGTGCCCGCCCCGGTGCGGAGGACCTCGCGGCCCGTGTCGCGTCGCGTCACGACCAGGTCGATGCCCCCGGTCGCCGCGGCCCCGTCTCCCGTCAGCAGGCCTCCGATCAACCCGGCGACCAGACGACGCGCCCGCCCGCGCGCGGGGTCCCGCTGCTGATCGAGCCGCGCGTCGAGAGCGGCGCTCGCGGGCTCGGTCACGATCGACCCACCCCGGCGTCGGGGCGTCGAGGAGTCACGACACGCCGCGGGGGTGGTCGGGCACGCGGCGTGTGTCGACTCCTCGAGGAGGAGACCCGCCGGCGGCGTCGAGCAGGGCGGCGAGGGCCTCGTCTCGCGTGGGGAAGCGGCCGTAGTCGACCTCACGGGGTGTGGTGGCCGTCCAGTCCCCGACGCGCGAGCACAGGAGGACGCCGATGTGGTCGGTGAGGAACCCGTGCTCGTCGGTGGCGGGGGAGGTGAACACGTCGTAGAACGTCGGGCCGTTGTCGTTCTCGAGCCAGTCGGCGTTCGGGCGGAGCAGGGTCCCGCGGAGACCCGCCTCGAGGGCACCGCCTCGCTCGGCGAACGACTCGGCTCGTCGGTCGACCCCGCGTCTGAGTCGCCAGAAGTCGAGCCATCGGCCCGCTCGTGCTCGCGTGAGCGCGTCCTTCAGGGCAGCGGACTCGAACGCGTAGAGGCTCGTCCCACCCCAGACCGCGGCTCGCTCGTCGGTCGCCCAGACGCGGTAGCCGACGTAGTCGTCGCCGGTCACGACGACCGTGTCCATCACGTTGCTGTGGTCCTCGAAGATCTTCAGGCGCAGCTTCTCGGCGTCGCGCAGCGCGACGAGTTCTTCTCGCGTCAGGTCTGGCATTCGTGGTCCCCCGGAGCGGGCGGCGGTGGACGCCGCGCCCCTCCCATCCTGTCAGGCCGACGAGGCGGCGCGCGGGGTCATGCACCCGTGGGGGAGGCGCGACCTGCGCCTCCTGGGCTGGGGCACCGCGGGTCGACGACGCTACGCCGCGATGTCGAACACGACCACCCGCGCCGACGCGTCGCGCAGGTACGCCGACACCGGCTGATGCGACGGGTGCGGCAGATAGCCGTCGAGCGCGGCCCGGTCGCGGAACCGCACGACGAGCATCCACTCGAACCCGGCCTCGAGCTGCTCGCCGCCGACGCTCTCGCCGCTCGACACGGAGAGGACGCCGTCGATGCGGGGGAGGTGCTGGCGCGAGAGGCGCGTCGCCTGCTCGGCCACATCGGTCGGGGCTCCGTCGGCCCACTCGACCAGGACCACGTGCACCAGCTCGTCCGTCACGGTCATGCGCGCATCCTCACGTCGGCGACGCCGCCGACCGCGACGTCTGGTCGATCCTGGCACGCGGGGCGGGCCACGACGCCGGGTTGTGGACATGACGCCGGGTTTGAGGCTGGCGTCGTGTCCATCTCCTGGCGCGGTGGCGGGCGGGCGGCGCCAGCCCGCCACGAGTTCGACACGCCGCCACGCGCTCCGGTGGCGGGGTGTCGAGTCGGTGGCGGGTAGAGCGAGTCGGGCTCGGTGCTCCTCAGCCGCCGCCGCCTGACCGCGTCGAGTAGGCACGACTCGCCGCGGGGAGTGGGGGAGGCGCGGCGTGTCTTGACTCCTGGTCGGGGCGGAAATAGGGGAGGTGCGGGTCCGGGGGACGCGACCCGCGCCTCCTCGGCTAGGCGTCGGTCGGCAGCGCCCGGAAGGCTCGCAACGCGGGGCTCGACAGGCAGATCAGGGCGCAGACGACGAAGCCGGCGCTCCCGATCGCGACGGACGCCTGCAGCCCGAGGAGGCCCGCGACGGCACCCCCCGCGAGGGCCCCCACCGGGTCGACGCCCCACGACACGAAGCGAGCCGTGCCGGCGACCTTCGACAGATGCTGAGCGGGGAAGAGCGCCTGACGCATCGTTCGACCGATGATCAGGTTGATGACGATGCAGATCTCGAAGACGGCGAAGACGACGGACACGATGACGGCCGCGGGCACACCCGATGTCAGCCCGGCGAGGGGCAGCGCGAGGCCGGCCACGGCGATGAGGCCGAATGAGGCGGTGAGGGTCTTGCCCAGCCCCGCGGCTCGCGTGACGCGATCTGCGAACACCGAGCCGACGATGCCCACGACGACCGGGAGGACGAAGACGAGGCCGAGGAGCGCCGGGGACATGTCGAGGATCTGCAGGGCGTAGACCGCGAAGACGGCGAGGATCCAGGAGTCGAAGAAGTTGTAGACGGTCGCCGCCAGGAGCACGACACGCTGCGGGGCCTGCCTCCAGATGAGGCGGAAGCCCAGCGCGATCTCGGCGAGATGCTCGCGGAGGATGCCTCTTTGCGAGGTCGCGGCCTCGTCGACGTCGGGGCGGCGCCCCAGAGGCAGCCCGACGAGCATGATCGAGCTGAACAGATACGTGGCCGCGTTGATCGCCACGATGAACGGCGCGCCGAGCGCGGACAGGAGCGCACCGGCTCCTGCGGGCCCGGCGGACTCCGTCACGGACAGGCCGCCCTCGATCCAGGAATTCGCGCGGACGAGACTCCTCGCGGGCACCACCGCCGGGATGGCTGCCGCCATGGCGCTCTCGTACAGCAGGGTGAGCGCCCCGACGACGAACAGGACGAGCGCGAGGATCGGCCAGGTCAGGCTCCCGGCCAGCAGGAGGACCAGCACCAGGACGAACGCCGCCAGGCGACCGATGTTGCAGAGGTGCAGCAGGAGCGTCCTGTCGGCGCGGTCGGCCACGACGCCTGCCGAGAGCGCGACGAACAAGGGGGCGGCGAGACCCGCCGCCACGACCCAGCTGACCTGGACCGCCGAGAGACCCAGCACCGTCACGCCGATCACGGGGACGATGAACGTGATCATCGAGGAGCCCGTGTTCGACACGAAGTCGCCGATCCAGAGTCGGAAGAAGCCCGTGCCGCGGAGAGGGGCGGTGGGGCGTGGGGGGTCTGCCGTCGTCGTCATCGCTTTCGCCTTTCTCCGTCACATCCGTCTTTTTCGAGGACGTACCCGCCCATCCGGGTGATCGAACCTGCCGCCCTTTGCTGATCCTCAGGGAGATCTCGCAGCCTCGTCGCGAACCAGGCGGCTACCCGTGAGACGTCGGCGGGAGCGGCCCGGCCGTAGACCACGGTCGCGTAGTCGGCGTATTCGGTGGCTAGCAACTGCGAGCTGTCGTGTTCGACCGGTCCGGGCGACCGCCCGACCAGGGCGTTCGTCAGGGGCTCGTGCCTCGTATAACCCAACGCCGAGTGCATGTCCGTGAACCTGCTCATGACGCTACGGGTGTAGATGATGCCCTTGGGGGCGTGCTCTGCCGCGGTGACCTCACGAGCCAACCCCATCCCTCGGAAGGCCGGATGCACGACAAGTCTCTGCCCCAGGGTGAGTCGCCGATTCATCTCGGCGAATTGCTCCAGGTCTTCGGCCCAGGCGCGCGGGTAGGGCGCGCAATACAGATGAGCGGCGACCGGCTCTCCGTCAAACGTCGCGGTGACCACAGAGATCTCGCGGGCATCGGCGGCGAAGTCGAGGGTCGGGTAGTAGTGGAATCGCTCGAGGTCGAGGTAGTCCTTTAAGGTTCCTTGACTGACGTGGATACGAGTCGTGAGTTCCCAAGCCTCACCAGGCGTGCGTGTCTCCACGCGCGGCGCCGAATTCGCCCCCACATGCACGAGCAGGTCGGGGTCGAGCGCATTCGCCAGGTCGTCATGGGCTGTCGCGACGACGAGGTCGATCCCCCGACCTCTGCAGATCCTCTGCACGTTGTGGGCAACGATTGCGGCCGACGTTCTGTCGACAGTGGAGAGAAACTCGTCGATCATGATCCGATCGGCGCCGGAATGGATGGCGGCGGCGACCCTCGCCCGGAATCGCTGACCGTCCGACAGCCACGGCGTCTTACGAATGAGGACCTGCGCGTCGCCGAGGCCGAAGCGTGCCAGGAACGCGATGCGCTCGCCGAGGCTCCCGGAGAAGTGGTCTATGAGGGCTAAATCGCCTGCCAGCTCGGGGAGGACGGTCCATGTCGGGTCGTGGGCGAGTGTGGCCCTGAGGAAGGCGGATTTGCCGCATCCGCTCGGGCCGGTGATGTAGGTAATGCCCGAGGTGACGCGCACGTCGATGTGCCGCTCGTTGCTCCACACGTGGTCGGTGTTCTCGAAGAAGGCAGAGACGACCTGATCCACCGACGATTCGCTGCTGCCTCCGTGTGGCTCGACGCGGGTCACTGCTTCGCCATTTTCGCCAGTATGGACATGTCTGAGTCGAGGTACTCCTCGTAAAGGGAGATGTCTCCGTCTACGAAGCCCATGCTCACGCTTGACAGGACTATCTCCCTACCGGGCTGCAAGCCCAGTGCGGACTCCATGTCTTCAGCGTGAATGGCGTTCGACGTGACAGCCCCGAGACCGACGTCGGCCGCCGCCAAGAGCGCGTTCTGCGCCATGTGACCGGCTTGGAGCAGGAGTGCATTGAATCCCGAGGCCGCGTCGTACTTCCACGCTGTCCGGCTTGCGTTCCCCACCAGGACGACGACGGCGCCCGCCCTTCCGGCCCACCTCTGATTGCCGAGGAGGTGCTCCGTGGCTAGCGTGCGCTGGTCGCCGAGGCGCTCAAGCGCTTCCGAGCGGGGCCGGTAGCGATAGGCCCCGGTCTCGAGGCCCTCGACGTCAGCAACCAGCACGTAGCAATCGATGCCATTCAGGCCACCCGGGCTGGGGGCGAACATGAGCGGCAGAGGCGGGCGGTATGCCGGTCTCTGGAAACCCTGGATTCCGGCGGTCACCCAGAGCACGGATGACAGCTGCTCGGCCGAGACGGGGACGGGGAGGAAGTCGCGGCGGCTTCTCCTTCGGGCCAGAGACGCGACCAGTGCCTCGCTGACGCGAGGCGCTGGCAAGGGGATCTCGTCGGCGCTGGGCGGGGTCTCCGGTGCGAGGTCGTCGGCGGCGTGTCGGCGAAGAGCCTTGCCGAACGTGAAAGCCTCGGTCCTGTCGTCGCTGAAGCTCAGGCTCCTTGTCACAAGGTGGTGACCCGCCGTGGTCTCACCGAATGGCCAGCCACGCGAGAACGCCGACTCGAACTGGTCGGCCGGGGTTCCCTCCTCCACGAGGAATCCTTCCGAAAGCAGTGCCTGCAGGACCACGTCGGACCGGGCTGTGTCACCCGTGGCGTCATGAAGGAGCTCGACTACGGTCGCGCGATCGGTCCACTCCCCAAGGCCTCTGAGGACCTGCCACAGCGAGCCAGGAATCTTCCTCGTCGACCCCACGCGCGGGTTAGCCCCGACGACCTCGTCCTCACGTAGTCGGAAGGTCACCGTCGCTGAGCGCTTCAGCTTCTGGTCTGTCACGATTCCTCCATTCGGATGGCGGCCCAGTCGATCTCGGCTCGTCTCGTCACGATGCATTGTTCGTCCTTCACGCGGGGCCCCGCGGCGATGGTCGTATGGGCTTGCAGGAGCATGGAGAAGTCCGCACCGTCCCCGAAGAGGGTGTCGAGCAGGTCGATCCTGAGGGTGGATGGTTCGACATCTCCGGCCAGGTAGGCGGAGTAGGGCAGGGCCCTGGCGACGGAGGCTGTCAAGCCGAGCCGAGTGAGGACGCCCCCGGCCACCTTGTCGTTTGGATAGAAGTCCGCATAGGTGAGGGCCAGGAGCTCAGGTGAACGGCCATCGGGTTGTGGCGAGGAAGGTGGCAGGGCCGCCGGTGACGGCACTACGTACGCACCCTTGGTGATCTCAGCCAACTGTCGGAGATCGAGGAGCGATGCGACACGCTGACGGAAATCGCTCTCCCCTGGAGCTGAGCGCAAACCCATGATGATGGCCACTCGTGCGTTGACCGCGGTGGATGCCGCCTGCGGGTATCCACCGAGGATGCGGGTCAGGTCCAGGGCGCCGTCGACCAGTAACTCCAGACCTTCGCGTGGGCTGTTTGTCGCCAGTAGTTCGAGCGAGCGGAACTCGCTCTCGTCACCCTCGTCTCGGCGTGCAAGCTCGAGGAGACGACCCCCCTCACGGACGTCGCGGATGGCGAACCGACCGGAGGTGTGCCTCTCCGTCGAGAGACGGATGCAAGGAGTGAGGGAGAAGAGAGCCGACGCCAGAAGTTCCCTCAAGGCGCGTGTTGCCATCGTGGTACGCAGAATCACCGCACGCTGAACGATGTCGGCCTGGAAGGTCGCAGCTGAACCCAGGAACGAAACACCTCGGGTGACTGTGGCGAACAACTCGGTCACGGATACAGGCTGCCCGTCCGTCCACCGGACTCGATCACTCGGCGTCAATGTGAATACGTCTTCGTCCTGCTGTTCGAGGACCGCAGCACTGTCCGTCAGTCCGCCGTCCGAACGAAGGTCTTGTAGTCGCGCGTGAACAGCTGAGGTCGTGAAGGACCAGCTGTGATCCAAGACAGGCGGGAAGGTCACGGTGGACAAAGGCATCTCCGTCTCGACTCGGAGCCTAGGCATGGTCACAAGTGGGGCTCGGACGGAAACGGTGCACCTCTAAGTTCGTGAAGTCCACGGTCATCCGTTCCGTAGGGAGGGCGGGCACTCCCATGGCCCACTCCATGATCTGCTGAGCCATGAGAGCACCCACCAGGGTGTTGGTGACACCGTGCGACCAGCGGGGCACAGGTGCGGGGTCGCGCCGAGTGGAGTACCAGCACGGGAGGCAGTGGGGAGAGCCGGCCGTGAATAGTGGTCCGACGTGGCCGAACTCGATGCCGACGGCACCGGTCATGACTGTCAGGCCTGCGGCAAGCCCGGCTGACACGACCTGCGGCTCAATGTTCGGAGGGTCATCGATGCAGCACGCAACCACCGAAACGTATGGGTGCTCCGTGAGCAGCTGCTTCATGTCCGCGTGGGACCTGACCTTGCGC
The DNA here is from genome assembly GCF_034045195.1 of Frigoribacterium sp. CFBP9030. NCBI lineage: Bacteria > Bacillati > Actinomycetota > Actinomycetes > Micrococcales > Microbacteriaceae > Frigoribacterium > Frigoribacterium sp. CFBP9030. Next base: position 234,083 of record NZ_JAXCWG010000004.1, read on the forward strand.
TCGACGATCTCAACACGCGCATTCAGTGCTCGATCAGCGACGTACGTTCGCGCAGGCTCCAGCTTGCTGATGCCGACGTCCTCGGTCGTGTAGATGAACTGTCGGTTCAGGTTGGACAGTTCAACTGTGTCGTGATCGACGAGGACGAGATCCCGAACGCCAGCCCCGATGAGGTGTTGCAATACGACCGATCCGGTGCCGCCGACGCCCAGGATCATGACGCTGGTTGACGACAGGTGTCGCTGAGCGGCCTGCGGAGACCGGAGCTTCGAGGCCAGATACCCGAGGGACCTGCTCTGCCTCGTCTCAGGTGGCGGCGAGTCCTCGGCGATCAGAAGGGCCCCGATTTCCACGAGCGCCTTGACCAGATCTTGTAGCGGCGCAGGCGCTTGGTCTACGTCGGCCATGGCGTTGCGTACGACGTCCTCGCTGAGCTGAAGCGCTTCGAGGTCGACCGTCCGGCGGTGGCGTTCGTCCTCGATCACGAGGAGCCCGTCCAGGAAGGTGAAGGAGACGCTGGGATTCTGTACGTACGACATGGGTCGCGGCGGGTGCCCGGGGGCACCCGCCGCCTCCGATGGTCTTATCAGCAGCGTCGCATGACGAACTCGCGGGGGTCAAAGCTCGTTGTCGTCTCGAAGAAGGAATCGAACTCAGCACCCTTCAGGCCCGATTCGATCGCTTCGAAGACACTGCTCTCGGTGGTCGTCAGTTCAGTTGATTCCTGCATCGTCATCTCCATTCTTATTAGTGGGGCTGCGGTCAGCCTCCCTGCCTCAAGAATAGACATAACGAGTGGTTTTGTCTACCTTCTACCCAGCTTTGTCCGTCTTCCAGCCCGGCGTCGCCTGCTCGAGCACGACGCCGTCGGCTGTGACGTTCAGAAAGCGGTCGAATGACCGTGCGAACCAGCGGTCGTGGGTGACGGCGACCACCGTGCCATCGAACTTCTGAAGGGCGGACTCCAAAGCCTCGGCTGATTCGATGTCGAGGTTGTCCGTCGGCTCGTCCAACAGCAGCAGCGTCGAGCCAGCCAGTTCTAAGAGGAGGATCTGGAAGCGAGCCCGTTGTCCGCCAGAGAGCTCATCCCAGGTGCTCTCCGCCGACGCGACCAGACCGTACCTCCCCAGGACGCTGCTGGCGCCGCCGCGGTCGAGCCCCCGACGAGAGGGGGTCCCCGCGTTCAGGATGCTGAGCAGGCTCTGCCCCTGGAGATCCTCGCGGTCGTGGGTCTGCACGAAGTAGCCGGGTCGCACCCGGGATCCCAGAGTGACGCGGCCTCCATGCTCAATTGGCTCGAGATCTCGTGTCCGCTCCTCCATCGAGATCTCCGGCTCGTCACTCGAGGCCTGTGTCGCCAGTAGCCGGAGCAGGTGCGACTTACCACTGCCGTTGCTGCCGACGATCGCCACCCGATCACCGAACCAGATCTCGGTATCGAAGGGCTCGATGAGGTCAGGCAGTGCTACGCGGGTGCACACGACAGCGCGCTTCGCCGTCCGTCCCCCCTCCAGGCGCATGGACACCGCTTCTTCGGCGTGCGGAGGTTCAGGCGGGCCTCCTACTCGGAACCTATCCAGCCGCGACTGGGCAGCCTGGTAGCGCTTCGCCATGTCGGAGTTGTACTTGGCTTTCTCGCGGTACAGCAGGACCTGGTCACGAAGCCGCTGCTCATCCTCGAACCAACGCCTCCTGAGCTCGTCGATCCTCGCGTTCCGCGCCTCACGCGCCGGTCGATAGCTGTCGAACCTGCCTCCGTGAACCCAGAGCGTCGCGCCCGCGCCGCCTCGTTCCAGCGTGGCGATGGAGGTGGCGCTCCGCGCGATGACCTCTCTGTCGTGACTGACGAAGAGGATGGACTTTCGTGTCGTGGAGATCAGTGACTCGAGCCACGACTTCCCCGCGATGTCGAGGTAGTTGTCGGGCTCGTCGAGGATGAGCACATCATGTGAGCTGGTCGCCAGACCCTCGAGGACGAGCCTCTTCTGCTGTCCTCCGCTCAGGGTGGAAGCCGGCCGGTGGGCGACCTGGTCGAAGGGCTGTCCGAGCGTCCTCACACAGATGTCGTCCCAACGGAGTTCCTCGTCGTAACCGCCGGCATCGCCCCAGGCCACGAGGGCTGTCGCGTAGCCCATCTGCGAGTTCTCATCGTCGCGCTCGAGCATGCGGCTTTCCGCAGCCGCCAGCTGAGTCGACGATGCCCCGATCGTGCCCGTCGAAGTGGTGAGCAGGAGTTCTCGGATCGTCGTGCTGTCCCGCACCTGCCCGACGAGCTGCTTCATGACGCCGATGCTGCCTGACGCGCTCCTCACGCCTGCCGATGGGGCCTCCTCGCCCAGGAGCAGCCGGAGCAACGTGGATTTCCCGATGCCATTCGGCCCAACGAGCGCCCGACGCTCGCCCTCACCGAGCCGCAGGGAGACGTCGCGCAGAAGTGGTCGACCATCGTTCAAGAAGTGGTCCACATGAGCCAGTTCGACATGTGACATACAGGACAGTCTAGTTCGACGATATCCGTAGAGTCGACCCGTACCTCCTACCTTCCACCTTCCGAGGAAAGGCACGTCCGCGTCAGTCCCAATGGCGTGGGGTGACCAACTAGTGCGCGGGGATGGTGCCGGGGCGTCGATGAGTCACGACTCGCCGCGGGGAGCGGGGGAGGCGCGGCGTGTCTTGACTCCTCGAGGTGCGGGGCCCGGGCCCCGAGGCGCGGCAGCGCTGGTGCGCGGGCCCGGATGGGGCCACTCTGGGCGCATGGACGAGAAAGAGACCCTGCAGCGCTACCTCTCGAAGCAGCGCGCCGACCTGCTCGGCAAGCTCGACGGACTCGGCGAGTACGACATCCGCCGCCCGCTCGTACCCAGCGGAACCAACCTCCTCGGCCTCGTCAAGCACGTCGCCAGCGTCCAGCTCGGCTACCTCGGCGAGGTCATGGGGCGCCCTGCCGACCGCGACGTCCCCTGGCTCTCCGAGACGAGCGAACCCGAAGCCGACCTCTGGGCCACCGCCGACGAGACGAAGGAGGCGGTGGTCGAGTTCGCCCGCTACTCCGCCACGCACGCCGACGCGACCGTCGACGCCCTCGACCTCGACTCGCCCAGCCTGGTGCCGTGGTGGCCGGAGGGTCGACGCGACGTCACGCTGCACTCGATCCTCGTGCACCTCTGCGTCGAGACCGCGCGTCACGCAGGGCACGCCGACCTCCTCCGCGAGCTCGTCGACGGGCGCCTCGGCAACGGCGCGGGCGACCCGAACGTGCCGGAGCGCGACGGGGCCGGGTGGCGCAGCCACCACGACCGGGTCGAGGCCGCCGCGCTCGCCGCGAGCGGGCGCGCCTCGGGCTGAAGGTCGAGGAGTCACGACTCGCCGCGGGGAGCAGGGGAGGCGCGGCGTGTCTTGACTCATGGAGGTGCGGGTCCTGGGGGAGGCGGGCCGCGCCTCCTGGGGGACCGGGGTCGAGGAGTCACGACTCGCCGCGGGGAGCAGGGGAGGCGCGGCGTGTCTCGACTCGTGGACGGGGCGGGTCCTGGGGGAGGCGGGGCGCGCCTCCTCGGGGGCTGCGGCCTACTGTGAGCTCATGACTTCGACGGCTCCCTCGGTCCTGTTCGTCTGCCGGAAGAACGGCGGCAAGTCGCAGATGGCCGCAGGCCTCATGCGACACGTCGCCGGCGACGCCGTGCACGTCGCGTCGGCCGGCACCGCACCGGGCAGCGCACTCAACGCCCAGTCGGTCGAGTCGCTCGGCGAGCTCGGCATCTCGCTCGACGGCGAACAGCCCAAGGCGATCACCGACGAGATGGTGCGCGACGCCGACCTGATCGTCGTCCTCGGCGAGGAGGCGCGGGTCGAGGACGCCGCCGGCACCCCCGTCGAGACGTGGATCACCGACGAGCCGTCGCTCCGCGGCATCGAGGGGATGGAGCGCATGCGGCTGGTGCGCGACGACATCCGCAGCCGCGTCGAGGAGCTGCACGCGCGCCTGCTGCGGGACGCCTAGGCGGCGCCCCGGCGCCGCGCCGCAGGGCAGCCCTACTCGGGCCAGGCGGCGAGCAGCACCTTGCCGCTCACCGACGAGTCCTTCGCCACGTCGAACGCGTGCTCGGCGGCATCGGTGCCGATCACGTGCGTCACGACCGCCTCGAGCGAGGGCGTCGACGCCAGGATCCGCACGGCCTCGTCGATCTCGTCGACGAAGCGGAACACCCCGAGCACCGACAGCTCCTTCGAGATGGCCGGCGCGAGGTTCACCGGGCGCTCCTCGTTCGGCATCATGCCGACCTGCGCCACCGTGCCCTGACGGCGTGCGGCGACGAACGCCGCGCTGACCGCCTTCGCCGCACCCGAGCACTCGAGCACCACGTCGAACGAGTCCGCCGGCACCTCGTCGACGCCGAGTCGCAGGGCCTCGTCGGCGCCGATCGCCAGCGCCCGGCTCAGCGGCCCCGGCAGCAGATCGACCACGGTCACGCTCGCCGCACCGCGGGCCTTCGCCGCGGCCGCAGCCAGCAGACCGATCGGCCCGGCACCCGAGACGAGCACCCGCGCGCCCGTCACATCGCCGACGCGGGTCAGAGCGTGCAGCCCCACCGCCAGCGGCTCGGCCAGCGCCGCACGCTGCAGCGGCAGACCCTCGGGCAGCACGCGGATCATGCCGGCGTCGACCACGAGGTACTCGCTCAGCGCGCCCTGCGTGTGCGGATGCGTCGACGCGCTGCCGAGGTACGACCCCCCGCGCCGCAGGTGCGGAGCGTTCTCGAGACCGGGCTCGTCCGCGCCGAAGCGGGCGGGGTGCACGGTCACCGGGGTGCCCGCCGCGAGACGCCCGCTCGGGTCCGCGTCGACCCGGCCCGAGAGCTCGTGGCCGGGGGCCAGCGGCTCCTCGACGACGAACGCCCCGTTGGCACCCTCGAAGTAGTAGTGCAGGTCGGACCCGCAGATGCCGACGTAGTCGACCCGGATCCGCACCTCCCCCTCGGCTGGCTCGGGCGTCGCCACCTCGCGCTCGGTCAGGACATGGGCGGAATCGATCTGGATGGTCTTCATGCTGGTTCTCTCTGGGGTCTGCGGGGGCACGGAGCAGGGGAGGAGCCGAGGAGGCGCGGCGCGAGACCGCCCGCAGCCCGGCCCGGACTCAGACGACGCTGGTCATGCCGCCGTCGACGAAGATGTTCTGCCCCGAGACGAAGTCGCTCGCGGCCGAGGACAGGTAGATGAGCGTGCCCTGCAGCTCTTCGATGCGGCCCCAGCGCTGAGCGGGCGTCCGCTGGCGCAGCCAGGCGTCGAAGGTCTCGTCCTGCCAGAGCGCCGTGTTCATCTCGGTCGCGAAGTACCCGGGCGAGAGCGTGTTGATCTGCACGTTGTGCCGCGCGAGGTCGGCGGCCATGCCGCGGCTCAGCTGCGCCACGCCGCCCTTGCTCGCCGAGTACGGCGCGATGGTCTGCCGGGCGAGCATCGACTGCACGCTGGCGATGTTGATGATCTTGCCCGAGCCGCGCTCGACCATGCCGGGCGCCACGAAGCGCGACACGTAGAAGACGCTCGACAGGTTGGTCGCCATGACGGCGTCCCAGTCCTCGACGGCGAACTCGGTGAACGGCGCGCGCTTCTGCACGCCGGCGTTGTTGACGAGGATGTCGGGGACGCCGTGCTCCGCGACGATGCCGGCCACCGCCTCCTCGACGGCCTTCGCGTCGGTCACGTCGAAGACGGCCGCCGCCGGACGGGTGCCCGTCGACTGCTCGATCGCGTCTCGCGTCGCATCGACTGCGGACTCGTCGCGGCCGTGCACGATCACCCGCGCCCCGGAGTCGGCCAGCGCGGTGGCGAGCGACCGCCCGAGCCCCCGGGAGGAGCCGGTCACGAGCGCCAGGCGCCCGGTGAGGTCGAAGAGCGGGGATGACATGAGACTCCTTCGTGAGGGTGCGACGGGAGGCGCGGGAGGCGCGGGAGGCGCGGCGCAGGAGGCGCGGGCCGGGTCGACCGGGAGTGTCCGGTCGACCCGACGGGCAGGGTCAGATCAGCGAGCCGACCGCGAACACCAGCAGTGCGGCGGCGAAGCCGAGCACCGACTCGATGGCCTGCTGCAGGGTCCAGACGCGCAGGGTGGTCTTGACGTCCATGCCCATCAGGCGACCGACGAGCCAGAAGCCCGAGTCGTTGACGTGACCGGCGAAGACCGAACCGGCCGCGGTGGCGAGCACGACGGCGGCGAGCTGGACGGCGTTGAGGTCGGCGAGGGCGACGGCGGGCGCCACCAGGCCGGCGGCGGTGACCAGCGCGACGGTCGCCGAACCCTGCGCGAGTCGCAGGATCGCGGCGATGACCCACGCGGCCACGATGACCGGCAGACCGAGGTCGCCGAGCACGTCGGCGAGGGCGTCGCCGATGCCCGAGGCGCGCAGCACCCCGCCGAACATGCCACCGGCGCCGGTGATCAGCACGACCGAGCAGATCGGGCCGAGCGCGCTGTCGAGCACCTTCTCGAGGGCGCTGCCGGTGACGCCGCGGGCGCGACCGAGCACGATGGCGGCGACGAGCACCGAGATGAGCAGCGCGATGCCGCTCGTGCCGACGAGGACGAGGGCCTGGACCCAGCCGGCCTCGGGGTCGACGATGCCGACGGAGCCGAGCGAGCTGAGGCCCGTGTTGAGCAGGATGAGCACGAGGGGCACGGCGAGCACGGCGATCACGGTGCTGGCCTTGGGCGGGTTCGCGGCCTGGACGTCGTCCTTCTCGCTGCCGAAGAGCGAGAGCACGGGCAGCGGGATGCGTTTGTTGACGGCCTTGGCCCACAGGTAGCCCGAGACGTACCAGACGGGGAACACGATCACGAGACCGGCGAGCAGCACGATGCCGAGGTTGGCGCCGAGCAGCTCGGTCGCCGAGACGGGGCCCGGGTGCGGCGGCAGGAACACGTGCATCACCGAGAAGGCCGCGGCGGCGCTGATGCCGTAGAGCAGCATCGACTTGCCGCCCATGCGGCGGGCGACGGCGAACACGATCGGCAGCATGACGATCAGACCCGCGTCGAAGAAGATCGGGAACCCCATGATCAGCGACGCGAGGCCGAGCGCGAACGGCGCCCGCTTCTCGCCGAAGACGTCGACCATGCGGTCGGCCAGCACCCGGGCGCCGCCCGACGACTCGACGAGGCGGCCGAGCATCGCGCCGAGCCCGACGAGCAGTGCGACCGAGCCGAGCGTCGTGCCGAAGCTCGTGACGAGCAGATCGGCGATCGCACCGGTGGGGATGCCGGTGACGAGGGCGGTGAGCGCGGCCACGATGACCAGCGTGAGGAAGGCGTGCAGCTTGAACTTGATCACCAGGATCAGGATCAGTGCGATCGACCCCGCTGCTATGGCGAGAAGAGGTCCCGCGTCGAGGGTCTGGGTCCAGTCGTCCATGGTGGGGTTCTCCGTCGAATCCGGTGCGCCTGTCGGCTGCGGGGTGTGAGCTCGGGGTCTTTCGGGTGGTGCGTCTGCGAGGGGTCTGTCGCGCGCCTCCTCGGTGTCCGTAGGTTGCCACCAAAAGTAGTACTTTTGCAACCCCATCGACTCAGGAGGTGCACGCCAGGATGGTCACGATGACGTCACCACCCGCCCGCGAGGGCGCACACGCGCAGCTGCTGCACGCCCTCGGCGGCACGATCGCGGCCGGCCGCCTGGAGCCCGGCGCGGTGCTGACGCTCGCCCGCCTCGAACACGACTACGGCGTCTCGCGGACCACCGCGCGCGAGGCCGTCCGCGTGCTCGAATCGCTGAGCATGGTGCAGTCGCGCCGCCGCGTCGGCATCACCGTGCTGCCGCGCGCCGACTGGCGGGTGCTCGACGTGCAGCTCATCCGCTGGACCCTCGCCGGCCCCCTGCACCGGCAGCAGCTCGTCGAGCTGATGGAGCTGCGCGCGGCGCTCGAACCGGCCGCCGCGGCGCTCGCGGCGGTGCACGCCTCGGACGCCCAGCGCATCGCCCTGGTGGAGCACGCGACCGAGCTGCACCGCCTCGGCAGCGCCGCCCGCGGGGACTCGGCGGAGTACCTCGCGGCCGACATCCGGTTCCACACGCTGCTGCTCGTCGCCAGCGGCAACGTGCTCTACGGCGAGCTCGCCGCCCCCGTGCGCGAGATCCTGCAGGGGCGGCACGAGCTCGGGCTGACCCCGGCCGTCCCGGCAGCCGGCACGCTCGACGCCCACCTCGCCGCGGCACGGGCGATCGCCGCAGGCGAAGGAGGCGCGGCGCGGGAGCACTCGCGCACCCACCTGTCGCTCGTCAGCGACGAGGTCGAGGGCGCCTGACGGGTGTCGCGGCTGCGGCGGTGGGCGGCGGCGGTGGGCGGGTACGACGCCGGGATGTGGACACGACGCCGGGTTTAAGCGTGGCGTCGTGTCCATCTTCTGGCGTGGTGGTGGGGCGTGGGGCGGCTCGCCGCCACCGACTCGACACGACGCCACGGGATTCGGTGGCGGGGTGTCGAACGCGTGGCGGGGTGCGCGCGGGTGCGGTGTGGGGCGGGTACGACGCCAGGACGTGGACACGACGCCCGGTTTAAGCGTGGCGTCGTGTCCATCTTCTGGCGTGGTGGTGGGGCGTGGGGCTCCGCGCGGGGGCGGGTCAGGCGGGGGTGGGGGCGGGCGGCTTGACGCCACCGAGTCGACACGCCGCCACGGGATTCGGTGGCGGGGTGTCGAACGCGTGGCGGGGTGTGCGCGGGTGCGGGCGGGCTGGCTGCGCGGCGGGCCCGGGGCGGCCGCCGGCTAGCCCGAGGCGACGGGGGAGGCGGGGACACGGGGGAGGCGCGGCGACGGAGGGGAGGCGGGGACACGGGGGAGGCGCGGCGACGGAGGGGAGGCGGGGACACGGGGGAGGCGCGGCGACGGAGGGGAGGCGGGGGAGGCGCGGGAGGCGCGGCAACGGACGGGAATCGACGTGAAAGGGTTTTCGTGAAAACGCTTGCAAACGTCGGACGGCCCGTGCATGCTTCGTGATAGCGATTTCACACCGACGTGATCGCGGTATCGACGAAGTACGAAGGAGTACCTCCGTTGTCGCTCTTCTCCCTGACTCCCGCCCGCCGTGCTCTGCTCGGCTGCACCGCCGCCGTCGGTGCCGTGGCCATCGCCCTCTCGGGCTCTCAGCTGCTCGTCGCCCCCACCTCGGCGGAGGCCGCCACCAGCCGCGTCGCCGTCGACTTCGGCACCACGACCGGCGACTTCCGCGGCGGCGCCACCGGAACCCTCTACGGCCTCGGCGACGACGGCTCGCCCTCGCCCGCCGTGCTCGAGGGCGCACGCGTCACGAACACCTCGCAGAAACCCCCGCAAGGCGCCCAGCACCCGAACGGCGACGCCCTCGACGTCGAGTCCGACTTCTTCGCGGCCGGCGGCCAGGACCTCTACGTCTACGCACAGGACATGTACCCCGACTGGGCCTACAACGGCGGGCAGCGCCCCGCCGACGCGAACGGCGACGGCGAGTGGGACTATCTGCCGATCCTCCGCCAGGTCGTCGAGTCGATCGCGTCGAACTCGGCCCACCCCGAGAAGTACGTGTTCATCCCGTTCAACGAGCCCGACGCCGGCAACTGGTACCCGAACTGGAGCACGCAGAAGACGCAGTTCCTCGCCGACTGGTCGGCGGCCTACGTCGAGATCCAGAAGATCTACACCGCCCACGGCCTCGGCGCGGCGAAGGTCGGAGGCCCCGGCGACGCCGGCTGGCACGCCGACCGCAGCCGCGACTTCCTCGCCTACGCGAAGCAGAAGCGCCAGCTGCCCGACGTGTTCATCTGGCACGAGCTCGGCACGCAGAACCTCGCGACCTTCCGCGGCCACAACGCCGAGTACAAGAGGATCCTCGCCGACCTCGGCATCGCCGACATCCCGGTCAACATCACCGAGTACGGGATGCTCCGCGACATGGGCGTGCCCGGCCAGCTGATCCAGTGGTTCTCCATGTTCGAAGAGCAGAAGGTCGACGCCCAGACCGCCTACTGGAACTACGCCGGCAACCTCTCGGACAACTCGGCCCGAAGCAACGGCGCCAACGGCGGCTGGTGGATGTTCAAGTGGTACGGCGACCTGGCCGGCAGTGAGACGGTCAAGGTGACCCCGCCGCAGGCGGACGCCGCCGACACCGTGCAGGCCATCGCCGCCCGCGACGACGCCGACCGCGAGGCCACCGTGCTCGTCGGCGGAGGCTCCTCCGACGTGCAGCTCGACCTGACCGGCCTCGACTCGGCCACGTTCGGCTCGAGCGTCGACGTGGTCGTCCGCGCGGCCCGGCTGAACGGGGCCGAGGGTCTCTCGGGCCAGCCTCCCGTGATCGTGTCGACCCGCGCCTCCTTGGCATCCGGCGCCGCCACGGTGACGATCCCGAACAACGACCGGTACGCCGCCTACGAGGTGCAGATCACCAAGCCGCTCGCCCAGCGACCCGCCGTCGACACCCGTCTCGTCAGCAGCGTCGAGGCCGAGAACGCCACGCTCGCGAACGCCACGGCCTACACCCAGGACCCTGCCCGCGAATGGTCGTTCATGGCCTCGGGCGGACGCGACGTCGGCAGCTTCAACCAGGTCGGCTCGAGCGCCACATGGAACGTCACGGTGCCGCGCGACGGCACGTACCGGCTCTCGGTGCTCGCCGGCGCCAACCAGGCCCCCGGTCAGCACGCCCTGTTCGTCGACGGAGGCTTCGACCAGCTCGTCAAGTACTCGGCCGATCTCTCGCACACCTACCGTGGCAGCACCGACGTGCTCGTGCCTCTGAAGGCCGGCACCCACTCGCTGTCGCTCCGGGCGAGCCGCGACGGCCAGACGAGACTGCCTGGCAGCGACATCACCCTCGACCGGTTCGAACTGCGCGACGCGACCGACGGCGAGCCCACCACCTACCCCGCCACCGAGGCGCGACTCACCTCCGGAGCTCAGCTCGTCTACGGACAGACGCCGGCCGCCGGGAACGGAGGCGCGCGACTGTCGGGCGCGGCCGGCGCCTCGTTCTTCGTCGCGGCCACCGAGAGCGGATATCACGACGTCGCCGTCCGGTACACGACGACCAGGGCGTCGGCCGTCGGCCTGACCGTGGGCGACAAGGCGATCCCGGCCGGCAGCGTCTCGGCAGCCGGGGCGTGGACGACGACGGTGCGCGTCTGGCTGACCCAGGGCGTCAACGAGATCGGCGTCACGTCGTCGACCGGCGCCGTCGTCACCGATGTGACCAGCACCCGCGGCGCAGCCCAGCGCACGGCCGACACGGCGCAGGGCAACGCCGTGAAGGTGCAGGCCGAGTCGCTGACCCGGGCCGGCGGCACGATCGTCCGCACACTGCCGGCGACGACCGGCTCGAACGGCTCGGCCGACGCGCAGGGCGCGGTCTCCGTGCTCGGCAGCCTCGGCAACGGCGCCGGCAACACCGCCACCCTCGCCCGACCGGCGGGGCTCGGAGCCGGCGACTACGTGCTGACGCTCTCGGCCGCCAACGCCGACAAGAGCGCCTCGATCAACTACAACCCGCAGGTGATCAGCCGTTTCGTCGACGTGACCGAGGCGGGCGGCACCCGCGAACGGGTCACGGTCCGCCACAACTACGCCTGGACCAGCTTCTGGGACTACGCGCAGCCCCTCCGTCTCACCACCGCGAGCGGTGCCATCACCCTCGGCAACACCACCGCGTGGGCGCCCGACATCGACACCGTGACGCTCGCCAAGCAGAGCGTCGGGACGCCGACCACGACGGCTCGCTGACCAGCCCCGCAGCCCCGCGCGCCAGCCCCACCCCGCAGCACGACCCCGCAGCACGACCGCCCGTGCCGGCCGACGACCCGCCCGTCGTCGGCCGGCCCCTCCCGATGACTCGGGAACGAAAGGACACCCCATGACTCTCGACCGCCTCCTGACGTCGCGCGACGACGAGGTGCCGACGGCCCCCGAAGCGATCGTGCGCTGGGCGACCCCCGGCCTCACGCTCGAGTTCGCCCACGGCGACGAGCCGTTGCACCTGGTGCGAGCCACGACCGACACGGTCGACACCCGGGTGGAGGCGGTCGTCCCGATCACCGAGATCCTCGCCGCCGGTCGCGGCCGCACCCTGGTCGGGTCGCGTCTCGTGCACACCGAGCTCGGGTCGACCCTGCGACTGACCGAGGTCCGACGCATCGACGACGATGGACTCGACCTCGTCTCGGCGTCGGACGAGGGTCTGCGGGTCGTTCTGCACCTGCGATCGTCGGCCCGCGCCTCCTTCTCGGTCACGACGACGGTCGAGAACACCGGCGACCGCGCCCTCGACCTGCAGTCGGTCACCTCGTGGGTGCAGGGGCTCGGCGGCACCGCCGGGCGGCCCGGGGGAGTCGACGACTGGACGCTGCTGCGCGGCCGCAACGACTGGCTCGGCGAGGGGCGCTGGTCCGAGACCCGACTGCGCGACGACCTCCCCGTGCTGGCCCAGCAGCTGACCGGGCACAGCCCGCGATCCGCCGTCAAGCAGATCTCGCAGGGCACCTGGTCGACCGGAGGCGCGTTGCCGCTGGGCGGGGTCGCCTCGGTCGAGCGCGGGGTCGCCTGGCTCTGGCAGATCGAGAACAACGGCCCGTGGCGCTGGGAGGTCGGCGAGCACGTCGACGACGCGTTCGTCGCCCTCTCGGGCCCGACCGACGTCGACCACCAGTGGGTGCAGCCGCTCGCGCCGGGGGAGTCGTTCACGACGGTGCCCGCCACGGTCGCCCTCGGAATCGACCTCGAGGCCGCGACCGCCGAGTTGACCCGTCACCGACGGGCCACCCGCCGTGCGCACCCCGACGACGCGCGACCCGCCATCGTCTTCAACGACTACATGAACACCCTCGACGGCGACCCGACCACCGACAAGCTGCTGCCGCTCGTCGACGCCGCCGCGGCCGCCGGGGCCGAGGTGTTCTGCATCGACGCCGGCTGGTACGACGACGGCGGCGACTGGTGGCCGAGCGTCGGCGCCTGGCAGCCCTCGACCGTGCGCTTCTCGGGCGGCCTCGCCGAGGTCACCGACCGCATCCGCTCGCACGGCATGGTGCCCGGGCTCTGGCTCGAGCCCGAGTCGGTCGGCGTGCTCAGCCCCGTCGCGTCGACGCTGCCGCCCGAGGCGTTCCTCCAGCGCCGCGGCCACCGCGTGCAGGAGCAGGAGCGCCTCCACCTCGACCTGCGGCACCCGGCCGCCCGGGCCCACCTCGACGAGGTCGTCGACCGACTCGTCCGGGACTTCGGCGTCGGCTACTTCAAGCTCGACTACAACACCGACCCCGGGGCGGGCACCGACGTCGACGCGCCGAGCGCCGGCGCCGGGCTGCTCGGCCACTCGCGCGCCGTGCTCGACTGGCTCGACGGCGTGCTCGACCGGCACCCCGCCCTCGTGCTCGAGGCGTGCTCGTCGGGGGCCATGCGCGCCGACCAGGCGATGCTCTCGCGAGTGCAGGCCCAGTCGACCTCGGACCAGCAGGACTACCTGCTCTACCCGCCTATCGCCTCCGCGGCACCGCTGTCGATCCTGCCCGAGCAGGCCGCGAGCTGGGCCTACCCGCAGCCGTCGATGACGGCCGAGCAGTCGGCCTTCTGCCTCGTGACCAGCCTGCTCGGCCGGTTCTTCCTGTCGGGCTACCTGAACCGGATGGACGACGCCCGGCTCGACCTCGTCCGAGAGGCCGTCGCGGCGGCCCGAGAGGTGCGCCCCGACCTCGTCGTGGCCGTGCCGACCTGGCCGAAGGGCCTCCCGACCTGGGACGACCGATGGGTCGCCCTCGCGCTGACCGCCGACCGCCGCGTGCTCGTCTCGGTCTGGGACCGCGACGAGACCGCCGGCGAGCACGAGCTCGCGTTCCCCGCCCTGCGCGGCACCGACGTCGACGTCGACGTCGTGTTCCCCCGCAGTCTCACCCCGTGGCAGACCACCTGGAACACCGCCACGGGCATCCTGACCGTCCGTTCGACCGCCGAGACCGTCGGCGCCCGCACGTTCGCCCTCACGCCGCGCCCCTCGGCGTGAGACCCTCCCCCACACACAGCACCATTCTCCTAAGGACCGACCGATGAAGATCACCTGGAAGAAGAGCGCGGTGGCCGCGGCCGCCGTCGCGACCCTCACCCTCTCGCTGGCGGGCTGCAGCGACCCCGGAGCCGGCGGCGGGTCGTCCGCCGGAGGCCCCGTCAGCTGGCCCGAGCAGGACGCCGACCTGACCGGCACGACCCTCACCGTCTGGGCCGCCCAGAGCACCGCCGAGACGGCCGACAGCGTCATCGAGGGCTTCGAGGCGCTCACCGGCGCCACCGTCGAGGTCGAGACCATCCCCGACCCCTACGAGCAGGGCGTGCAGACCCGCGTCGCCACCGGCGACAAGCCCGACATCGCGTTCTGGCAGCCGACCGAGTCGAGTCTCACCGCCCTCAACGCGCGCACCAACCTGCAGCCGCTCGACGGCGCCCCCTGGCTCGGCGACTACGACGCCAACTACGCCGACATCACCGGCCTCCTCGACGACACCCGGTACGCCGCCCTCGTGACGGTGCCCGCGGTCGAGGGCGTCTACTACAACAAGCAGGTGCTCGCCGAGGCCGGCGTCACCGAGACCCCCGGCGACCTCGACGAGCTGCTCGCCACCGCACGCGACCTGAAGGCCGACGGCGTCACCCCCTTCCACGAGATGGGCGGCGACCGCTGGGCCACGCAGTGGTGGGTGCAGGTGCAGCTGGCCGACGCCGCAGCGGACGGCCTCTGGGATCGCGTGAACACCAACGAGGAGACCTTCACCGACCCGACCATCCAGGGCGCGATCGACGAGTACCAGGGCCTCATCGACGAGGGCCTGTTCAACGATGACATCGCCACGGCCACCTTCGAGGACCAGGGCGACGCCCTGCTCGCCGGCGACGCCGCGATGGTCATGCAGGTCAACTCGTTCTTCGGCCAGCTGCAGGCCAAGGCCGACACCGCCGAGCTGAACGAGAAGATCGGGTTCTTCCCGATCTCGCCCTCGGGCAACGTCGGCACGTTCATCCCCGACCAGGCCAACGCCGTCGTCGCCTTCGACACGGGCGACGACGCCCAGGAGGCCGCCTCGCGTCAGTTCCTCTCGTACTGGATGGGCGAGGGCTACCAGG
The DNA here is from genome assembly GCF_034045195.1 of Frigoribacterium sp. CFBP9030. Classification (NCBI taxonomy): domain Bacteria; kingdom Bacillati; phylum Actinomycetota; class Actinomycetes; order Micrococcales; family Microbacteriaceae; genus Frigoribacterium; species Frigoribacterium sp. CFBP9030. The sequence goes on from NZ_JAXCWG010000004.1 coordinate 249,201, forward strand.
GCTTCGTCGACGACCAGGAGACGGTCTCGCTCATGCAGGGCGTCGACACCCCCGAGACGGTTCCGGAGGCGCTGCTCGCGTCGGCGGAGTCCGTCCCGGACGCGGTCGGCTCGATGCAGGCCCTCGCGGTCGCCAACCCCGACCTGTACATCAACCTGGCCGACATGATCCAGGGCACGAAGACGCCGGAGCAGGTCGCCGAGGCCACGCAGCAGCAGTTCGCCGAGCTGGCCAAGGCCCAGGGCTCGACCGACTTCTGACCCACCCGACCGGGCGGGGCGGCCTCACCAGCCGCCCCGCCGGGCCCCCACCCCCCTTCGCGACTGGAGCCCCCATGACCGCCCCGATCACCGCTCGCCGCACGGCCGTCCCGGCGCTGCGCAGCGGAACCGCGCCCCGCCGCCCCGGCGGCCGGCGACAGGACCACCCCGCATGGTTCATCGTCCCGGCGCTCGCCGTGCTCGTCGTCTTCTTCTTCGTGCCGACCGTCTTCAACTTCGTCTACGCCTTCACGAACTGGTCCAGCTTCTCGTCGCAGATCTCGTTCGTCGGCGTCGACAACTTCACCTCGCTCTTCGCCAACGGCGCCCTCGTCTCCGGGCTGCGCGTGACGCTCGTCTACGCCGTGCTCGTCGCGGTCTTCCAGAACGTCTTCGGGCTGATCCTCGCTCTCGTGCTCGAGGCCGACACCCGCGTCAACCGCTTCGCCCGGGTCGCCTTCTTCGTGCCCGTCGTGATGTCGGCGCTCGCCGTGGGCTACATCTTCCAGGCGCTGCTCAAACCCGACGGGGCCCTCAACGCCGTGCTGAGCGCCGTCACGGGCACCGAGGTCACCACCGCGTGGCTCGGCAGCACCTCGTGGACGATCGTCGTCGTCGCGCTCATCCACGCCTGGAAGTGGATGGGTCTCTCGATGCTCATCTACCTCGCCGGTCTCAAGACGATCGACCAGGACGTCCTCGAGGCGTCGCGCCTCGACGGGGCGAGCTGGTGGCAGACCTTCCGCACGATCCGGTTCCCGCTGCTGGCGCCGGCCGTGACCTTCAACGTCGCCACGTCCCTCCTCGGATCCATGAACGGCTTCGACGTCGTGCAGGCGACCACCGAGGGCGGCCCCGGCGGCACGACCGAGCTGCTCAACATCTTCATCTTCCGCACCTTCGGGCAGGGGCTCTTCGCCCAGGCCACGACCATGAGCCTGATGCTGTTCGTCATGGTGGCCGTGCTGGCGTTCCCCCTGATCCGGTTCCTCCGCAAGAGAGAGGACGTCCTCTGATGAGCGTCTCCAGCATCGCGACCCCGGCTCCGACCGTCACGGACTCCGAGGAGGTGCGCCGCACCTCCTCGAGGCCGCCCGCGTCGCGTCGTCGACGGCCCCGTCGCCGCGTGGTGCAGCCCCTGGTCGCGCTCGCGCTCGTCGTGGCCCTCCTCGGCGTGCCGTTCTGGATGGTCGTCGTCACGGCCGGGAAGGACCAGGCGGAGGCGTTCAGCCCCAACCTCGCCCTGCCCACGGACTGGCAGCTGTTCGAGAACATCGCCACCGTGTTCGGCGACGGCCGCATGGTGCCGGCGTTCTTCGGCAGCCTGCTCGTCATGGTGCCGTCGGTGCTCGGGGTGCTGCTGGTCGGCTCGATGGCCTCGTGGGTGCTCGCCCGACGCTCGAGCCGGGCGATGGCGATCGTCTACGCGTTGGCGATCAGCGGCATCGTGCTGCCGCCCGCCGTCGTCACCATCGTGCTGCTGCTGCGCCAGATCGGCCTCGCCGGCACCGCGCTCGGCATGATCGGCGTCTACATGGGCATGTACCTGTCGACGGTGGTGTTCTTCGTCACCGGCTTCGTGCGCACCATCCCGGTCGAACTGGAGGAGGCCGCGCGAGTCGACGGCGCCGGGCCGGTGCGGGTGTTCGTGCGGATCATCCTGCCGCTGCTCGGACCGACTCTCGCGACGGCGACGATCCTGATCTGCCTCTACGTCTGGAACGACGTGTTCTACGCGCTGTTCGTCATCGGCGGGCGCCTCGACACCCTGCCGTTGAACCTCTACCAGGTGGCGAGCAGCGGGTTGTACCTGCAGAACTGGCACCTGATCTTCGCCTACATCATCGTGATGAGCCTGCCGCTGCTGGTCACGTTCATGGTGATGCAGCGCAAGATCATCTCGGGCATCACCAGCGGCGCCGTCAAATGACGGGTCTGGTCGGATCGCCCTATGGTGAGACGATCATGCCGAGCCCCGCAGCGGACCAGCGCCCCGCCAACATCGACGACGTCGCGCGGCTCGCCGGCGTCTCGGCTCCGACCGTGTCACGGGTGCTCACCGGCGCGGCTAAGGTCAGCGCCGACAAGACGCAACGGGTGGAGCAGGCGATCGTCGAGCTCGGCTACCGGCCCAACGCGTCGGCCCGGGCGCTGGTCAACGGCAGATCGCGGGTCATCGCCGTCCTGGCCGGCGACACCTCTCATTACGGTTACGCCGAGACGATCCGCGGCGTCGAGGTCAGCGCCCGGGCCTCGGGCTACCTGGTCAGCATCACCGTCATCGACTCGACCGAGGCCGAGTCGGTGCACGCCGCCGTCGACCTCGCGCTGCAGCAGCCCGTCGCCGGTGTCGTCGTGCTGAAGTTCGACCCCGAGGGCGTCGCCGCACTCGCGGCCGTGCCCGCGTCGCTCGCGACGGTGGCCATCTCGGGCGAGATCGCGACCGGTGTGCCGCAGGCCGTCATCGACGAGATGACCGGCTCGTACGCGCTGACCGCGCACCTGCTCGAGCTGGGGCACTCGACCGTGCACCACGTGCGGGTGCCGCCCTCGGGCAAGGAGGACGGCCGCACCACCGGGTGGCGCAACGCGCTGATCGACGCCGGAGTGCCGGTGCCCGAGATCATCGACTCGTCGTGGGAGCCGCTCTCCGGTCGCGCGGTCGGGCGCGAGCTGGCCGCCGACCCGACGGTGACGGCCGTCTTCTGCGGCAACGACGAGATCGCGATGGGCGTCATCCGCGGCCTCGCCGACGAAGGGCTGCGGGTGCCCGACGACGTCAGCGTCGCCGGGTTCGACGACCACCCCATCTCCGAGCTGTTCTCGCCGTCGATCACGACCGCTCGCCAGGACTTCGCCGGCCTCGGGTCGCGCGCCTTCGGCCAGCTGCAGCAGCTCATGGCGGGCGGCGAGACGCCGCGGCTCACGACCGACCAGGCGGTGGTGGTGCTGCGGGAGAGCGTCGGTGCGCCGGGTGCCGAGCGCGGCGGGGCCGCCCGAGGCTGAGGAGCCCGGGTCGAGGAGTCACGACACGCCGCGGGGGCGGGGTGGGCCGCGGCGTGTTGTGACTCATGGAGCCGGGTGGGCGGGGAGGGAGCGGCGTGTAGCACCATGGCGGGTATGAGACGCCGAACAGCGACCCCGACCGCCGCCGTGCTCGCCTCCGCCGCGATCGTCGTCGCCGGGGTGACCGGCTGCACCACCGGGGCGACGCAGGGTGATGCGGGGGAGGCGACCCGCGCCTCCTCGGCTCCGGCATCCGCGACGCCCGCACCCACGGCCACCACGGCCACCACGGCGCCGACCGCCGACGCCTCGGCCGCGCTCGGCGCCCTCGAGACCGAGTTCGACGCCCGCGTCGGCGTCAGCGCCCTCGACACCGGATCGGGCACCACCCTCGACTACCGGGCGGACGAGCGGTTCGGCTACGCGTCGACCATCAAGGTGTTCGCGGCCGCGGCGTTCCTCCAGCAGGTGCCCGCCGATCAGCGCGACGAGGTCGTCACCTGGACGGCCGCCGACGTCTCGGCCGCCGGCTACTCACCCGTGACCAGCCAGTATGTCGACCAGGGCATGAGCCTGTCGTCGCTGGCCGAGGCCGCCGTGCGCCAGAGCGACAACACCGCGCTCAACCTCGTGCTCGACCGGATCGGCGGCCCCGCAGGGCTCGACGAGGCCCTCGAGCAGCTCGGCGACACCACCACCGAGGTCGTGAACCGCGAACCCGACCTCAACACGATCGAACCCGGCAGCACCGACGACACGACCACCCCGGGCGCCTTCACGGCCGACCTCGCCGCCCTCGCCAGCGAAGAGAATCTGGCGCCCGTCGACCGCGCGCTCCTGCTCGACTGGGCGAGCGGCAACGCCACCGGCGACACCCTCGTCCGGGCCGGCGCCCCCGAGGGCTGGACGGTCGTCGACAAATCAGGAGGCGCGGGAGGCATCCGCAACGACGTCGCCGTCGTCACGCCCCCGGGCCGCGACCCCATCGTGCTCACCGTCCTGACGACGAAGAACGACCCCGAGGTCGCCTACGACGACGCGCTCGTCGCCCGGGTCGCCGCCGCGGTGCTGGCCGAATTCGGCTAGCTAGGCCAGCTGGTCCAGCTCGGCTAGGCGGACCAGCCGGGCTAGACGCCGGGCCTACGCCTGGGTCCGGTCGGAGGCCTCAGCGGAGGCCGTGTCCGTGTCGGCGGCCGGTGCCGTGTCCGAAGCCGTGCCTGAGACCGGGTCCGAGGTCATGGCCGGGGCCTGCTCGGGGGTCGGTGCCGGGGCCGGCGCGGCCGGCGCGACCGACGCGGTCGACGCGGCCCGCGCCTCCTCGGCGAAAGCGCCGAAGCGGAGCACGTCGGCCCCGTACGAGGCGAGCAGCGCCGCGACGTCCTCGACGCGCGCCTGAGACAGCTTCTTGGTCGGACGCGAGATCAGCTCGCGCACGACGGCCTCGAGCTGGGTCGGGGTCGACACGATCTGCGTGGCCGCGCCTCCTTCGCTGCGGTCCTGATCGACGGCGAAGACGGTCGCCTTCGGGTGCGAGTACAGCACGCAGGTGTCGAACCACAGCCTCGCGTCGATCGACTCGTGCACCCGGTCGGACAGCCTGTTCGCCTGGCGCCGCACCTGCGACGCCGGCGACTTCGTGCCGAGGTGCGACCGCACGGTCAGCACGGTGGGCGAGTCGTCGACCACCTGAAGGGCGAACGGCGGCGACATCGTGCTCTCGTCGAAGAGCCCCCCGAACGCCGGGAACACGCTGCTCGGACGCCGACCGTCGAACACGATGCCGCGCCAGCCCTTGTTCTCGACCACCATCGCCCCGGTCTCGCCGACCAGCACGTGGTCGACCTGCGCGACGAACCTGCCGGAGGCGCTGCTCGCGGCGGGCACGAACACCACGTTGGTCAGCAGCACGACGTCCGCGCCGGCCGCACGGCAGGCCGCGGCGATCAGCTCGCGCGACGTCGCCTCGTACTTGAGGCCCGTCGACAGCATGGCCCGGGTCTGCTCGGCCTCGTCGAGGGCGGCCTGCTTCTGGTCGGCCAGCCGCTTGTTCTCGGTGCCGAGCTCGGTGGCGAGGGCCTCCTTCTCGCGGGTGTGCTCGGCGGTCGTGCGCGCCATGCGGGTGTCGTGGTGGGCGTCGCGGGCGTCCTGCTCGGCACGGGCCTGGCGGGCCTGCTCGTCGGCGGCCCTGCGGGCCTGCGTGAGGCGGCGTCGCAGCACCAGCAGCACCACGACGACGGCGATGACGACGACGAGCAGTGCGGCGGCGATGATCCACGGGAGGGTCTGATCGGAGAGCATGAGGCCAGCACATCACGAGGAGGCGCGGCGCGGGTCGTCCCTCGCCGGGCCGGACCGAGGTCGGCCTGCTCGCGCGTCGTCGCGCCTGCTGTTCGCTTAGGCCGCGAGACCCCGGGGAGTGGCTGAGACCCCTTCGCGCGCACGGGGGTCTCAGCGACATCCTGGGGTCTCGGCGCAGGCTAACCTCGGGGGCATGCCCGACGCCACGATCTACGACGTGGCGGCCCGCGCGGGGGTGTCGCATCAGACGGTCAGCCGGTTCCTCCGCGGCTTCGAGGGGATCCGGCCCGAGACCCGCGCCAAGGTCGAGTCGGCCCTCGCCGAGCTCGAGTACCGGCCGAACAGCGCCGCGAGGTTCCTCCGGCTGAAGCGCACCAACCGCATCGCCCTGCTCGCCGACAACATGCACCTGTCGGGCCCGGCCCGCACGATCGCCAGCGCCACCGAGGCCGCGCGCGACCTCGGCTACGTCACCGACATCGTCACGATGGACGGCAGCGACGAGGGCAGCGTCCGCGAAGCCCTCGATCTCGTGCTCAGTCAGCAGATCGCCGGGCTCGTGCTCATGGCCCAGACCGCGATCGCCCGCACCGCCATCGCGCAGCGCGACATCTCGATGCCCGTGGGCCGCGACTTCGGTCTCGTCGTCGACGGCACCGGCGAGTCGCTCGGCATCCGGGCCGGCCGCGTCGCCGCCGAGCATCTGATCGAGCTCGGGCACCGCCGGGCCGCCTACGTCGCCGGGCCCGAGCAGTGGCTCGTCGCCCGGGAGCGTCAGGAGGGCTTCACCGCCGCCTTCACGGCCGGGGGAGGCGAGGTCGTCGCGAGCACCGCGGGGGACTGGTCGGCCGAGTCGGGCTTCGCCGCGGCCCGCCTCCTGCTCGCCGAGGGCGCCCTCGACAGCGGAGGAGGCGCGGGTCGGGCCCCCGACGGAGGCGCCACCGCCGTCGCGGTCGCGAACGACACCATGGCGATGGGTCTGCTCGCGGCGCTCGCCGAGGCCGGCGTCTCGGTGCCCGGCGACGTCAGCGTCGTCGGCAACGACGACGCTCCGGAGGCGCGCTACATGGTCCCGCCCCTCACGACGGTCGACCTGGACTTCGCGCAGGAGGGCGTGCTCGTCGTCACCTCGCTGATCGACCGCATCGAGGGGCGCGAGACCGACCCCGTGATCCACGTGCCGACGCCGGCGTTGGTGACCCGCGCCTCCACGGCTCCGCCCCGCGTCTGAGCCCCCGGCACCGGCTGCGGACGCCTCGGCACCGGCCGCAGACGGCCCCGCGCCGGCCGAAGACGCCCCGCCGCTCGCCGCAGACGGCCCCTGCACCCACCGCCGCATCACGGTCGGGTCACGCCGCTCGATTGCCACTTGCGCGACGTCGGCGGCTCGACTAGCTTCCTCATCAACGCCGATGTTATCGACAACATCGGCCGACCACCATGCACCACCAGCACGCCAGCATCCGCGGATCGACGCCGATCCGCACGAGCAGACAGGTCGACGATGACGTCAGCACCACGCCACTCCGGGGTCCTCTTCGGGGCCGCCTACTACGCCGAGTACCAGCAGGCGGGCACCCTCGATCGCGATCTCGACCTGATGGTCGAGGCCGGCTTCACCGTGATCCGCGTGGGCGAGTCGGTCTGGTCGACGTGGGAGCCCCGCGAGGGCGAGTTCGACCTCGACTGGCTGCAGCCCGTGCTCGACGGCGCCCACGCCCGCGGCATCTCGGTCGTGCTCGGCACGCCCACCTACGCCGTGCCGCCGTGGCTGCAGGTGCTGCACCCCGAGATCGCGGCCGAGCGCACCTCCGGGGTCCGGGCCGGCTGGGGCGCCCGCCAGGAGATGGACCAGAGCCACCCCGCCTACCGCTTCTACGCCGAGCGCGTCGTCCGCCGCGTCGCCGCCCGGTACGCCGACCACCCCGCCGTGATCGGCTGGCAGGTCGACAACGAGCCCGGCAACGAGCTGCCCCGCAACGAGCAGGTCTTCCAGCGGTTCGTCGCCTGGCTGCAGCGCCGCTACGGCACGGTCGAGAGCCTGAACGACGAGTGGGGCCTCGTCTACTGGTCGCACCGCATCACCGAGTGGTCGCAGCTCTGGCGCCCCGACGGCAACGTGCAGCCGCAGTACGACCTCGAGTGGCGCCGGTTCCAGGGCGAGCTCGCCGACGAGCTGATCGCCTGGCAGGCCGACGTCGTGCGCGAGTACGCCCGCGACGATCAGTTCGTCACCACCTGCATCTCGTACGCCCGACCCCAGGTCGCCGACGACCGGCTCGTGAAGAGCCTCGACGTGACCGCCGGCAACCCCTATTACAAGATGCAGGACGGTCTCACCCGCGGCGTCGAGATCCCCCGCGAGGCCGGCTGGTGGCACACCGGCGTCTGGGCCCTGCACCAGTGGGGCGACCGGGCGTTCTCGTCGGCGCAGTCGTCGTTCCTGGTGACCGAGACCAACGCGCAGTCGATCGGCGGCCCGTGGCAGAACCACCCGCCCTTCGACGGGCAGATCAAGCAGGCCGCGCTCGCCCTGGTCGCCCGAGGCGCCCGGATGGTCGAGTACTGGCACTGGCACACGCTGCACTTCGGCGTCGAGACCTACTGGGGCGGCGTGCTGCCGCACAGCCAGCGACCCGGTCGCATCCACCGCGAGGTCGCGGCCCTCGGCGCGACCCTCGGGGCGGTAGGAGGCGCGGTGGACGGATTCATGCCGGCCGCCGACGTGCTCATGCTCTGGTCCACCGACACGAAGTGGTCGTTCGAGGGCTACCCGCCCCTGGCCCTGCCGAACGGCGACCCCGACCCCGACTCGTACCTGCACCTCTTCGACTCGCACTACCGGGGTCTCGCCGAGTCCGGCGCCCAGGTGCGCATCCAGCACGTCGAGCAGTTCGTCGCCGCCATGACCGCCGACTCGACGGGCCCCGCGGCGGTCGCGGCCGAGCACCCCGTGCTCGTCGTTCCCGGTCTGTACGTCGTCGACGACGAGACGCTCGACGCGCTCTCCGCCTACGCCGAGGCCGGGGGGCACCTCGTGCTCGGCGTCCGCACCGCCTACGGCGACCAGCTCGCCAGAGCCCGGCGCGACGTCGCCCCCGCCCGGCTCTCGGGCCCCGCGGGCGTCTGGTACGAGGAGTACACGAACCTCGACGAGCCCCTCGAGGTCCTCACCGCCGGCCCCGCCGACGGTCTCGCCCTCGAGCCCGGCTCGGCCGGCACCCGCTGGGCCGACGTGCTGAAGGTCGACGACGCCGAGGTGCTGGTGCGGTTCCCGGCCACCGAGATCGGGGCCGACGCGGTGATGACGACCCGCGCCTCCGGGGCCGGTCGCGTCAGCTACGTCGCCACCGTGCCGAACCCCGAGCTGTCGCGGAGCATCGCCCGCTGGCTCGTGCCGCAGACGGCGGCCCGCGACTGGGCGGCGACGGACGCCGTCACCGTCACCACCGGGTCGCGCCCCGACGGGCCCGACCTGGCCTTCGTGTCGAACTGGTCGGCCCACGAGGCCGCCGTGACCGCACCCCGCGCCGTCCGCGATCTCGAGACCGGCGACGTGCTCGAGGCCGGTCGCACCCTGACCCTCACCCCCCGATCAGCCCACGTGTTCGAGCACGTGGCCACGACCCCCACCCCCTGAACCCGGCGTCTCGCCCGAGACGCCGCACACCCCGAAAGAGAAGACCATGAAGCGGAAGAACACAGCAAAGGCGCTCGTGTCCCTGGCTCTCGTGTCGGCGTTCGCGCTGACCGCGTGCGCCCCCGGCGGCGGAGGAGGCGGTGGCGGTGGCGAGACCACCGCCCCCGTCTCGCAGGCCGACATCGACGCGGCGATGGACACCGAGACGACCATCACCTTCTGGACCTGGGTGCCCGACATCCAGAAGGAGGTCGACCTCTTCGAGGCGAAGTACCCGAAGATCACCGTCGACGTCGTCAACGTCGGCACGGGCACCGTGCAGTACCCCAAGCTGCGCACGGCTCTCAAGGCCGGCAAGGGCGCCCCCGACGTGGCGCAGATCGAGTACCAGTACATCCCGTCGTTCCGTCAGACGGACAGCCTGGTCGACCTCACCCCGTACGGAGGCGCGGAGCTGGAGTCGAAGTACGTCGAGTGGGTCTGGAACCAGGTCGCCGACGACAGCGGCGTCTGGTCGGTGCCGCAGGACTCCGGGCCGCTCGGCAACCTCTACCGCTCGGACATCTACGAGCAGGCCGGCATCACCGCCCCGCCCGCCACCTGGGACGAGTTCGCCGAGCAGGCGCAGACCGTGAAGGACGAGACCGGCTCGTACATGTCGAACCTGCCGGGCAACGACCCCGGTCAGGTCGTCGGGCTCTTCTGGCAGGCCGGCGCCAAGCCGTTCTCGTACGACGGCGACAAGACCGTCGGCATCGACCTCGACTCGGCCGAGACGCAGAAGGTCGTCACGTTCTGGCAGGACCTCATCGACAAGGACCTCGTCTCGACCGACGCCGACTTCACGGACTCCTGGTACCAGGGCTTCTCGTCCGGCAAGTACGCCAGCTGGCAGACCGCCGCCTGGGGCCCCGTGTTCCTGCAGGGCACCGCCGCGAACACCAGCGGCAAATGGACCGCCGCGAAGATCCCCCAGTGGGAGGCCGGCGAGGACGTCTCGGGCAACTGGGGCGGATCGTCCGACGCCGTGATCACGGGCACGAAGAACCCGATCGTGGCCGCCGAGTTCAGCAAGTTCCTCAACAGCGACCCCGAGTCGACCCTCGCCTTCGCGAACGAGCAGTTCCTGTTCCCGACGACGACCGACACCCTCTCGAGCAGCGAGTTCACCGGCACGGCCAGCGACTTCTACGGCGGCCAGAAGGTCAACGAGCTCTTCGCCGGCGTCTCGGACACGGTCAGCACCGACTTCCAGTGGCTGCCGTTCATGGACTACGTCTACTCGAGCTTCAACGACACCCTCGGCAAGGCCATCGCCGACCACGACGACATGTCCGCCGCCCTCACGGCGTGGCAGGACGACGTCACCGCCTACGCGAAGCAGCAGGGCTTCACCGTCCAGTAGTGCTCACGGCACCGTCCGTCGACGTCGGCCGCCCCCGGGCGGGCGGCGGCGACGGGCGGTGCCCCCGGCCCGGCAAGGAGCCCCGATGTCCACCTCCGTCACCCCCACCCCCGCCTCCGCGAGTGCTCGTCGAGACACGACCCGCGCCTCCTCGACCCGCACGCCGACCCCGCGTCGTCGCAGCACGCTGCACCGACCCCAGCTGATCGCCGCCTGGGCGCTCGCGATCCCGTTCCTGCTCGTCTTCGCGGCGATGTTCCTCGTGCCTCTCGGCTACGCCGGGTACCTCAGCACCTTCACCTCTCAGCTGGTCGGCGGGCAGGTCTTCTCGGGGCTCGCCAACTACGAGCGGGCCCTGAACGACCCGAGCTTCTGGGCCGGTCTCGGGCGCGTCGCGCTGTTCCTGTTCGTGCAGGTGCCGATCATGCTCGTGATCGCCCTGTTCGTCGCCCTCGCGCTCGACACCGGTCGTGTCGCCGGCAGCAAGTTCGTCCGTCTCGCGATCTTCGTGCCGTACGCCGTGCCCGGCGTCGTCGCGACGCTCATGTGGGGCTACCTCTACGGCCGCGAATCGGGGCTGATCGCCCAGGTGCTGACCGGCGTGGGCCTGCCCGCCCCCGACCTGCTCTCGCCGCAGAACGTGCTCGGCAGCACGATGAACATCGTCAGCTGGGAGTTCATCGGCTACAACATGATCGTGCTGTACGCGGCCCTCCGCAGCGTGCCGACCGAGATGTACGAGGCCGCCGAGATCGACGGCGCCGGGCCCTGGCGGGTGGCGTGGAGCATCAAGATCCCCGCGATCCGCTCGGCGATCCTGCTGACGGTGATCTTCTCGGTGATCGGGTCGTTCCAGCTCTTCAACGAGCCGAACCTGCTCTACAGCATCGCCCCGAACGCGATCGGCTCGGACTTCACCCCGAACCTCTACGCGTACAACGTCGCGTTCCGCAATCAGGACGTCAACTACGCCGCGGCCATCGCGTTCCTGCTCGGGTTCCTCATCATGATCATCAGCTACGTGGTGCAGCTCGCCACCTCACGCAAGGAGCGACTGTCGTGACGATCGCACCCGCACCCGTCGACACCGCCGGAGCCACGGCCGTCGACCGTCCGGCCCGCCGACTGCAGAGCGCAGGAGGCGCGGGTCGGCGACGCCCCCGACGTCGCGTCGAGCGCTCCCAGCGCAAGACGCCGATCCTGACCGTGATCCTCTGGATCACGCTGGCGTACTTCCTGCTGCCGCTGGTCTGGCTCGCGATCCAGGCGACGAAGACGAACGGCGACATCTTCAGCACGTTCGGTCTGGCCTTCGGACGCAGCTTCGCGCTCGGCGACAACGTGGCGCAGCTGTTCACCTTCCAGGACGGCATCTTCCTGCAGTGGATGGGCAACACGGTGCTCTACGCCGTGGTCAGCTCGGTGGGGGCGGCGCTGCTCGCCACCATGTGCGGGTACTCGCTGGCGAAGTACGTCTTCATGGGCCGGTCGTTCGTCTTCGGGCTGATCCTCGGGGCGGTCATGGTGCCGCTGACGGCGCTCGCCATCCCGACGTACCTGCTGTTCAGCGCGGCGAACCTGGTCGACACCCCGTGGGCGATCATCCTGCCGTCGCTCGTCAGCCCGTTCGGCGTCTACCTGATGCGCGTCTACGCGAGCGAGGCCGTCGACGACAGCCTGCTCGAGGCGGCGCGCATCGACGGGGCCGGTGAGCTGCGGATCTTCCTGACGATCTCGTCGCGACTGCTCGCCCCGGGCATCGTCACCGTGCTGCTGTTCGCGCTGGTCTCGACCTGGAACAACTACTTCCTGCCGCTGATCATGCTGAACGACCCGAGCCTGTTCCCGGCGACGGTCGGCCTGGCGCAGTGGCAGCAGGCGGCGACCGGCGGAGGCGGGGCGCAGGTACTGTTCTCGACGGTGCTGACCGGGTCGTTCGTGTCGATCCTGCCGCTCGTGGTGGCGTTCCTGTTCCTGCAGCGGTTCTGGCAGTCGGGCCTGAGCGCCGGCGGCGTGAAGGGGTAGCGGCGGACGGCGGGGCAGGCTCCGCGCCCGCTCCCCGTGCCCCGCGCCTCCTGCCCCGCTCCCCGCGCCTCCTGCCTACGCGAACGCGGTTCATGGCGCATCCGCCCCGAGAACGCAGGAGGCGCGGGTCACGCTAGACGGGCAGCCAGACGGAGTCCGCGGCGTCCGACGCCTCGACCGCGGCCAGCACGCGCTGCACCTGCAGGCCGTCGGCGAACGACGGGGCCGGCTGCGCGCCGGCGGCCAGCGCCACCACGAGATCGCGCAGCTGGTGCGTGAACGCGTGCTCCCACCCGAGGCCATGCCCGGCCGGCCACCACGCGTCGACGTACGGGTGCTGCGGCTCGGTCACGAGCACGCGGCGGAACCCCGACTCGGGCCCGTCGACCTCGAGCACCTCGAGCTCGTTCGGACGCTCGAGGTCGAACGCCACGGCGCCCCGCGAGCCCGAGACCTCGAGCCGGAAGGCGTTCTTGCGACCCGTCGCGAACCGGGAGGCCTCGACCGAAGCGATCGCGCCTCCTTCGAGTCGGGCCGTGAACCAGGCGGCGTCGTCGACCGTCACCCGACCGCGCTCCGACCCCGCGACCCCGCCGAGACCCGAGGTCGTCACCGTCTCGTCGACCAGCGGCCGCTCGGTCACGAAGGTATGCAGCGTGCCCGACACGTCGGTGAGGCGCCGACCGGTCACGAACTGCGCCGCGTCGACCGCGTGGGCCCCGATGTCGCCGAGGGCGCCCGAGCCCGCGACCGCCTTGTCGAGTCGCCAGGTCATCGGGTCGGTCTCGTCGATCAGCCAGTCCTGCAGGTACTGCGCCCGCACCTGACGCACCTCGCCGATGCGCCCCGCCGCCACGATGTCGCGCGCCAGGGTCACGGCCGGCACCCGCCGGTACGAGAAGCCGACCATCGCGAACACGCCGCGCTCGGCGGCGGCGGCCGCGGCCGACGCCATGCGCTCGGCCTCGGCGACCGTGTTGGCCAGCGGCTTCTCGCAGAGCACGTGCTTGCCCGCCTCGAGCGCGGCCACCGCGATGTCGACGTGCGTCGAGCCGGGCGAGCAGATGTCGATCACGTCGATGTCGGGGTCGTCGACCGCGTCGCGCCAGTCGGACGCCGTCGACTCCCACCCCCACCGCTCGGCCGCCGCGCGGGTGGCCGCGACGTCGCGACCGACCAGGGTCGCCATCACGGGCGCCAGCGGCAGGTCGAAGAAGGCGGGCGCGACACGGAGGGCCTGCGAATGCGCCGCACCCATGAACCCGTGACCCACGAGGGCGAAGCGGAGGGCGCCCTGCCCGGTCACCGCGCCTCCTGCCGTTCCCGCTCCGGAGCCGAGGAGGCGCGGGTCGCGTCGACCCCGCCCGCCCCGCCCTGCAGGGCCGCGCGCACCGACGCCCACGACTCGAGACGCGCCTTCACCTCGGGGTCGCGCTCGACGGAGACCGCCTCGCGGTGCGCCTGCTCGAGCACGTCGTCGACCAGCACGCGCTCGCCCGTGCGCGTCGACCGGATCGCCGCCTCGACCATCACGAGGCTCATCACGTTGCCGTGCACCTCGCCGTCGGGGCGCTCGCCGGTGCGGAGGGCCCGGGCGAACGCCGCGAGCGAGCCCGCGATCTCGACACCCACGGTCGGTCGCGCCTCGGGGGCCCCGGGGGCGCCGTCGATCTCGCTGACCGGCTCGTCGTCGCCCGACCAGAGCGCCGTGCCGCCCGAGCCCGAGACGCGCCAGGCGCCGTTCCACGAGGTCTCGACGCCGGGGCTGCACCACGAGCCGTCGTAGCTGTAGCGGACACCGCCCTCGAAGCCGATCACGGCGCTCGCCGCCGCGTCTCCGCGGTACCACGACCACGAGGGGTTCCACGAGTCGCACCACACCGACACGGGGTCGCGACCGATCAGGTAGCGCGCCGAGTCGAACGCGTGGATCGCCATGTCGAGCAGCAGCACGTCGTCCATCTGCTCGCGGAACCCGCCGAAGTGCGGCGCCTTCGCGAACGACGTCGACACCATGCCCACGTCGCCGAGCAGCTCGGCGTGCGCCTTCAGCGCCACCAGCTGGTCGTTGTAACGGCGCGACTGCGACACCATGAACAGCTCGCCCGTCACCTCGGCGGCGGCCGTCAGCGACAGAGCCTCGGCGACGCTCTGCGCGGCCGGCTTCTCGCCGAGCACCGGCAGACCGAGGCGGAGCGCCTGCATCGTCACCGGGTGGTGCGCCACCGGCACGGTCACGTCGAGCACGGCGTCGGGCGAGACCCGGGCCACGAGGGCGGCGAGGTCGCGGTCGACCGGCAGATCGGGCAGACCGGCGTGCTGCGCCCCGGCGCGGGCGGCGTCGAGATCGAGGTCGACGATGCCGACCAGCTCGACGTCGGGGGAGTCGGCGACGGTGCGGAGCCAGGCCCGCCCCATCTCGCCGGCGCCGACCTGCACGACCCGCAGCGGGCCTCCTCGGCGGTCGACGCGGCGGAAGCCGCCGGGTGCGGTGGTCTCGTCCACGGGGATCGGGGCGCTCATGCGTCGGCCGGCTCCTCGATCGGGCCCGAGTAGTCCTTGCCGTCGAAGTACTCGCCGAGGTCGTAGCGGAGCAGCGTCGGCGTGGCGCGTTCGCGCTCGGGGCGGGCCCACTCGGCGGCGTTCGAGATGACGCGGCGGACGTCGGGGTGGAAGTACACCGGGAAGTCCTGGTCGCCGGGCGAGAAGAAGAAGATCTTACCGAAGCCGCGGCGGTAGGTCATGCCGCTGCGGAACACCTCGCCGCCGGTGAAGCCCGAGATGAAGATCAGCTCGTCGGGCGTCGGCACGTCGAAGTACTCGCCGTACATCTCCTGTTCGGGGATCACGATCGGGTTCGGCACGCCGCGGGTGATCGGGTGTTGCGGGTTGACCGTCCAGACGAGCTCCTGGTCGTGCTCGCTGCGCCAGCGCAGCGTGCAGGTCGTGCCCATCAGCTTCGTGAAGATCTTCGACCAGTGGCCGGAGTGCAGCACGATCAGCCCCATGCCGGCGAGCACGTGGCGGTGCACCCGCTCGACGATCTCGTCGTCGACGTCGCCGTGCGCCGCGTGACCCCACCAGGTGAGCACGTCGGTGTCGGCCAGCAGCTCTTCGGTGAGGCCGTGCTCGGGCTGGTCCATCGTCGCGATGCGGACGACGGCGTCGGGCAGGTTCTCGCCGACGCCGGCGGCGATCGCCCCGTGCATCCCGTCGGGGTAGCGGTCGGCGACGTGCTGCTCGACCTTCTCGTGGACGTTCTCGCCCCAGACGGTGACCCGCAGGGGTGCGGTGGTGTTCGTGGTCATGGTGTTCCCTCTCTCTCGGGTGTGCGCCGTCGTCACTTGACGGCCCCGCCGGTGGCACCGGCGGCGATGAACTTCTGCGCGGCGAGCAGCAGCACGATGGCGGGCAGCGACGCGAGCACGGCGGCGGCCATCACGGTCGACCAGTCGGCCGTGTAGGTGCCGATGTACTGGTAGATGCCGAGCGTGATCGGCCGGATGTCGGTGGTCGTCGTCAGCGTCAGCGCCATCAGGAAGTCGCTCCAGGTGAACAGGAACGTGAAGAGACCCGCGGTGATCATCGCGTTGCGGCTGATCGGCAGCACGATGCTGCGGAACGCCCTGAAGTCGCCGGCCCCGTCGACCTTCGCCGCCTCGATGACCGACGGCGGGATGTTCAGCATGAACGCCCGCATGATCAGGATCGCGAACGGCACCCCCGCCGTCGAGTCGGCCAGGATCAGCCCCGGGATCGTGTTCAGCAGCCCGACGTCGTTGTACGCGGCGTAGAGCGCGTTCGCGACGACGATGCCCGGGATCATCTGCGAGATCAGGATCGCGAACAGCACCGCGTTGACCCCCCTGACCTTGAACTGCGCCAGAGCGTAGGAGGCGGGGGTCGCGATCGCGAGGCTGAGCACGACGCTGCCGAGTGCGATCACGAGGCTCGTGACCAGGTTGCCGCCCTGGTCGGCCAGCGCCTGGGCGTACCCGCCGAACTGCGCCTCGAACGGGAACCAGGAGGCCTCGATGGCCGACCCGGCGGGCTGCAGCGAGATGTTGACCATCCAGTAGACGGGGAACAGCATCCCGGCGAGCAGCAGCACGCCGATCGCGCTGAGCAGGTACTTCTTCGGCCCCTCGGGGCGCGAGAGCGGTCGGCGGCGTGCGGCGCCGCGACGATCGACGGCCCCGGTGCTCGGGACTCGCAGGGCTGTCTCACTCATCGACGGCCTTCCGGTTGAGTCGCAGGTACACGACGGCGAACACGGCCGAGATGACGATCAGCACGTTGCTGAGCGCCGCCCCCGACCCGAAGTCGAACTGCTGGAACGAGAGGCTGTACGACTGCGTCGCGATGGTCTGCGTCGCGTTCGCCGGCCCGCCGTTCGTCAGCCCGAGGATGATGTCGAGCACCTTGATCGTGTAGACGACGCCGAGCACGAGCACCACGCTGACCACCGGTCGCAGCAGCGGCCAGGTGACGTGACGGAAGCCCTTGAAGCCGGTGGCTCCGTCGAGCGACGCCGCCTCGTAGAGCTCGGTGGGGATGTCCTGCAGACCGCCGTAGAGGATGGTCGTGTTGAACGGGATGCCGATCCAGATGTTGACGAGCACCACGGTCAGCAGGGCCACGCTCGGGCTGGTCAGCCACGGCACGGCCGGGATGCCGAACGTCCCGAGGAACTGGTTCAGCACGCCCGAGTCCTGGTCGAGGATCCACTTCCAGATCGCGCTCGAGACGATCAGCGGCAGCAGCCAGGGCAGCAGCAGCAGCGATCGCAGGATCCCGTTGAGCGGGAAGGCCCGGCGGAAGAACAGGGCGAAGAGCAGCCCGATGACGAACTGGCCGACGATCGAGCCGATCGTGAAGAGCGCCGTGTTGAGCAGGGCCGTGCCGAACAGCTGCGAGCCGAGCACCTGGGCGTAGTTGGCGAAGCCGACCCAGGGCGCCTCGCCCGTGTAGAACGTGGTGGTCGTGTACGCCTGGAAGCTCATGATCAGGTTCTTGACCACGGGGTAGCCGAAGAACAGGACGATGAACAGCGCGGCCGGCAGCACGAACAGCAGCTGCGAGACGCGCTCCCAGCGGCGGGCCGTGCTGCGGCGGGTCGTGCGGCGGCCCGAGGGGCCGGGATCGCCGCGGCCGGGCCGCCGACGCGAGACCGGGGTCTCGTCGCCGGCGACCGGGCGGGTGCCGATCGAGGAGGCGGTGGTCATGTCACTCGCTCGGCTGCGCGTCGTCGAGGGCCTCGGCGGGTGAGGCCTGGCCGGTCAGCGCGGCCTGCACGGCGGTGTAGATGGCCGTGGCGGCGGCGGGCCAGTCGGCACCGAGCTCCGCCGTGCGCGACCGGGCGCCCGCGACCAGGGTGACGAACGCCTCCTGCTCGGGCTGCTGCTCGGCGTAGGTGTCCGCGACGCTCGTCTTCGAGGGGATCGTGTTGCGCTGCTCGGCCATGGCGAGCTGGTTCTCGTCGGAGTTCATGCACTCGACGACCTTCGCGGCGACGGCCTGACGGGCCTCGTCGCCGGTCTGCGGCACCGTCCACACCTCGCCGCCGAGCGGGGCGACCGCGGTGTCGGAGGCGTCTTTGACCGGGATCGTCGTCACGCCGTACTCGACGGCGGTCTGGGCGTTCAGGGCGGGCAGCTGCCACGGGCCGTTGACCATCATCGCCGTCTTGCCGGCCATGAACTGGTCGTTCACGTCGGCCTGGGTCCAGTTGACGACGCTCTTCGACATGGAGCCGTCGGCGACGAGGTCCGTCCAGAGCTGCAGCGCCTCGGCGGTCTCGGGCGTCGCGATGTCCTTCTCGTCGCCGCCGTTCGACCACATGAAGGGCAGGAACTGCCAGGTGCCCTCGTAGGTCGCGTTGGCGTCGACGGCCATGCCGTACCGGTCGCCCGAGGTGAGGGTCGCGGCGGCGGTCTCGAGCTCGTCCCACGTGGTGGGCGGCTCGACCCCGGCGTCGGCCAGGGCCTGCTTGTTGTAGAACAGCGCGATCGTGTTGACGGTCGGCGCGAGGCCGTAGAGCTCGCCGTCGTAGGTGCCCGACTGCACGACGCCCTCGGCGTAGCCGTCGGCGTCGAGCCCGAACTGCGACAGCGGGGTGAGCGCGCCCGTCTCGGCGATCTGCGCGAGGTCGGGGTTGTCGAGCATCAGCACGTCGGGCAGGGTGCGCGACGACGCCTGCTGCAGCACCCGCTGGATGAGCGACCCGCCGGGCACCATGGTGCGCTCGATCTCGACGCCGTTCTCGGTGCCGCACTGGTCGAGGAACGTCGTGATGACCTTCTCGTCGTTCTCGCCGTAGTAGTCGACGACGGTGATCTTGTCGACCGAGCCTCCGGAGGACGCGCCTCCGCCTCCGCCGCCGGTGCACCCGGCGAGGACGAGGGGGACGACGGCGACGAGGGCCGTCGCGGTGAGGGTTCTGGTGCGGATCGATGCGGGCTTCATTGCTCAGCTCTCTCTCGGTGACTGGTGGGCGGCCGGCGACGTCGGCCACGCGGGGTCGACCCGAGAGGCGGAGTGCGACGTCGCTGCTCCGTTGCAGGGAAGCTAGCAGTTAACCGCTTTACATGTAAAGCGGTTAACACGGATCCGTCCGATGTCTGCGCTGCGGGTCCGCCGCACTAGCCTGGTGTCGAGCGAAGGAGAGTCGTGGCGACCATGCGAGAGGTGGCCGCACGGGCGGGGGTGTCGATCGCCACGGTGTCGTTCGTGGTGAACGGGTCGCGCAGCGTGTCGGCGGGGGTGCACCGGCGGGTGACCGACGCCATGGGCGAGCTCGGCTACACGAACAACGTCGTCGCCCGCGCCCTGGCCAGCAAGCGGACGCGCATCATCGCCCTGCTGTTCCCGGCGCTCGAGCAGCGTCTCGGCGGCATCGCCCTCCACATGTTCATGAGCGCCGCCACGCGCGCCTCCGAGCTCGGCTACCACCTCGTGCTCTGGCCCACCGGGCAGACGGACGACGACGTGCGCGAGCTCGTGTCGGGGCGGCTGTTCGACGGGGTGCTCGTGATGGAGGTGCAGCTGCACGACTCGCGCGTGGAGGCGCTGCTCGAGCTCGATCTGCCGTTCGTGTCGATGGGGCGCACGTCGCAGAACGACCGGGTGCCCTACGTCGACATGGACTTCGAGGAGGCGGTGGAACAGGCCCTCGATCATCTCCAGTCGCTGGGGCACCGCAGCATCGGCCTCGTGGTCGAGGACTTCGCGGGGACCCCGATCGTCGGGTACGGACCCACCGCCCGCACGGAGGACGCGTTCCGAGCATCGACGGCCCGCCGCGGACTCCGCTCGGCCGTCGTCACGAGCGGGCAGTCGGCGGCCGGCGGGCGGCAGGCCGCCCACGATCTCGTCGAGGCGCTGCCGGACGTCACCGGGGTGCTGATGCTCAAGGACGACGCGACCGGCGGGCTGCAGAGCGGCCTCGCGGCGACCGGGCGCGAGGTGCCGCGCGACGTCTCGGTGGTGCTGCTGGCGTCGTCACGGGCGGCCGGTGCCGCGACGGAGCCCACGATGACGACGCTCGACGCGCCGGGAGCCGAGATGGCGCGGCTGGCGGTCGAGGCGCTCGTCGCGCGGCTCGACGCCGGTGCCGGTGCCGGTGCCGGTGTCGGTGTCGGTGCTGCTGCCGGTGCAGCTGCCGGTTCTGGTGCCGGTGCTGCTGCCGAGCTGACGCAGGTGCTGCTGCCGTGCGTGCTGCACGTCGCGGGCTCGAGTGCGCCCGCCCCCGCGCCCCGCGCCTCCTAGGCTCCCGCGCCCCGCACCCGCATCCTCCCCACGCGAAGAACCGCGTTCGCGAAGATGAACCGCGACATATCGCAGCTCATCTTCGCGAACGCGGTTCATGATGCGCGACCCGGGAACGCAGGAGGCGCGGGTCGACCGACCCGCGCCTCCTCGGCTCCCGCAGGCGGTCAGCCCTTCGTCGCCCCGGCCAGCAGCCCGCGCACGAAGAAGCGCTGCAGCGCGAAGAACACGATCAGCGGCACGATGATCGAGATGAACGCGCCGGCGGTCAGCAGCTCCCACGACTGGCCGTACGACCCGGAGAGGTCTTGCAGGGCCTTCGTGATCGGCAACCCCTGCCCCGAGGTGAACACCGTCGCCACGAGCAGGTCGTTCCACACCCACAGGAACTGGAAGATGCCGAAGGAGGCGATGGCCGGCATCGACAGCGGCAGCACGATGCGGAAGAACACCTGCCCGTGCCCCGCGCCGTCCATGCGCGCGGCCTCGATGACCTCGGCCGGGATCTCGCTGATGAAGTTGTGCAGCATGAAGATCGCCAGCGGCAGGGCGAAGATCGTGTGCGCGATCCACACCTTGGCGAACGAGCCGTCGAGCCCGTTCACCCCGAGGCCCGGCAGGATGTACAGCCCGCCGATCCGCAGACCGTCCGAGAACAGACGCAGCAGCGGCACGAGCGCCATCTGGATCGGCACGATCTGCAGGGCGAAGACCAGGACGAACATCGTGTTGCGACCCTTGAAGTCGATCCAGGCGAAGGCGTAGGCCGCGAGGCTCGCGATCGTGATCGGGATCAGCGCCGCGGGCAGCGTGATGACCAGCGAGTTGAGGAACGCCTTGCCGAGGGTGAGGCTGTCGCCCGAGTTCAGCGCGTTGACGTAGTTGTCGAGCGTGAAGCCGGGGTTCGCGAAGACCGTCCACCAGCCGGTGGTCTTGATGTCGTTCGCGGGGCGGAACGACGAGATGAACAGACCGGCGGTGGGGAGGGTCCAGATCACGGCGATGATCAGCGCGGCGATGGTGGCGCCCCGGCTGGTCGTGCCCTTCTTCAGCTTGCCGCTCGAGCTCTCGATCCTCGCGACGCCGCGCTTCAGCTGACTCTCGGTGCCCGGGGTGACGGCGACACCGACCGGGGTGGGGGTGGCGGTCATCGGATCTCCCTCTGCTTCTGGATCTGACGGGCGTTGTAGATGACGATCGGCAGCACGAGGATGAACAGGATCACGGCGAGTGCCGAGCTGTAGCCGGTGCGGCTGCCGAGCTGGAACTGTCGCACCATCTCGAACGCGAGGATGGTCGTGTCGTTGCGACCGCCGGTCATGGCCGAGACGATGTCGTAGACCTTCAGCGACGCGATCGAGATCGTCGTGAGCACGACGATGATCGTCGTCCGGATGCCCGGCACCGTGATGTGGCGGAAGGCCTGGAACCCGTTGGTCCCGTCGAGCGACGCGGCCTCGAGCTGCTCGGCGGGCACGCCCTTGATCGCGGCCGAGAGCACGGTCATGGCGAAGCCGGCCTGGGTCCAGATGAGCACGATCACGAGCAGCAGGGTGTTCCACGGCTCGAATCCGAGCCAGTCGACCGGCTGCCCGCCGAACGCGACGAGGATGCCGTTCAGCAGACCGATCTGCTCGCCCTGACGGATGTCGTAGAAGAACTTGAAGATGATCGACGCGCCGACGAACGAGATCGCCATCGGCATGAAGACCAGCAGCTTGAGGAACTTCTCGCCGCGGCTCTTGTCGATGAAGACGGCGTAGGCGAGACCGATCGCGGTCGCGGTGATCGGGGCCAGCAGCACCCAGATCAGCGTGTTGCCGAAGGCGGTCAGGCCGTCGGGGCTGGTGAAGACCCAGATGAAGTTGTCGATGCCGGCGAAGCCCGACCCGTCGTTCTTCATGAAGGCCTGACCGGCGGTCGTGATGGTCGGGTAGATCAGACCGATGATCAGGAAGAAGACCGCGGGGGCCATGAACCCGATGAGCTGCAGCGAGTAGCCGGCGCCGCGCTTCGAGCGGTAGTCGAGCAGGAACAGCCCGCCGCCGAGGACGGCGGCGATGACGGCGACCCACATGACCGAGTTGTAGAGGCCGAAGGCGAAGAGCACCCCGACGGGTACGAGCACGCAGACGGCGAGGCGGAGGATCGTGTACAGGCGGCCGCGACGGGGCGCGAATTCGACGAAGACCAGCACGATGCCGACCAGGGCCGTGAAGGCGAGCAGGATCAGGGGGATCTGAGCGAGCGGCGGGATCCCCGCCAGCCACTGGAAGAAACTGGACATCGCTGTCCTTTCGGGTACGGGTGAGGGTACGGGTCAGGGGCCGCCGACGAGCGGCGACCCCTGACTGTCGGGCGACTAGGAGGTGTAGCCGGCCTGGATCTCTTCGAGGACCGTCTCGGTGTCCGAGCCGTCGATCCAGTCGACCATGCCCTTCCAGAACGAGTCCGAGCCGACCGACTTGGGCATCAGGTCGGAGCCGTCGAAGCGGAAGGTGGTGTCGGTGCCCTGCAGGATCTCGACGGCGCTCTTCAGCAGGTCGCTGCCGGCGTTCTCGGGGTCGAGGCCCTGGTTGGCCGAGATGACTCCACCGAGCGAGACGCGGCTGTTGGCCCAGTCGGCGCTGGCGAGGTACGCCTGCACCTTGGCGGTGTCGTCGTCGTTCGAGAACGCGGCGACGAACTCGCCGCCACCGGTGACGGCGGCGGGGTCGCCCTCCTCCATCGGCGGGGTGAGGAACGCCCACACGTCGCCGTCTTCGGCGACCGTGGCGGGCTGGCCGTCGGCGTTGTTCGCCGCGGTCAGGAAGCCCTCGAAGAACGAGGCCTGGTGGGTCAGCGCGCAGCTGCCGTTCGCGACGTTGGTCGCGACGTCGCCGAAGGCGGTCGAGTTGATCGACTTGACGTCGCCGTAGCCGGCGTTGACCATCGAGGGGTCCTGCAGGATGGTGCCGACTGAGTCGAACGCGGCCTTGATGTCGGGGTCGGTGAACTCGGTGTCGCCCGAGACCCACGAGTCGTAGGCGTCGGGGCCGGCCTCGCGCAGCACGAGGTCCTCGATCCAGTCGGTGCCCGGCCAGCCGGACGCCTCACCCGAGTTGAAGCCGGCGCACCAGGGCGCTTCGCCGCTCTTCTCCTGGATGGTCTTCGAGACCTCGACGAGCTCGTCGTAGGTCTTGGGGACCTCGACGCCCCACTCCTCGAACTTGGCGGGCGAGTACCAGACGTAGCCCTTGACGCTGGCCATCAGGGGGGCGCCGTACTGGGTGCCGTCGACCTGGCCGTACTTCTGCCAGTCTTCGGACCAGCCGTCCTTCACGTTGGCGAGAGCCTCTTCGGGGAGCTCCTGCACCTTGCCGGACGACACGGTGTCGGCGAGCAGACCGGGCTGCGGGAAGATCGCGAGGTCGGGGGTGTCGCCGCCCTGGACCTTGATGCCGATCTGCTTCTCGAACTCCTTGTCGCCCGTGTACTTGATGTCGATGTCGTTCTCGGTCTCCCAGTCGGCCCAGCTCTCTTCGAGCAGGGTCGCCTCGTCGCCGTTGATGGTGCCGTAGATGTTCACGACGCCGTCGGCCGTGCCGACCTCGGCGCCGCCGCCGCTGCCGCCCGCGTTCGGGTCGTTGGGGTCGGCGGTGCCGGAGCAGCCGACCATCAGGAAGCTGGATGCCGCCAGGATGGCCAGAGGGCCTGTGATCCGACGGTGCAGGGATGCTCGCATTGGTTTCTCCTCATTGAGTGCAAGACAGGCGACCGGTCGTGCTGTCAGCCGGTCTCCGCGACACGTCGTCGTCGACGCGCGTCGACGACGATCTTCACACAGCCTCAGGAGGCGCGCAACCGGATCGAGGGTCGCTCAGGTCACGGGCTCGTAACGGGTGCGGAGCTGCCCCGCACCGTCAATCGGGGCGCGATCAACACGTGTGGCGCATCGTGCCGACGCCCCTCGATGCGGTCGACGAGATCGTCGACGGCGGCCGCCGCGATCCGGATGCCGGGCGGGCTGACCGTCGTCAGCGGGGGCGACGTCATCTCCGCCGCGAGGTCGCCGATGCTGAGTGCGACGACGCTGATGTCGCGGGGGATCGACCGCCCGGCCGCGGCGGCCGACTGCACGAAGCCGGCGAGGGCCGTCTCGTTGAACGCGAGCACGGCGGTCGGTCGACTCGGCCGCGCGTCGAACACCTCGAACGCCGCGCGACCGCCGGGCACCGAGTTCTCGGCGAGATGCGTCTCGAGTCGCAGCCCGCGCTCGGCGGCGGGTCGCTGCAGCGCGCTGGTCGCGCGGTCGAGCGGACCCGAGCCCCGCTCGGGTGACGCGATGATCTGACTGAGGAAGAACACCCGCTCGTGCCCGAGATCGGCCAGATGGTCGACGGCCATCCGCCCGAGCGACTCGTAGTCGGCGTCGACGAACCACAGCCCGTCGGCGTCGTCGGGTCGGCCGATGTTGCTGAACGGCACGCCCGAGTCGGTCAGCACCGCGACCCGAGCGTCGCTCGCCGTCAGCTCCATCAGGATGACCCCGTCGACGAGCCCCTCGCTGACGAGGCTGCCGAGCCCGTCGACGTCGTTGATCGGATGCGACCAGAGGAGGAGGTGGTAGCCGCGTTCGCGCGCCCGATCGGTGGCCGCGGCGACGTACTCGAACTCCGACGACGTCACGCCCCGGCGGCTGTACGGGTAGTGCAGCGCGAGGATCCCGCCGCGCGACCCGGCGAGCCCGCGGGCGAACGCGTTGGGCGTGTAGCTGAGGTCGGCCATGGCCTGCTCGACCCGCTGGCGCGTGCTGGCCGAGATCGTGCGGCGACCGCTGATCGCGTACGAGACGGTGCTGGCCGACACCCCGGCGAGCCGCGCCACATCGTCTCTCGTCGCCGCCACGGCCCGCACCTCGCCTCGTCACGCCTCACGCGTCGCTCGAAGGAGAGGACGACGTCGTCCGAGCACCCGGGTGCCCTTCGTGGATCGTAGCCGGTGCGGCCCGCGAGACCGGCACCGCGCCTCCTGCCGGTGCCTCCCGCCCGCGTGCCCCCGGCCCGCGCCGGCCTCCCGCCTGGCGCGCCTCCCGCCTCTCGCCCGCGCCTCCCGCCGGTGTCCCGCCTGGCGATGAACCGCGTTCGCGAAGATGAACCGCGATAGAACGCGGTTCATCTTCGCGAACGCGGTTCATGGTTCGCCGGCGGCAGGCGCTGCGCGCGCGTCAGGCGCTGCGGGAGGCGCCCGCGTGCGGCGGCCGGTGCGGGGTCAGGCGCCGCGCGCGGCCGGCGGGGCGGTCGTGCCGCGCACGACCAGGCGCGTCGGCAGCTGCACCTCGGGCGTCGTCGGCGCGCCCCCGTCGAGCATCGTGAAGAGCATGCCCGCCGCCGCGCTCCCGAGCCGCTGCATCGGCTGCTGCACGGTGGTCAGCGGCGGCGACTCGCGCGACGCCTCGGGGATGTCGTCGAAGCCGACGATGCTGAGGTCGTCCGGCACGCGCAGTCCGAGCTCGAGCGCCGTGCGCAGCAGCGCGATCGCCGACAGGTCGTTCGTCGCGAACACGGCGGTCGGCCGGTCGGCCTGGGTCAGCAGCGAGCGGGCGGCCTGCCGCGCCGTCGTCAGCTCGAAGTCGCCGTGCCGGGTCAGGCAGGGGTCGCGCGTGATGCCCGCCGCCCGCAGCGCCTGCACGTAGCCGGCCTCGCGCAGCGACGCCGAGCGCAGGTCGGGGCGCCCCGACAGGAACCCGATGCGGCGGTGCCCGAGCGCCAGCAGGTGCTCGACGGCGAGCAGGGCCCCGCCGCGGCTGTCCGCCTCGACGGAGGGCAGGTCGGTGCGACCGGTGTGCGGGTCGACGGCCACGACCGGGATGCTCACGGTCGTCGTCAGCACCGACGGCGTCACGAGGATGGCCCCGTCGATGAGGGTGCCGCTCAGTCGGCTGAGCGACCGGCGCTCCCACCCGCTGTTCTCGCCGTGGTGGGCGCCGCTGTAGGCGAGCAGGTCGTACTCCGAGCCGCGCGAGCGGACGGCCGCGCCGACGCCCTTCAGCACCTCCGAGCTGAACGGCTCGAAGTCGGCGACGAGCACGCCGATCACCCCGGTGCGCCGGGCGCGCATGCTGCTCGCGACGAGGCTCGACTCGTAGCCGAGCTCGTCGACCGCGGCCATGACGCGCTCGATCGCCTGGGGCGAGACCCCGTACCGCCCGTTGACGGCCTTCGAAACGGTCGCCGTCGAGACGCCGGCGGCCTTCGCCACGTCGTGGATGGTCACCCGACTCGTCATCACGAGCCGAATCCTAGTCACGTCGAAATGGTTTTCGAAAACGTTTGACACCTGCGCAGCCGTTTTCGACACTGAGGCGACGCCGCGCATCGGAGCACGGCGCGCTCGGCCGACCACGGCCGCTCAACGAAGAGGAAAAGGTGGAACCATGACCACATCTCGACGGCTCCTGGCCGGGTCTGCGGCCCTGCTGATCGGAGCGGGACTGCTGACCGGCTGCAGCACCGGAGGAGGCGGGGGAGACGACGACGGCTCGCTCACCCTCTGGCAGAACTCGACCACCGGCCCCGGGCAGGACTTCTGGGTGAAGGCCGCGGCCGACTTCGAGGAGGCCAACCCCGACGTGACGATCGATGTCCAGACCGTGCAGAACGAGGACTTCGACAGCAAGCTGCAGACCGCCCTGAACTCGGGCGACGCGCCCGACGTGTTCCTCCAGCGCGGCGGCGGCAAGCTCTCGGCGATGGTCGAGGCCGGCCAGGTGAAGGACATCAGCGACAGCATCTCGGACGACGCCCGGGCCGACATCAGCGAGGGCACCTTCGGCGCCGGCTCGGTCGACGGCAAGGTCTACTCGATGCCCGTCGCCGTGCTGCCCGGTGGCTTCTGGTACAGCCAGGATCTCTTCTCCGAGGCCGGCATCGACGCGGCGCCGACCACGATCGACGAGCTCGACGACGCGGTCTCGAAGCTGAAGGACGCCGACGTGCAGCCCGTCGCGCTCGGCGGCAAGGACGCCTGGCCCGCCGCGCACTGGTACTTCTTCTTCGCCCTGCGCGCCTGCAGCAGCGACGTGCTCGAGCAGGCCGCGACCGACCGCGACTTCAGCGACCAGTGCTGGGTCGACGCCGCCCAGGACCTCGCCGACTTCCGTGACACCGAGCCGTTCAACGAGGGCTTCCTCACCACCGCCGCCCAGCAGGGCGCCGGCAGCTCGGCCGGCCTCATCGCCAACAAGCAGGCCGGCATGGAGCTGATGGGCGCCTGGAACCCCGGCGTCATCGCCTCGCTGACGCCCGACGAGAAGCCGCTGCCCGACCTGGGCTGGTTCCCGTTCCCCGAGATCGAGGGCGGCGACGGCGAGACCGGCGCCATCATGGGCGGCGTCGACGGGTACTCGTGCTCGACCGATGCTCCCGACTCGTGCGTCGACTTCCTGAACTACCTCGCGACCCCCGACGTCCAGACGGCCTACTACAAGGCCTTCAACGCGCCTCCGGTCAACACGGTCGCTCAGGAGTCGGTCACCGAGCCCTACCTGCAGGACGTCCTGACCGCCTACAACGACGCCCCGTTCGTGTCGCAGTGGCTCGACACCGTCTACGGCCTGAACGTCGGCAACGCGATGAACGTCGCCGTGGTCGACCTGCTCTCGGGCGACGGCACGCCCGAGCAGTTCGTCGAGGCCGTCGACGCCGCCGCCAAGAAGGCGTAGGGGTCGCATCGTGAGTCTCCGCGAACCCTCCGTGCGGCCCGCCGCACCCTCGCGGGCTCACGCCACCGCCGGGGGCGATGCGCTCGCATCGCCCCCGGCGGCCTCCCGGGCCGTGTCCCGGAAGGGGCGTGGCGCCCGGGGTCTCGAGATCGCCCTGCTCGTCGGACCCGCCCTCGTGGTGTTCCTGGCGTTCGTGGTGTTCCCGATCGTCATGGCCGCCTACTACGGCTTCTTCAGCTGGTCGGGCTTCGGGGCGCCGACCGACTTCGTCGGGTTCCGCAACTACCTGACGATCTTCCAGGACGTCGCGTTCCTCGACGCCCTCCGCCACAACGCGACCATCGTGGTGCTCTCGCTCGTGCTGCAGGGCCCGGTAGCGATCGGTCTGGCGCTGCTGCTGAACCGGAAGCTCCGCGGTCAGTCGCTGATCCGCGTGCTGATCTTCGTGCCCTACGTCATCAGCGAGGTCGTCGTCGGCACCGGCTGGAGCCTCATGCTCCAGGGCAGCGGCGCCGTCAACGACATGCTGACGAAGCTCGGCCTCGGCTCGCTCGCGCAGGACTGGCTCGCCGACCCGAGCATCGCCATCTGGACCCTGCTCGTCATCATCACCTGGAAGTACGTCGGCTTCGCCGTCATCCTGTTCCTCGCCGGTCTGCAGGGCGTCCCCGAGGAGCTCAGCGAGGCCGCGGCCATCGACGGCGCCAGCTGGTGGCAGATCCAGCGCCGCATCACGCTGCCGCTGCTCGGCCCGACGCTGCGCATCTGGGCGTTCCTGTCGATCATCGGCTCGCTGCAGCTGTTCGACCTCGTCTACATCATCTGGGGTCAGTACATCGCGGCCACCGCCGGCACCTCGACGATGGCCACCTACATGGTCGCGAACGGCCGCACCTCGGGCAGCTACGGCTACGGCAACGCCGTCGCGGTCGTGCTGTTCCTCATCTCGCTCGTCGTCGCCCTCGTCTACCAGCGCTACGTGCTGCGTCGCGACACGGCCGGCGCCGTGACGACCTCCGCCACCACCGCAGGAGAAGAACGATGACCGCCTCGACCCTCGCCGCGCCTCCTCGGGGCCGCGGGTCCGCCTCCACCGACGACCGGCCGAAGCGAAGGAGGCGCGGGATCGCCGATCCCGGACGCGGCGTCGCGTACGTGGTCGCCCTGGTCGTCATCGTGGCGATGCTCGCGCCCGTCGCGTTCATCGTGCTCGGCGGGTTCCGCACGAATGCGCAGATCACGACCGACCCGTCGGGGTTCCCGAGCCCGTGGCAGATCGGCAACTACCTCGACGTGCTGACCGAGGGCACGTTCTGGCGGCAGGTCGGCAACTCGCTGATCTCGGCCGGGGCGACCACCATCGGCACCGTCGCGCTCGGTCTCGCCGCGAGCTACGTGCTGGCCCGCTACCGGTTCGCCGGTCGCGGCGTGCTCTACGCGATGTTCGCCGCCGGGTTGATGTTCCCGATGACCGTCGCGATCACGCCGCTGTACCTCGTCATCCGCGACCTGGGGCTGACGAACTCGCTGGCCGGGGTCATCCTGCCGCAGATCGCGTTCGCCCTGCCGACGACGATCATCATCCTCGTGCCGTTCCTCCGCGCGATCCCCGACGAGATCGAGGAGGCCGCGTTCATCGACGGCTGCAGCCGCCTCGGCTTCTTCTTCCGCATGGTGGTGCGCCTGTCGCTGCCCGGCGTGATCACCGTGGGCATCCTGGCGTTCATCGGCGCGTGGAACTCGTATCTGCTGCCGCTGTTCATCCTCAACGACCCGTCGACGTTCACCCTGCCGCTCGGCGTGCAGGCGTTCTCGTCGCAGTACTCGGTCGACACCGCCCGGGTGCTCGCCTTCACCGCGCTGTCGATGCTGCCCGCGCTGATCTTCTTCAGCCTCTTCGAGCGCCGCATCGTCGGCGGACTCACCGGGGCGGTCAAGGGATGACCGCCGCCGACACCGTCACCGAGACGGTGCAGAACCCCTCAGACCAGGAGGCGCGAGCCGACATGACCGACACCGCCCAGCGACCGCAGTCTCCCGCGACCGACACGGCCGAGGCGACCCTCCTGCGGGGCGAACCCCGCGCCTCCGGCCGGGTCTCCGCTCTGCTCGCCGACATGACCCTCGACGAGAAGCTGGCGCAGCTGGTCGGCTGGTGGGTCGACCAGGGGGCCGAGAACGTGGCGCCGATGCAGGGCGAGATGGCCACCTCGGGCGACTACGAGGACGCCACCCGACACGGACTCGGGCACCTGACGCGGGTCTACGGGACGCGACCGGTCGACCCCGCCGAGCGCGCCTCCTGGTTGTGGCGCGAACAGCGTCGCCTGCGCGAC
Organism: Frigoribacterium sp. CFBP9030; assembly: GCF_034045195.1. Taxonomy (NCBI): domain Bacteria; kingdom Bacillati; phylum Actinomycetota; class Actinomycetes; order Micrococcales; family Microbacteriaceae; genus Frigoribacterium; species Frigoribacterium sp. CFBP9030. The sequence continues at coordinate 279,640 of NZ_JAXCWG010000004.1, forward strand.
GAGACCCGTCTCGGCATCCCGGCCCTCGTGCACGAGGAGTGCCTGACCGGGCTCGCCGCCTGGCAGGCCGCGACCTTCCCGACGCCGCTGGCCTGGGGCGCGTCGTTCGACCCCGAGCTGGTCGAGCGGATGGCCGAGCTGATCGGCGGGTCGATGCGGGAGCTCGGCGTGCACCAGGGGCTCGCACCCGTGCTCGACGTGATCCGCGACCCGCGCTGGGGGCGGGTCGACGAGTGCATCGCCGAGGACCCGTACGTGGTCGGCACCATCGGCACCGCCTACGTGAGGGGGCTGCAGAACGCCGGGGTGCATGCGACGCTGAAGCACTTCGTCGGGTACTCGGCGTCGGCGGCGGGGCGCAACCACGCCCCGGCGCAGATCGGGCCGCGGTTCGTCGAGGACGTCCTGCTGCCGCCGTTCGAGATGGCCGTGCTCGACGGCGGGGTCCGCTCGGTGATGAACTCGTACGCCGAGATCGACGGGGTGCCCGTCGCCGGGACCCCGTCGTATCTGACCGATCTGCTGCGCCGCCGGTGGGGGTTCGACGGGGTCGTCGTGTCGGACTACTTCTCGGTGGCGTTCCTCCAGGTGATGCACGCGGTGGCGGCCGACCGGGGCGAGGCCGCCGCGCTGGCCCTCGAAGCCGGCATCGACGTCGAGCTGCCGACCGGCGACGCCTACCTCGCGCCGCTGGCCGAGCGGGTGCGCGCCGGGCTGGTCGACGAGGCGCTGGTCGATCGGGCCGTGCTGCGCGTGCTCGCGCAGAAGGAGGAGCTCGGCCTGCTCGACGAGACCTTCGAGACGCCGCCGCCCGCCGCGTTCGACCTCGACTCGAGCGAGCACCGCGCCGTCGCACGGCGACTGGCGGACGAGTCGGTCGTCGTGCTGACGAACGACGGGGTGCTGCCGCTGGTCGGTGCGGGTGCGGGTGCGGGTGCGGGTGCTGGTGTTGGGGCTGGCGCTGGTGCTCGTGCGGCTGCGGGTGCGGGTGCGGGTGCGGGTGCGGGCCCGGCCTCGATCGTGGTGCTCGGGCCGAACGGCGACAGCGCCGAGGCCCTGATGGGCTGCTACTCGTTCGTCAACCACGTGCTGGCGCACCACCCGGGAGTGCCGCTCGGCATCGAGCTGCCGACCGTCGCCGACGCGCTGCGGCTCGAGCTGCCGGGCGCCGACGTCACGGTCGTAGCGGGCTGCGACGTCGAGGGCGACGACCGGTCGCGCATCGACGAGGCCGTGGCCGCCGCCCGCGACGCCGAGGTGGCGATCGTGGTGGTCGGCGACCGCGCCGGTCTGTTCGGTCGCGGCACCGTCGGCGAGGGCAACGACGTCGAGAGTCTCGAGCTGCCGGGGGTGCAGCGTGACCTGGTGGAGGCGGTCGTCGCCACCGGCACGCCCGTGGTGATGGTCGTGCTGTCGGGGCGGCCCTATGCGATCGGGTGGGCGGTCGGTGGCGCGGGGGCGCCGGCGGCCGTCGTGCAGGCGTTCTTCCCGGGGGAGGAGGGCGGCGCCGCCGTCGCGGGCGTCCTCACCGGGAGCGTCGAGCCCTCGGGTCACCTGCCCGTGTCGTTGCCCCGTTCGGCCGGAGCGCAGCCGTTCTCGTACCTGCACCCCGTGCTCGGCGGCCCCTCGGAGGTGACGAGCGCCGACAGCACGCCGGTGCTGCCGTTCGGCCACGGGCTGTCGTACACGACGTTCGAGCGGACCGACCTGGTGGTCGGGTCGCCGGCCGGTCCGTCGGCCGGCTCGTCGGGCTCGGCCGGCTCGCCGGGCTCGTCAGGTTCGGCCGGTTCGTCGGCCTCGGCCGCGGAAGTGGCCGCCGGAGGCTCGTTCACCGCCTCGGTGCGCGTCGCCAACACGGGCGACCGCCCGGGCACCGACCTCGTGCAGCTCTACGCCCGCGACGTGATCGGCTCGGTCACGAGGCCGGTCGCGCAGCTGCTCGGCTACGCCCGGGTGACGCTCGAACCGGGTCGGGAGGCGCGGGTCGAGTTCGACGTGCCCACCACCCGTCTGGCGTTCACCGACCGGCACGGCCGTCGGGTCGTCGAGCCCGGCGACGTCGAGCTGTGGGTGGGCCCGTCGTGCGACACCCGCGAGACGGAGGCGCGCCTCCTGCTCACCGGAGACGTGCACCCCGTCTCGCTGACCGACCCCCGGCTGGTCGGGGTCGAGGTCGCGCCCCTGGCCTGACCTCCTGCCGCTCCGCGCCGCGCCATGAACCGCGTTCGCGAAGATGAACCGCGATGTATCGCAGTTCATCTTCGCGAACGCGGTTCTTCGGTGCGGCGGCGGCGGACGCGCCGCGGGCAGCCAGGGGGATAACCCCCGCGCGGGTCTGGGTGCGGGCGTCATAGGGCCGCGTGGCACGCGTCGCGAGGATCGTAGGCATGGAAGATCACGCCGCCACCACCACGCCCACCACCCGCCGCCGTCTGCGCGCCGGGGCGCTCGCCGCCCTCGGAGTCGCCGGCATCGCCGCCCTGACCGGCTGCTCGTCGATGGTCAGCGCCGCCGAGGAGGCCCTCGGCAGCGAGCAGGTGCAGCAGCGCCACTACGACACGTACGCCGATGCTCCGAGCTCGCGCACCTCCGACGACGTCGCCTGGTTCATGCCCGACTGGGTGCCCGCCGACGCCCGCGACATCGACGTGCGTCTCGACACCGAGCAGCCCGGTTACGAGCTGTCGTTCACCTCGGCGGAGGGTGTCGACCTCGACGCCTGCGAGCCCGTCGACGGCGATCTCGGCGGGCCGGCGATGCCGACCGAGACGCTGCCGCAGCCCCTCCCGACGACCGGTCTCGTGTCGTGCGGCGACGGTCGCGTGACCGCCACCGTCGACGACCGCTGGGCCAGCTGGACGACCCTCGAGGCCGTGCCCGGCGACGACGGCGGCAGCACGCTGCGCCGCTGACCCGCGCCTCCGCGCCGGTGCCGACCCGCGCCTCCGCGCCGGTCTCGACCCGCGCCTCCTCGCCGGTGCCGACCCGCGCCTCCTCGACCCCTCTCTCCGACAGGACCCCCCTCATGACCCACCCCGCAGCCCACCCCGCAGCCCACCCCGCCACCCCCACCAGCCGAGGAGGCGCGGCGCCCGTCGCCCGCGTCGAGAACGTCACGAAGTCGTTCGGCCTCGGCGACGGCCGCGTCGACGCTCTGCGAGACGTGTCGCTCGACCTCCGCGCCGGGCAGTTCACCGCCGTGATGGGCCCGAGCGGCTCGGGCAAGTCGACGCTCATGCACATCACCGCCGGGCTCGACCAGGCGACCTCGGGCCGGGTGATGCTCGGCGACACCGACATCACGCGCCTCGACGACACCCAGCTGACGCTGCTGCGCCGCCGCCGGATCGGCTTCGTCTTCCAGGCGTTCAACCTCGTGCCCACGCTCGACGTGTCGGCCAACATCGAGCTGCCGTTCCGGCTCGACGGCCGCCGCGCCTCCGTCGAGGAGCGCGCCTGGATCGACTGGCTCGTCGGCACCCTCGGCCTCGACTCGCGTCTGACGCACCGGCCGCACCAGCTCTCGGGCGGACAGCAGCAGCGCGTCGCGATCGCCCGCGCGCTCGCCACCCGGCCCGATCTGATCTTCGCCGACGAGCCCACGGGCAACCTCGACTCGAAGGCCGGCCGCGACGTGCTCGAGGTGCTGCGCACCGCCTCGCGCGACCACGGCCAGAGCATCGCCATGGTCACCCACGACCCCGTCGCGGCGAGCTACGCCGACCGCGTGGTGTTCCTCGCCGACGGACGCATCGTGCACGAGGTCGGCGCCAGCACGCCGGCCGAGATCTCGCAGGTCATGCTCGAGCTGGAGCGTGACGCGTGAGCGCCGCGACGGTCGACCGCGCCGGTGCCCGCGGCTCTGCGCCCACCGGAGCCCGCGCCGCAGCCCGCTCCGCCCTCCGCGGCCAGCTGCTCGAGCACCGCCCCAGCGTGCTCGTCGCCGCGCTCGGCACCACGTTCGGCGTCGCCCTGCTCTCGGTGTCGCACGTCTTCGAGCAGCTGATCGCGTCCGACCCGGCGGTCGCGGCCAGCGGCACCGTGTCGACGATGCTCGATCTCGTCGCGTCGGTCTTCGTCGGTCTGGCCCTCTACGTCGGCGCGATCGTGACGGCGAACACCTTCACCACGGTGGTCGCCGGTCGCACGCCCACGATCGCCCTGATGCGCCTGCTCGGCTCGTCGGCCCGAGACCAGCGTCGGGTCGTCGCCCGCGAGGGGCTCGTCGTCGGCGTCGCCGGTGCGCTGATCGGCGTCGTCGTCGGCACCCTGCTGGTCGTCGTCGCCGTCGGCGTGCTGGTGGCCCGCGGCACCCTGCCCGACCTCGACTACTCGTTCGTCTCGGTCGGCGGCCTCGTGCCGGCCGTCGCCGTCGTCGCGACCACGGTCGCCGCCGCCTGGATCGGCTCGCGTCGCGTGCTGCAGGTCACCCCGCTGCAGGCCACGGGCGTCGTGCAGGAGGAGCCGGTCGGCTCGCGCCCCCGCCGGGTGCTCCGCACGGTGCTGGCGGCGCTGCTCGTCGTCGGGGGCGGCGTGCTGCTGCTCGCCGGGGTGCTCATGGGGCTCGCGAACGAGGCCGGCGTGCTCGTCGCCTTCGTCGGCGGGGTCCTCTCCTTCTCGGGTGTCGTCGTCGGCGCCCACACGGTGATGCCCGCCGGGCTCGCCGCGGTCGGCCGCCTGTTCGGCTCGGGTCAGGTGGCGCGCCTGGCCGCCGAGAACGCCGTGCGTCAGCCCGAGCGCAGCACCCGGGCGACGATCGGCATCGTGATCGGCGTGACCCTGGTGACGACGATGTCGGTGGCGCTCGAGACGCTCCGCAGCTTCATCGGCAGCATCCAGCAGGACCCTGCCTACGCGGCCGAGCTCGACACCATGTTCACGACGACGCTGCTCGTCATGGCGGGCCTCGTCGGCTTCTCGGCCGTGATCGCCGCGGTCGGCATGGTGAACGACATGTCGCTCAGCGTGCTGCAGCGGCGGCGCGAGCTGGGGCTGCTGCGCGCCGTCGGGTCGACGGTGGGCCAGATCCGCGGGATGATCCTGCTCGAGGCGGCGCAGATGGCCGTCACGGCGATCGTCGTCGGGGTCGTGCTCGGCACCGTCTACGGCTGGGCCGGGGCGCAGTCGCTGCTCGGGGCCGCCAACCAGGGGATGCTGATCGCGCCGACGCTGCCCGTGCCGCTGCTCGTCGGGCTGGCGCTGACGGCAGCGGTGCTGGCCGGGGTGGCGGCGCTCGTGCCGGCTCGCCGGGCGACCTCGGTGACCCCGGTCGAGGCGCTCGCCGCCCGCTGAGCCGCGCCGCGCCTCCTCGGCTCGCACTGCACCCCGTTTTCGGCGCTGCACCCCGATAGATGCGGGTGCAGCGCCGGGAACGGGGTGTCGCAGGAGGCGCGGGGACGCGGGCGAGGACCGTGTAGGTTCTGAGGCACAGACAAGTGGGTTCACACGGGGGTGTGGTGGGCATGACGACGATCGAGTTCGACGATGGCGCGGCCGATGCGTTGATCGCTGCGGCGGACGGGGCGTCGAGCGACCTGGGTGAGCAAGCGTTCACGAACCGGTTCTCGGTCGAGGGCGTGGTGGCGGACTTCAAGGGCGCGTACGCGACTCTCTTCACGCAAGCCAACATCGTGCGATCCGAGGACACGCTGTCGTTGACTGGTGTGCTCACAGACCTGATGACTGCCGTGGGTGAGTCCAGGCGACAGGCTGACGACGAGCGTCAGCGTCTCTCCGACCTGTCTGACTGGAAGAAGCGAGAGGCCGAGCGCGAACGTCAGCGTGGATCTGGTGATGTGCTCCAGGAGTCTTCGGCGTTCGTCTCGGAGCTCGTCGACCGAAGACCGTCGGAAGTTCCGATCAGGGCGACGCCCATCTCCGTTGCCTACAGCGCCCGCGAGCGAAACCGCACACGTGGCGGTGCGTCCGGTGGAACCTCGTCAGCTGATCCAGACGTGCTGCGGACCTTCGTCGGCATGAGTCGAGCTTCCGATCTGAGCACGGCTCAGCACGTGATCCAGATGAAGAACGCTTGGACGCGTTTCGCGTCGGCATGCTCATGGGTGCCCATCGAGTCGTCGACGGTGATCACGAGTCTCGACACCCTCATGGCAGAGAACGCACTGGACGCGACCTGGATCGAGGGGATCGCGGCGGAGTTCGATGCGGCGGGCGGCGCGTCACTGCCCGACCTGCGGCTGGATGGAGTGGTCATCACCGCCGCTTCACCGGCACTCACCAAACTGCTGCAGCCCGGTCTCACCCCTGCTGAGGTCGCCGAGGCGTACGCGCTGCTGCCGCAGTCAGACGCATACATTGAAGGATTTCCGCTCGTTGCTCAGTACTTCCTGGCCAACCTGGACGGCGTCCCTGCGGTCTCGCGGGACGTTGCCTCCCGTGCCGTTCTGGATGCCGCCGTCGCGAATCCAGAAGCGGTAGCGCAGTTGATGGGAATCGTGCCGGACGGGCCGCTGGCCGAGCAGGACTTCGAGGAGCAGGTTGTCGCGCTGAGGAAGGCGGTGGACCAGGCCGACCTAACGGCGAAAGAACTGCTCGGGCAGGATGGCGCCTCGAGCATTGCGCAGCTTGTCGGTTTTGGTGTGCACGACGGGGCCGTCGTGGCCGCCATCTCGCTTGGCGACCTTGACACCGCTTCCAACGTAACCGTGAACGTCCCAGGGATGAAATCGAACGCGGGGGAGATGAAGTCGGCGTTGACGGCAGCGGATGAGCTGGTCCGAGCCGCTGTGAGAGGGAACCCGGACGCTAGCTATGCCGTCGTCTCGTGGATGGGCTACAACTCGCCTAGTGAATTCGAAGTGGCGTCTCCCGCTCGTGCGTTGTCCGGGGCAGCCGAACTTGCGTCGTTCATGGACGGCCTGCATGACAGTCGTGCCGACGTCCCGGCGGACTCATACTCCGTCATGGCCCACTCATACGGTTCGACGACGACGTCGGAGGCATTGCTGCTGACCCAGCATCGTGTCGACTCGTTCATCTCCTACGGTTCCGTGGGGTTGACGAACGAAGCGACGGTCTATGACCTCAACGCCGATGAGGTCTATGCGACTCAGGCCTGGGGAGACGGGCTCGCGCCTGTCGGGCTGGCTCTCGGTCTCGGTACGCGAACGAACCCGACGATCCTCGACGGTGTGCACGTATTCTCGTCCGGGGCCGGACCGGGTACCGAGGCTGTGACGCAGCATGACATGTTCTTGGATTCCGGGTCCGACCAGAACGGGTACCTCTCGGCGGACACGACATCCCTCAAGACCATCTCGCAGATCGTCGCTAATGGAAGACCGGACTGATGAACGAAGTCAAGAACCAACGCCTGCATCATGTCGCCGCGTTGGTGGCGACGATCCTGGTGCTCGTGACGACAGGCTGCGGGACGAACGCGAAGAACGGAGATGACGTGGTGAGACAGGGTGGACGGGACGCCGCCGGGTTGACGCAGGCAGAGGTCGCCGGGATGTCGCTGGAAGACGAGTTCGGGTTGGCATCGGAGCGGTACGTCAAGATGCAGGGCCTGCTCGAGGAGGCGCAGCTACAGATCTCAGACGGCTCGTGGGTCTGGATCGGTGGTGATGTGCTCCCGGTCATGGGTGGGGCCAATGCGTACGGTGAGGCGCCTGAGGGTGCCAACGAGGACAACAGCTACTACGTCCGTACCAGCCGAAACGTCAAACTGAAGGGGACGACGGGCGAGCGTGCCGATCTCGATCCGATGATCCAGTACTTCGACGAGAAGGGCTGGGAGTCGGGCAGCATGAAGATCGGCCGGAACTTCGAGGCCAGGGCCGACACCGGTGACGGGTGGTGGGTCATGTACACGGTTCGACCTAACGGGCAGTACACGGTGGATGTGTACAGCGAGGTGTTCTGGACGAACGACTCGAGTGAGCTGCGTCTGGCGATCGGCAAGCGGGACGTGACACCGTTTCCGCGCGAGTCTGTGCCGGGCGAATACGAACTATTCCCCTCGTGGAGCGATCCGGTTCAGCCTTAGTTCATGATCAGACCTGGGGGTGTTCTTCGAGCCGTAGTGCTGTCAGTGGTGACGGTGCTCGCGGTGGCGGGGTGCGCCTCCGGGGCGGGGTCGACAGGCGAGGATGCACGGGACGCGGCGGGGTTGACGCAGGCAGAGGTCGCTGGGATGTCGCTGGAGGACGAGTTCGGGTTGGCTGCGGACCGGTATTCGGAGATCGAGTCCGTGCTCGAAGAGGCGCAGCTGCAGGTGTCGGATGATGCGTGGCGGTGGAACGGCGGGGATGTGCTGCCGAGCGCGGGCGGTCCGGGGTCGTTCGGTGAGCCATTACCGGGGGCCGATGGTGACAACAGCTATTACTTCCGTGTGGGTCGGACGCTTCGGCCGGAGGGTGCCAGTGGTGCGGTCGCTGGTCTCGAGCCGATGAGCTCGTACTTCGATGAGAAGGGGTGGAAGTACGGCACCCGCGAGAGCGGCACGAAAAGCGAGGTGCGCGCTGACACGGGTGATGGGTGGTGGCTGACGTACACGGTGCGTGACAACGGGCAGTACTTGTTGGTCGTGTATAGCGAGCTGTACTGGACGAACGACGCGGGCGAGTTGCGACTAGCGATCGGCAAGCGGGACGTGACTCCGTTCCCTGAGGAGTCCGTGCCGGGCGAGCATGAGCCTTTCCCCACGTGGAGCGACCCGGTTCAGCCGTAGATCGTGACGCGACCTGGGGGTGTTCTTCGAGCTGTGGTGCTGTCAGTGGTGATGGTGCTCGCGGTGGCGGGGTGCGCCTCCGGGGAGAGGTCGGCGAGCGAGGATGCACGGGATGCCGCGGGGATGACTCAGTCGGAGGTGGCTGGGATGACGCTGGAGGACGAGTTCGGGCTGGCGGCTGAGCGGTATGTCGAGATGCAGGGCGTGCTCGAGGAGGCGCAGGTGCAGCTCTCGGACGGCTCATGGTTCTGGAACGGTGGTGACGTGCTTCCTGTCGCAGCGGGGGCCGACGCGTTCGGCGAGGCGCTGCCTGGTGCGGACGATGACAACTCGTACTTCTTCACAGCGGGGAGGATTCTCGAGCCGGAGGGTGCCGAGGGTGAGCGGGCGGATCTCGATCCGATGATCGCGTATTTCGACGAGAAGGGCTGGGAGTCGGGTAGTCGCGAGATCGGCCGCAATTTCGAGGCGAGAGCCGACAGCGGTGACGGGTGGTGGGTCACCTATACGGTTCGTCCGAACGGCCAGTACTCCCTCGCCGTGTACAGCGAGCCGTTCTGGACGAACGACTCGCGTGCGTTGTTCTCGGCGATCGCCGATCGTGACCCGGCCGATTTCCCGCAGGAGTCCGTGCCGGGTGAGTACTCGCCGTTCCCGTCGTGGAGCGATCCGGTTCAGCCGTAGATCATGATCAGATTTGGGGGTGTTCTTCGAGCCGTGGTGCTGTCGGTGGTGGCGGTGTTCGCGGTGGCGGGGTGCACCTCCGGGGCGGGATCTGCCGTCGGCGGCGAGCCTCGCGATGCGGCAGGGTTGACGCAGGCAGAGGTGGCGGAGCTGTCGCTGGAGGAGGAGTTCGGGCTCGCGGCTAAGCGGTACTCGGAGATCGAGTCCGTGCTCGACGAGGCGCAGCTGCAGGTGTCGGATGATGCGTGGCGGTGGAACGGCGGGGATGTGCTGCCGAGCGCGGGCGGTCCGGGGTCGTTCGGTGAGCCATTACCGGGGGCCGATGGTGACAAGAGCTATTACTTCCGTGTGGGTCGGACGCTTCGGCCGGAGGGTGCCAGTGGTGCGGTCGCCAATCTCGAGCCGATGAGCTCGTACTTCGATGAGAAGGGCTGGAAGTACGGCACCCGCGAGAGTGACACGAAGAGCGAGGTGCGCGCCGACACCGGTGATGGGTGGTGGCTGACGTACACGGTGCGTGACAACGGGCAGTACTCGTTGGTCGTGTATAGCGAGCTGTACTGGACGAACGACGCGGGCGAGTTGCGACTAGCGATCGGCAAGCGGGACGTGACTCCGTTCCCTGAGGAGTCCCTGCCGGGCGAGCATGAGCCTTTCCCCACGTGGAGCGACCCGGTGCAGCCGTAGACCCCGCCCTACCTCGGCCTCAGCCGGCGGCCCAGACCGGGAACGGGTCGACGAAGTCCCGCCATTCGGCCGGATCCCGCAGCAGTTCGGCGTCGCTCAGGAGGCACGAGTCGAGCTCACGACGGATCGTCGCCACGTCGAGATCCAGACCGAAGAACGCGATCTGCTGACCGTGCGGCGAGTCGGGGTGCCACGACGGACTCGACGTGGGGTCGAGGCTCAGCATCTGCCCGACGCTCGACCACGACCCGACCCGGTCGCACCGCGTGGCGAACTGGGTGAACCCGCGCGATCGCAGCACCGTCCCCACGGCCCCCGGCGCGAAGGTGCGCTCGACGACGGCGGCGAGGCGCTCGGGGTGGAACGGGCGCTCGTCGCGGTAGACGTAGGTCGTGATCGTCCCGTCGTGGGCGAGGTCGGGGGTGTGCTCCGAGAGGGCCTGCATCCAGCCGGCTGCGCTGCCGAGGTGCGCCGCGCCTCCTCGGGTCGCCAAGGAGGTGCGGGTCACCTCGTCGACGGGCAGCACCGCCGCCTCGGGTGCGAGCCTCGCCAGCAGCCGCTCGAGCGTCCGGCGGTCGGCGGCGGGCACGGCGTCCGTGTCGGCGAGGGCGACGACGGTTGCGTACTCGACCAGTTCGACGACGTGCTCGGCGGCGCGGAACCGGTCGTCGACACCGCCCAGCACCAGCTCGGCGAGGTCGACCGCGCTGACGACGGAGACGACGTGCTGCAACAGCGACCGGCCGTCGGGCAGCCCCAGATCGGCGTCGAGCAGCGCGCCGAGCATCAGCCCGGTGGGCCGCAGCGGGGTGCCGGGTTCGACCGAGGCGACGATGTCGACCGCGGCGCCGTCGTGGGCGAGGTCGAGCGCGAGGCGGTGGACGGTGTCGACGGCGGTGTGCGGGTCGGGACTGGGGCCTAGGTCGGGGTCGAGGTCGGGTCGGGGCTCGGGCTGGCGCTCGCGCTCGGTGGAGAGTCGTCGGCTGGCGGGGCCGGCGAGCTCGTCGGCGAGGCGTCCGACGAGGGCTGGGCTCTGGCCGCCGACGAGGACGACTCCCCGGTGTCGCGAGAGCCGAGGGGTGGGCAGCGGTTCGATCATGCCCCTAAGCTAAGTGATAACTGTTCTCAGTAACAAGCTGGGGACGCTGATGAAGGAGGCACGGTGAAGGTCCGCAACTCGCTCAAGGCTCTGAAGGCGATCCCGGGGTCGCAGGTGGTGCGCCGCCGCGGCCGCGTGTACGTGATCAACAAGAAGAACCCCCGGTGGAACACGCGACAGGGGTGAGTGCTGCCGAGGTCTCCGGTGTCGGAGGTCTCGCCTAGCGTCGGCTCGCATGGGAGTCCAGTCGTCGTTCGTCAACGCCGCCGCCGCGCTCGCGAAGCGGCCGCACGAGCATCCTTATGCGATCCCGCCCATGCCGGGAGGGCAGGGGCTCTGGCTGATCCGGCAGGGTGCGGCTGCGCCGCTCGGCTTCGTCAGGATGCGCCCGGTGCTCGGGGGGTACGCGTTCGACGTCTACGCGCACTGCCGTGACGACGGCGGGCGCCGCCCCTGGCTGCACACTGCGGGGAGCCTCGACTCGGCGGTCGCCTGGGCGGTGCAGCACGACCGCGAGATCCGCGCGCTGATCGCCCGCTGTGCCCCCGAGCCCGACGTCTGGCCGGCGTGAGTGAGCACCGGTGGACGCGCGCCAGCACCTTCGCCCCGCGGTGAGTGCGGTGTCGGCTCGACCCGCGCCTCCTCGGCCCGGCTCTACAGGCGGACGACGAGCTTCTGCGCCGAGACGCCGGCCCGCTGGCGGTCGACCGCGCCCTGGATCGCGGCGAGTCCTTCTCCGGTGACCAGCGCCTCCGGCATCGGACGCAGCGAACCGTCGGCGAGACCGCGGGGCAGCACCTCGCCCCAGAGCCGCTCGCCGAGGTCGTCGTCGCGCAGGCTGCTGCCCCAGATGAACCGCGCCGTCACCCCCGCCTGCCGCGCGGCCAGCGCCGAGCGCGCCGTCGCCAGCCCGAGGCGCGCGAAGGTCGGCAGGGCCGACGGGATGAGCCTCCGGCCGGCCGCGACCTCGGCGAGCGACACGGGGGTGCTCGCGATCGCGAGGCGCGTCCCTCCTGTGCGGGCCAGCAGGCGGATGCACGCCTCGGTCGAGCCGGCGCCGATCGCGACCGCCCCCGCGACGGTGCGACCCGCGATCACCGCGACGAGCTTGTCGACCACCTCGGGGTCGCGGTAGTCGTAGACGTGGGTCGCTCCGAGCTCCCGCACGGTCTCGGCGTTCACGGCCGACGCGGTGCTCAGCACGTCGTAGCCGGCCGCCGTCGCCAGCTGCACCGCGTTCATCCCGACGCTCGACGAGCCGCCCCAGACGACGACGACCTCGCGCTCGGCCGGCGCCGCGCCTCCGCGGGTGGGTGAGGGGTCGCGTTCGGCCTGCGCCGCGCCTCCTCGGGATGTCGGCGGGAGTCGCAGCCCCAGGTGCCGCTCCTGGAACAGCGCGCACGCCGCGGTCGACACCCCGAGCGGCAGCACCGCGGCCCGCTCGAACGACAGCCCGTCGGGGATCACCGTCGTCAGCCGCTCGAGCAGCGCCGTGTAGTGCTGGAACGCCCCCTCACGCGTCGAATCGCGACCCTTGTCGGTGCCGGTCGCCAGCCCCGCGACCCGGTCGCCGACCACGAGCCGCGTCACATTCGAGCCGATCGCGACCACCTCGCCCGCGACGTCCGTGCCGAGCACCGCGGGATGCGCGAGCCAGCGGTACGTCAGCTGGCCGGTGCCCTGCACCACCCAGTCGAGCGGGTTCACGGCGACGACGCGCACCCGGACGACCACCTCGTCGGGAGCCGGCTCGGGCAGGGCGGCCGGGCCGACCTCGAACGGGGTGCGCGGTGAGCGCAGGAACGCGGCGGTGTTCGTGCGGGGCATGCTCGGTCCTGACGTCGAGGGTGCGCGGGGGTGCGCGGGGGCGCGGGGTGGTCGGGTGCACGGGTTGTCGGGTACAGCATGGCGCGCCTGCCGGGGTGTGCAAATCGCGACCGTTCCGGCGGTTCGGGGCGTCATAGCCCGGTTCTTCGCAGTGCGTGAGCGTGCACAGGTCGGGTTCGGCCCGCCGGAGCAGCCGCGCGCGGTCGCGATTTGCACAGATCCGGGCGGCGGCGGTCGCGACCCGCGCCTCCTCGAGTCGTCAGCGCTGCGCCGAGCCGAGGAGGCGCGGGTCGGGGATCAGTGCCGACTCGCCATCCAGAGCGCGTCGCCGACCACGAACACGACCAGCGACACCCCGAGCAACGGCAGGAACAGCGCCAGCACTCCTCCGACCGCGAGCACCAGCGCGACACCCCACCACGGCGCACGCGTCAGCGCCCCGGCCGGCGCAGCACCCACCCGCGCACCGCGCGTCGGCCGCCGCTTCCACCACATGAGGTACCCGAACACGACCATCGCCGCGATGCCGAGCGCCGTGACGGCGAGCAGCAGCTGATTCGCCAGGCCGAACATCGAGCCCATGTGGGTGTCGACTCCCCAGCGCGCGAGCTTCGCCATGATCGGGTAGTCGGCGAAGTCGGTGCGTCCGACCACCTCGAGCGTCGACCCGTCCACCGCCACGGCGTCGACCTCGGTCGGGAAGCTGCGCTGGATCTCGGTGACCGTCCAGGCGCTCGCGGCGTCGGCGGGCGGCTTGATCTCGACCAGTCCGGTGTTCACGTTGACGGTCCGGGCGACGGCGAGCACGGCGTCGAAGTCGGCGGGATCCGCGTCGGCGACCGGCGCCTCCTCGGCTCCGTGGTGTCCGGCGTGCGGGTCGGCCGCGACATCGGCCGCGTCCGCCGCAGACGACCCGGACCCCGACCCGGCCCCAGCACCCGACTCCGCACCGTCAGCGGGCAGCGCCGTCGTCAGCGCGGGGTTCGACCAGCTGAGCGCCGACCGCAACCCGGTCACGTTCTCGCCCGCGAACTGCGACCACGTGATGCCCGTCGCCGAGAGGAACAGCGCCCCGACGAGCAGCCAGATCCCCGTCGACGCATGCCACGAGAAGATGCGACGGTAACCGGTCGAACCGGTCTCAGGCCGCAGCATGCCGCGTCGTGCCCGGGCGCGATCCGCCGGACGCGCCCGCCGACGGGCCGCCCGCCACCGCACCAGCCACAGCGCCCCGCCCGCGACGACGACTACGCCGAGCCAGCTGGCGGCCAGCTCGCTGTACAGCCGACCGGCGTCGCCGAGCCCGAGACTGCGGTGGAAGTCGCTCACCGCGGTCCGCAGCGGCAGCGCCCCGCTCGTCCCGTACACCGGCAGATCGCCCCGCACCTCGGCGGTCGCCGGGTCGACGAAGATCGCCCGGGTCTGACTCTCGATCAGGTCGTCGCCCGTGAACATGACCCGCGTCGTGTCGCCCGCCTCGGGAGCGGGCCGCACCGCGACCAGCGCCCCGTCGTCGCCCACCACCCGCTCGGCGGCCTCGATCTGGTCGGCGAGCGGCAGCGCGGGTGCCTCGGCGCTCGCAGCAGGCACCGTGAGCTCGTCGGCGTACACGACCCGCTCGATCGACGGGGTCAGCGCGTAGGCGGCCCCGGTCAGCGCCGCCACGAGGATGAACGGCCCGACCAGCACCCCCGCGAAGAAGTGCAGCCGCAGCAGCATCGGCGCGAACCAGCCGCGGCGCGGTGCGGCAGGGCGCGAAGCCGAGGAGGTGCGGGTCGCGTCGGCCGCGGAGCCCCCGTCCGTCGAGTGGTCCGTCGCGACCGCCTCGGAGTCGCGGGGTGACTGCGGGGGCCGACCCGCGCCTCCTCGGCTCCCCGCGATGTCCGGTGCGGCGGTGTCGTGCGTGGGGCCGCTCATCGACGGGCCTCCTGCTGGCGACGGAGGCCGATGGTCAGCAGCACGACGGCGACGACCCCGACGGCGAGACCGGCGAGCCCGAGCAGACGGGCGGTGTCGTCGACCGGCGCGGCGGAGGTGGCGTCGGAGGCGGTGGCCGTCGTGGCCGACCCGTCCGCCGAGTCCGTCGCGCCCGCGCCTGAGGCGGCGTCCGTCAGCACCAGCGCGGGCGCCGGTTCGTCCGGCTCGGGGTCGTCGGGGTCGGAGGAGGGCAGCTCGCTCCACGCGTACGACCCCGACTCGCAGGTCTGCACGGTCGGGAACGCGACGAGGTCGCCCGCCTGCCCGTCGACCGGCAGCAGCGCCGAGATCTCGACCGTGTCGCGGAACCCGTCGGGCAGCGGGGTGTCGGCCGTGTACGTCACGGTCGTCGCCTCGAGCACGGTCGGGTCGGCGGGCGGGGCGGACTCGGTGATGGTCCAGCCGGGCTTCACGGTGGGGGTGACCGACTGGACGCCGGCGGGCAGCTCGATCGCGAGCGAGGTCGTCGGCGAGCCCTCGCAGCCGTGCCCGACGGCGAAGGTCAGCACGCTGAGCGTGGCCGGCGCGGTCGACGAGGACTCGAGCTCGACGTGCGCCGAGGCCGACATCGGGATGCCGACGGCGAGGGCGAGCCCGGCGGCGCCGGCGACGAGCGCCGCGGCGAACGGACGGGAGCGGGATGCCGAGGAGGCGCGGGAGGCGCGGGCGGTTCGGGCGGTTCGGGCGACGGAGTCGAGATGAGAGTCGTGGCGGTTCTGGGTGCGCGAGCGCATGGCGGAGCGGGTCCTTCGAACGGGCGGGGTGATCCCCGGGGTGCGGTCGTCCGGCGCGGCCGCACCCGGACGGGGCGGCGGCACGCCGGGACCACGCGAGTCAGGCGACCCGCGCGGTCAGTGGGCGAGCACCCCGACCGGAGGGCCCCGCAGCCCCCGCGTCGTGCCGAGCAGCGACGACGCCCGGCGGCAGGCGGCCCAGACGGACTCCCTGACGAGGCGGTGTCGACGACGGACCAGCGCGACCGGATCGACGAGCGCCGTGATCGCCGACGCGAGCGCCGCGACCAGAGCGGTGATCAGCGCCGTGACGAGGCGACCGAGGTGCGACGTCGCGATCGCGGTGCCGACCGTGACGGCGACGCTGCGAGCCAGCTGTCGCACGGCCGAGGCCCCGAGACGCAGCGCGATGATCGTGACGACGCCCGCGACGACGTGCGCCCAGAGCATCGTCCCCGATGGCATGGCGCCCATGTCTCCGGATGCGGCCGCCACGTCGGGCATCGTGACGAGGTGCGCGTGCGCGCCGTGACCGGTGGACCCGGCCGAGGAGGCGCTGGTCGGGTCGACGCCGACCGAACCGTGCCCGAGCGAGCCGTGCCCGAGCGAGCCGTGCCCGACCGAGCCGTGCCCGAGCGAGAAGACGACGTGCAGCAGCCCCTGCAGCAGGCCGATCGCGACGACGAGGTTCGGCAGGGCGACGCGGCGACCGCCGGCGGCGAAGCAGCCGAGCACGCCTGCGACGAACACGAGCGCGAGGAGGAGCGGCGGCGGGAACGCGCCCCCGCCGAGCGAGTGGGCGGTCGCCGTGACGAGCACCCCGACCGAGGTGGACAGGACGGCACGCAGCATGCGTTCCTGTCGAGCCAGCACGTCGCCTCCCAGCGGTCGAGACAACGGTACCCGAGCGCTCCTGCCGGCCCGCGCCTCCTGCACCATCGGCGTGCTGCGCGCCCCTGCGGCGGGTTCGTGTCCTCCGCGGCGGGTCAGCGCTGACCCGCCCCCGATGACACCGACCCGCCGCACCCGCGCAGGCACCCGCCCCCGATGACATCGACCCGCCGCACCCGTGTCTGCACCCGCGCAGGCACCCGCCCCCGATGACACCGACCCGCCGCACCCTCCCGTTCCGGGCCAGCCCGCTAGGGTCCCCTCATGAGCACGACGACGCGTGCGACCCGCCGCCCCCTCGACCCGCCGCGCAGCACGTCCGAGGGGCGCCTCCGCCGTGCCGCCCTGTGGCAGCTCCTGCTGCCGGTCGTCCTGATGGGTCTCTACGCGCCGGCGAGGTTGCTCGACGACGACCGCACCCCCGCCGATCTGCTCCTGTGGGGCATGCTCGTCTGCCTCGCCGGCCTCTTCATCACGCAGCTCGTCGAGTTCCGGCAGGTCGGCGCCTGGCGCACCCTTCCCGTCGAGCCGGGCGAGCGGATGCTGTGGGGGACGTCCGCCGCGTGGATCCTCCCGACCGGTGGTGCGGGTCACCCGGGCTCGTTCGCCCTGTCCGACCGGCGCCTGCGGTACGTGCCCGGTCCGACCGCGCGCCTCCGGGGGACGGCACCCGCCGAATGGCCCGTCGCGCGCCTCCTGAGCGTGGCCGTCAGCCCGGTCGACCACCGCCGCCGGCTCCGAGGAGGCGCGTGGGTCGTCATCGAGATCGCCGACGCCGATCCCGTGACCGTCCTCACCCCCGAGCCGCACGCGGTCGCCGCCGAGCTGCACGAGCAGCTGCTCCGCACCCGCGCCCGCTGACCCGCGCCTCCTGCCCGGCCATCCCGCCACCGCGCCAGGAGCTGGACAAGACGCCACTCTCAAACCCGGCGTCGTGTCCACAACCTGGCGTGCTGGCGGCGCGGCCCGCCCGCACCGGCCGACCCGCGCCTCCTGCCCGGCCATCCCGCCACCGTCTCGACACCCCGCCACCGTTTCTCGTGGCGGGGTGTCGAGTCCGTGGCGGCGTGGCCCGCCCAGCGCCACCGCGCCAGGAGATGGACACGACGCCACTCTTAAACCCGGCGTCGTGTCCACAACCTGGCGTGCTGGCGGCGTGGCCCGCCCGCGCCTGCCGACCCGCGCCTCCTGCACCATCGGCATGCTGCGCCCGCCGCCCCTGCGGCGGGTTCGTGTCCTCCGCGGCGGGTCAGCGCTGACCCGCCCCCGATGACACCGACCCGCCGCACCCTCCCGTTCCCGCCCAGCGCCACCGCGCCAGAAGATGGACACGACGCCACTCTTAAACCCGGCGTCGTGTCCACAACCTGGCGTGCTGGCGGCGCCACGCACCCCGCACACACGAAGGAGGCGCGGTGCCGGCACCAGCCGACCCGCGCCTCCTCGGCGTCACGGGATCACGAGCGGGGTCAGTGGCGACCCGCACCCTTGTCGTTCGCGTCGTCGGTGGCACGCGTGACCGGCTCGCCCTCGACGGTCGCGCGGTCGTTCTTGTTCTTGTCGCCGCGGGTCTTCGCGAGGCTGGCGACCGTCGCGACCGTGATGGTCGCGCCGATGAAGAGCAGCGAGAACCAGATCGGGATCTCGGGCACCGCGAGGATCGGCTCGCCGCCGTTGATGAAAGGCACCTCGTTGACGTGCAGGGCGTGGAAGACGAGCTTCACGCCGATGAACGCGAGGATGACGGCGAGACCCTGCGACAGGTACACGAGACGCTCGAGCAGACCGCCGATCAGGAAGTACAGCTGGCGCAGACCCATCAGCGCGAAGGCGTTGGCGGTGAAGACGATGTACGCCTCATTGGTCAGACCGTAGATCGCGGGGATCGAGTCGAGCGCGAACACCAGGTCGACGAAGCCGATGGCGATGACGCAGAGCAGCAGCGGGGTGACGAAGCGCTTGCCCGAGATCTTGACGGTGAACTTGTCACCGTTGAAGTCGTCGTGCACCGGCAGGATGCGGCGCGCGATGCGGACGAACATGTTGTCGGCGGCGTTCCCGCCGTGGTCGCCCTTGAGCTGCTGGTAGGCGAGCACGAACAGGAGCGCACCGAAGATGTAGAAGACCCACGAGAAGTTCTCGATCAGGGCGGCGCCGGCGGCGATGAAGCCCGCGCGCATGATGAGCGCGATGACGATGCCGATCATCAGCACCTTCTGCTGGTACATCCGCGGGATGGCGAACCCGGTCATGATCAGCAGGAACACGAAGAGGTTGTCGATCGACAGCGCCTTCTCGGTCAGGTAGCCGGCGAAGTACTCGCCGCCGTAGCCCCAGCCGTTCGTGACGCCGATGCCGACGCCGAACAGCAGCGCCAGGCCGATGTAGAAGGCCGACCAGCGGGCGGACTCGCCGATCGTGGGCTCGTGCGGCTTGCGCACATGGGTGAAGAACTCGTAGACGAAGAAGGCGATCGTCACCGCGATGGTGATGAGCCAGGTGGTCAGCGATATGTTCACGGGGTTGGGCTCCGGGTTTCGGGCTGGGGCTGTGAGGCGCGTTGGCGGTCGGTGAGCAGGGTTGCGTCGACCGTCGGGATGACTCCCGAGACGAATCTACGTGAGAGTCCGCTGTGGGCGTGCCGCCAAGCAGCCGCCACGCTCCTGTGAAGCTGCAGAGCGTGCAAAGTCCTGGTCAGGCCGCGATCAGCGCTCGACGCCCACGCGGTCGAGCTCGGCGCCGATGCCCGTCAGTACGCGGGTCATGTAGGGCCCCCAGGCGAAGCGCACGATGCCGCGCACGATCGCCCCCGCGCCCGGTTTCGCGGTGAACGAGTATCGCCAGCGCACGCGCGTCCCGTCGCCGTCGGGCATGTAGCGCCAGGCGGCCCGGCCGCCCGAGACGAGCTTCTCGAGCGGCCCGCGGAAGTCGGTCAGGTCGTAGATGAAGAGCGAGGGCGTGTCGACCCGGGTGACGGTCTCGCGCACCGACCCGCCGCCCGAGAGCTCGAGGAGGCGCGTCTGACCGGGTGCGTCCCACCCGCCGGTCTGCCCGTGCACGGCCTGCACCTCGGGCAGCGGTCCCCACTTCGGGTAGAAGCCCACGGGGTCGAGCGGGGTGCCGATCTCCCAGGCGCGGTGCAGCGGCGCGGTGGTCGTGATCTCGCGGGTGGCGCTCGCGGTGGTCGTCATGCCCGGTGGTTCGGAGTCGCGGCCCGGATCGGCAGGAGGCGCGGTGCGAGCGGGTGCAGGAGGCGCGGTGCAGCCGACCCGCGCCTCCTCGGCTCTGCACCCGCGCCTCCTCGGCTGCGAAAACCGGCCGCCGATGATCGAACACCTTTTGCATGTGCGTCGACAGAAGTAGTTGAATGGTGTCCGGCGTTCACATCGGACCACCGGAACGAAGGAGTATCCCCATGAGCAGCTCACCCTCAGTCCAGCTCTACAGCGTGCGCGACGCGATCTCCGCCGACCTGCCGGGCAGTGTCGCCCGTCTGGCCGAGATCGGCTTCACGAAGGTCGAGCCGTACGGCTTCGCCGACAACCCCACCGACATCGCCGCCGCGCTGACCGCGGCCGGTGTCACGGCGCCGACCGGTCACAGCGCCGTGATCGACGCCGACGACTCGCAGCGCGTCTTCGACGCCGCGAAGGAGATCGGTCTCGAGACCGTCATCGACCCGTTCATCCCGAGCGACCGCTGGCAGACCGCCGACGACGTCAAGGCGATCGCCGAGCGCGTCAACGTGCTCGCCGACGAGGCCGCCGGTCACGGGCTCCGCTTCGGGTACCACAACCACCAGTGGGAGTTCACGAACAAGGTCGACGGCCGCCCCGTCTACGACCTCTTCGTCGAGCTGCTCTCGCCCTCCGTCGTGCTCGAGCTCGACACCTTCTGGGCCACCGTCGGCGGCGCCGACACCCCCGCCGTGCTGAAGTCGCTCGGCGACCGCGTTCAGTTCCTGCACATCAAGGACGGCAAGGTCAGCGGCGACATCGCCACGGCCCTGCCGAGCAGCGAGAGCGCACTGATCGTGCCGGAGGCGCTGGCCGCCGCATTCGAGAACCAGACCCCGGCCGGGCAGGGCGACGTCGATGTGCGCGCGATCCTCGCCGCCGCACCGCACGCCCTCCGGGTCGTCGAGTTCGACGCCTACTCGGGCGACGTGTTCGAGGGCATCGCCGCGTCGTACGCGTGGCTCGCCGAGAACGACACGGAGGCCACCGCGTGAGCGCCGCATCCGCCTCCTCGTCCGCCGCCGCCGCCTCCTCGTCGGCCTCGTCGGCCGCCCGCGGTTCGGGGCCCGTCGGCGTCGGCGTCATCGGCGCGGGTGTCATCAGCGGCACCTACCTCGAGAACATGACGAAGTTCGCCGACCTGAAGGTGCTCTTCGTCGCCGACCTCGACCTCGATCGCGCTCGCAGCCAGGCCGAGACGTACGGCGTGCCCGGGCACGGCACGGTCGACGAGCTGCTCGCGATCGACGAGATCGAGATCGTCGTCAACCTGACCATCCCGGCCGTGCACGCCGAGGTCGGTCGTCAGATCATCGCCGCCGGCAAGAACGTGTGGAGCGAGAAGCCCCTGGCCCTCGACCACCAGTCGGGCAGCGACCTGCTGGCTGCGGCCGACGCCGCCGGCGTGCGCGTCGCGTGCGCACCCGACACGGTGCTCGGCGCCGGCATCCAGTCGGCCATGCGGGCCATCGCCCGCGGCGACATCGGCGAGCCGCTCTCGGCGACGACGATGTTCCACGTGCCCGGCCCCGAGTCGTGGCACCCCAACCCCGACTTCCTGTTCGCCGTCGGCGCGGGCCCCCTGTTCGACATGGGTCCGTACTACGTCAGCACGCTGGTGCACGCCTTCGGCTCGGCCAGCAGGGTGAGCGCCGTGTCGTCGAAGTCGTTCGACACGCGCACCATCGGCAGCGGTCCGCGTGCCGGGCAGACGTTCCCCGTCGAGGTGCCGACGCACCACGCGGCCCTGATCCAGTTCGAGGGCGGGCAGTCGGCGCAGTCGACCTTCTCGTTCCAGAACGCGCTGCCCCGGGCGGGCTTCGTCGAGATCAGCGGCACCGAGGGCACCATCGTGCTGCCCGACCCGAACATGTTCGAGGGCGACTCGACGCTCTGGCGCTTCGGCCACGACGAGCCCGAGACGCTCACCGCCGTCGGGTCGACGTACGGTCGGGGGTCGGGCGTGCTCGACCTGGCCCGGGCGATCCGCGGGGGCGAGAGCGAGCGGGCCAGCGGCGCGGTCGCGGCGCACGTGCTCGACGTGCTGCTCGCCGTGTCGGAGGCGGCCGAGAGCGGCGCCGTCGTCGACGTGGCGTCGAGCGTGGCGAAGCCCGCGCCCCTGCCCGAGAGCTGGGACCCTGCGGCCGCGACGCTCTAGCCGCAGCCGGTCCGCGCCTCCCGACCCGCGCCTCCTCGGCCTGCGTCGCGACGGCGCGTGCCCATGAACCCCGTTCGCGAAGATGAACCACGATATATCGCGGTTCATCTTCGCGAACGGGGTTCTTCGCCGCTAATGTACGTTCGTACACAGCGCGCTACCCCGCGCCCCCGCACCCCGCACCCCGCACCCCGCACCCCCACCCCGCACCCCGCACCCGCACCCCGCACCCGGAAGCCCCCATGAGCACGACGACGTCTCGACCCCCGGTCCCTCGCGACATCCAGCGTGCGCGCTGGGCGGTGTCGCTGCTGTTCCTGACGAACGGCGCGATCTTCGCGAACCTGCTGCCGCGGTACCCGGCGATCAAAGACGGGCTCGGGCTGTCGAACGCCGAGTTCGGGGTGGCCGTGGCGGCGTTCCCGCTCGGGGCGATCGTGGCCGGGCTGGCGGCGGGGCTGCTGATCCGCAGGTTCCGGTCGTCGCGGGTCGCCGTGGTCGGCACGATCATCACCGGTCTCGGAGTCCTCACCGCAGGTGTCGCGCCGTCGTGGGCGCTGCTGGCCGCGGGTCTCTTCCTCGCCGGAGCGATGGACGCCATCACCGACGTCGCCCAGAACTCGCACGGCCTGCGGGTGCAGCGGCGCTACGGGCGATCGATCCTCAACTCGTTCCACGCCGCGTGGAGCGTCGGAGCCGTCATCGGCGGCCTGATGGGCGGTGCGGCCGCGGGGCTCGGCATCCCCACCCCCGTGCACCTGTCGGTCTCGGCCGCGCTGTTCTGCGTCGTCGCGCTGCTCTCGTACCGCTCGATGCTCGCCGGCCCCGAGCCGACCGACGAGAGCGAGGCGGCAGACGCCGAGGCATCCGACACGAGCGCAGCCGACGGCCGGGCAGCCGGCACGGGCGCGGCGAACACCGGAGCGACGAGCGCCGCAGCAGCCGAGGAGGCGCGGGTCGAGTCGAACCCGTCCGTCGCGTCGGTCGCCGCGGTCGCCGGCCGCTCCGCCCTCCGCTTCGGCACGGTGGCCGTGCTGGCCGCCCTCGTGCTCGTCTCCATGGGCGCGGCCATCGTCGAGGACGCCGGCAACACCTGGGCCGCCGTCTACCTCTCGGGCTCGCTGGGGGCGAGCATCACGATCGCGTCGCTCGGATTCGTGTCGCTCGCGGGCATGCAGCTGATCGGCCGGCTGGTCGGCGACGTCATGGTCGACCGGCTGGGGCAGCGCACCGTCGCCCGGATCGGCGGCGTGCTGGTCGCGGTCGGCACGGGGCTCGCGTTGGCGTTCCCGTCGATCCCCGGCACGATCATCGGCTTCGGTGCGGCCGGTTTCGGCGTGGCGACGCTCATCCCCGGAGCGATGCATGCCGCCGACCAGCTGCCCGGCTTCCGTCGTGGCACCGGTCTGACGCTGCTGAGCTGGCTGATGCGTCTCGGGTTCCTGTTCTCGCCGCCGCTGGTGGGGCTGATCGCCGATGCGACCTCGCTGCGCTGGGGTCTGCTCGTCATGCCGGCCGCCGGAGTGATCGTGCTGCTCCTCGCCGGAGTGCTCGCGCGGCGGGTGCCCCATGGGGCCGCCGTCCACGACCCCCGGGCCTGACCCGCGCCTCCTCGGCGTCCCCCGACCCGCGCCTCCTCGGCGTCCCGGTTCAGGAGGCGCGGCGTACTCTCGCGCGCATGGAACGGCGAACCGAACCCGGCGATGCAGGAGGCGCGGGTCGGGCAGGAGGCGCGGCGAACGACCCCCGCGTGGCCGCGGCCCGCTACCGCACCGACGGCGCGGCTCCCGCCGCCGACGCTCCGACCGACAACCGCACCGCGGCCGAGATGCGCGCCTGGGCCCGCACGGCCATCGACCAGGCGATCGCGCGCGGCGACTTCGACGACCTGCCGCTGGCCGGCAAGCCGCTGCCCGGTCTGGCCGGTGACACGGTCGACCCCGACTGGTGGATCCGGGGCCTGATCGAGAGGGAGGGGCTGACCGGGCTCGCGCCTCCTGCGCTGTCGTTGCGGACGGAGCACGCGTCGTTCGAGCAGACCCTCGACGGGCTGTTCGCCGAGGCCGCGGTGCGTGCGCACGTCGACGACTACAACGCGCGGATCGTCGAGGCGCGGCGGCAGCTGCGCGGCGGACCTCCCGTGGTGACGCCGACGCGCGACGTCGACGCCGAGGTGCTGGCCTGGCACCGGCGGCGCGCCGAGCGTCGTGCGCGCGAGGCCGCGGAGGTGCTACCGCCCCCGCCGTCGTGGCGCGAGCGCCGGGCCCTCCGCCGAGAGCTTCGCCGCCGCCGCGCGTAGCCCCGCTGCGCGCCAGCCCCGCTCCGCGCCCGCCCCGCGCTCTGCGCCCGCCCCGCTCTCCGGCAGCCCCGCGCTCCGTACCTCCCAAGGGGTTCGGCGGGTTCCCGTCATCCTCGGCGGGTCAGCGCTGACCCGCCCCCGATGACACGAACCCGCCGAACCTCGCTCGCCGCCCGCCGCAGCCCCTCGAGCCCGCGCGCAGCCCAGGCTCAGCTCCCGAGCCGGCCCGTCAGCCGCCCGTGGAACGCGCTGCTGCGGTCGTCGAGCCCGACGAACTCGACCTCCACCCCGTGCGCGGCGTACTTCGTGCCGACGGCGTCGAGTGCGGCGACGCTCGAGGCGTCCCAGACGGAGGCGCGGGTCAGGTCGATCGTCACCCGTGCCGGATCGTCGGCGTACGAGAAGTGCTCGACGAGGTCGTTGCTGCTGCCGAAGAACAGCGGTCCGATCACGTCGTAACGGACCGAGGCCCCGCTCCCGGGCCCCGCGTTGCCGGGCCCCGCGCTGCCGGGCCCTGCGCTGCCGGGCCCTGCGTCGCCGGGCCCCGCGCTGCCGGGCCCTGCGTTGCCGGGCCCTGCACTGCTGAGCCCGATGCCGTCGGCGCTCGCCGCGCCTCCTTCGACCGTCCGCTCGACCCGGATCACGTGCGCGATCCGCCGCGCGAACAGCACCATGGCGAGCAGCACGCCGACCGCGACGCCGAGCGCCAGGTTGTCGGTCGCGACGACGACCGCGACGGTGACGACCATGACGAGCGTCTCGGGGATCGGCATGCGCCGCAGCGTCGACGGCCGGACGCTGTGCCAGTCCACCGTCGAGATCGCGACGATCATCATCACGGCGGCCAGCGCGACCATGGGGATGCGCGCCATCACCTCGCTCAGGGCGGTGACGAGCAGCAGCAGGAACAGCCCCGCGACGACCGTCGACACCCGCGTGCGGGCCCGGCCGATCTTGACGTTGACGACGGTCTGGCCGATCATCGCGCAACCGGCGATGCCGCCGTAGGCGCCCGCGGCGATGTTCGCGACGCCGAGCGCCCACGACTCCTTGCCCTTGCGCGACGGCGTCTCGGTGATGTCGTCGACGAGTTTCGCGGTCAGCAGGGTCTCCATCAGGCCGACGAACGCGACGCTGAGCGCGGTCGGCAGGATGATGCCGAGCGTCTCGAGCGAGAACGGCACGAGCCAGGGGGTGAGGCCGGGCAGCCCGCCGCCCATCTCGCCCTCGTCGCCGACGGTGGTCACGTCGAGCCCGGCCGCGACGACGATCACGGTCACGACGACGATGGCGACGAGCGGCGCCGGAACGGCCTTCGTCAGGCGCGGCAGCAGCACGACGATCACGATGGTCAGCACGAACAGCGGGTAGACGATCCACGGCACGTCGATCAGGTGCGGCACCTGGGCCATGAAGATGAGGATGCCGAGGGCGTTGACGAAGCCGATCATCACCGACCGCGGGATGAACCGCATCAGCCGGGCGAGCCCCGCCGTGCCGAACGCGATCTGGATGACGCCGGCGAGCAGCACGGCCGGCAGCACGTACTCGACGCCGTGCGCACGGACGAGCGGGGCGATGACGAGCGCGACCGAGCCCGCGGCGGCGGTGACCATGGCGGGGCGGCCGCCGAGCAGCGACATGACGAGGGCGAGCACGATCGAGGCGACCAGGCTGACCATCGGGTCGACGCCGGCGATCACCGAGAACGAGATGACCTCGGGCACGAGGGCGAGCGTGGTGACGATGCCGGCCAGCGCCTCCCGGGTCAGGAGGCGCGGTGACCGCAGGACGCCGAGCACCGTGTCGTCGCGGTGCGGGCGCGCGACGGGCGCGGGGGAGGGAGCGGTCACGAGGACTCCTGGGGAGAAGAAGGGGGAGGGGTGCCGCGATGCGGCGCGTTCGACTTTAGGCGACGGGCGCGGGCCGTCCGCGCGTCCGTCCGCCCGTGCGCGTTCGCGGGGCGCCAGAGGGTTCGGCGGGTTCGCGTTCGCGGGGGCTGCAGGGGGTTCGGCGGGTGCGCGTTCGCGGGGGTGCAGGGGGTTCGGCGGGTTCCTGTCATCGGTGGCGGGTCAGCGCTGACCCGCCGCCGATGACGGGAACCCGCCGAACCAGCAGGAGGCGCGGTTCGCGAGCGGCAGGAGGCGCGGCTCGCGACACGCACGCGAGGCACGACCCGCGAACGATCGCGGGTCCGCCCTGAGGCCGATGACAGCACAGGGGCCGAGCGCGAGACTCGAGTCATGAGCTCAGTGGACGACGGCCGGATCGTGCGGCGCATCTTCGCCGGCCTGCTGGTCGTCGTGACCCTGCTCGGTCTGGCGATCTTCTCGCTGGGGCGCGCCTCCTTCGCGGTGCTCGACGCGGAGGGGCAGGAGGCGCCTCCGTTCACGGTCTGCTCGGTCGACTACCCGACGTGCACCGATCCGCAGCCCGTGCTCGTGATCTTCGGAGCGGCGATGATGATCGCCGCCCTCGTCGCGCTGATCAGCATGATCGCCTCGCGTCGTCGCCGGCACCGTCCGGTGCGCCGAACTCGCCGCTGACCGCCAGCCGCTGCTCAGGCGTCGCGGTCGGCCGCCGCCGGTGCGGACGGGCCGCGGACGGCGTCGTGCGCCGACACGTCGCGGTCGACGCCGCCGTGGCGCCGCTGCTGCGACTCCGAGTTGAGCAGCAGGTTGAGCAGCACCGCGACGAGGGCCCCGGCGCTGATACCCGAGTCGAACACGATCGTGAACCAGGTCGGGAACTGCGCGTAGATGTCGGGGCTGACGGTCGGCAGCAGGCTGACACCCAGCGCCACGGCGACGATCAGGATGTTCGAGTTGTTGAACTTCACCTTCGACAGCGTGCGGATGCCGCTCGCGGCGACCATGCCGAACAGTGCCACGCCCGCGCCGCCGAGCACCGCCAGGGGAACCCCCTCGACGACGGCGCCGAGTGCCGGCACCAGCCCGAGCACGACGAGGATCACCCCGGCGAACGTCGCCACGTAGCGCGATCGCACGCCGGTGATGCTGACCAGGCCGACGTTCTGCGCGAACGCCGTGTAGGGGAACGTGTTGAAGACACCGCCGATCACGGTCGAGAGGCCGTCGGCGCGCAGGCCGTCGGCGAGGCGGCGCGGGGTGACGGGCTCGTCGACGATCTCGCCGACCGCGATGATGTCGCCGGTCGTCTCGGTCATGATCACGAGGCCGACGATGCACATCGACACGATGGCGCTGATCGGGAAGGTGGGCAGCCCGAAGTGGAAGGGCAGGGCGAGTCCGAACCAGGCGCTCTCGCCGACGCCGCTCCAGTCGGTGAGGCCGAACGGCCACGCGACGAGTGTGCCGATCACGAGCCCCAGCAGGATGGACACCCGCTGGATCGCAGGAGGCGCGAACCGCTCGATCAGGATGATCAGCAGCAGGGTCCCCGCCGCGAACCCGATGTCGAGCGGGTCGCCGAAGTCCTCCGAGCCGGTGCCGCCGCCGACCCAGCCGGCCGCGACGTCCATCAGCGAGACGCCGATGATGAGGATGACGGTGCCGGTGACGATCGGCGGGAAGAACCGGACGAGTCGGGAGAAGAACGGTGCGAGCAGCATCATGAACAGGCCGCTCGCGATGACGGAGCCGTAGATCGCGGTGATGCCGTACTCGCCGCCGATCACGATCATCGGGCCGACGGCGGCGAAGGTGCAGCCCTGCATCAGTGGCAGCCGCACCCCGAAGCGCCAGAATCCGACCGACTGGATGATGGTCGCGATGCCGGCGACGAGCAGGTCGGCGCTGATCAGGTACGCGATGTCGCCCGGCTCGAGCTCGCCCATGCCGACGAGCGCACCACCGACGATCAGCGGAACCGCGACGGCGCCCGCGTACATCGCGAGCACGTGCTGCAGCCCCAGCGGGAACAGCCGTCGCAGCGGCGGGATCCGGTCGACGGGTCGCTTCTCGGCCTGCGCGCTCGCGGTCATGGGGCCTCCTGATCAGGGTGAGTCGGTCATGACGACGCTAGGGCACGCGCGTTGCCCGGATGATGCCGTCATGTGTCGCCTGTGTGAAGGCGGCCGCGTCCGCGACCTGTGGAGAAGCCTGATTCTCATCCCCAGATCGGGGCAGGTCCGCCTCGCGGCGTGGGCATGACGATAGTGTTGGGACTCCGCCGACAGTCGTCGAGCGATGTCCCAGCCGTTCTGATCGAGACTGAGAAGCATGCACCGCCTCACCACGCGCCCCGACCTCTCCGGGTCGACCCGCGCCTCCCGGGGCCGACGTGCCGTCACGACCGCGATCGCCGTCGTCGGGCTCAGCGTCGCCTCGCTCCTCGCCGTCCCCGCTCAGGCTCAGGCCGCCGCCCCCACCTGGGCTCAGATCGAAGAGGCCCGCAGCTCCGAGACGGCCAAGAAAGACGCCATCGCCGACGTCGAGGCCGCACTCGAGGCGGCCACGAACCGTGCCGCAGACGCCCAAAAGGCCGCCGACGCCGCCGGTGAGGTGCTCGTCGACGCGCAGGCCGCCGCCGACGAGGCCAACGCGACCTACGCCGCCATCCAGAAGAAGGCCGACGAGGCCCGCGAGCAGTCCGCCTCGTCCGAGATCGTCGTCGGTCAGGCCGCCGCGATGCTCGCCCGCCCGACCAGCACCGGCACCCTCAGCGACCTGCTGTCGTCCGGTGCCGGCGCCGAAGACACCCTCCGCGGCCTCAGCATGTCGAGCAAGGTCGGCGAGAACCTCGACGCTCTGCGTGATCGCGCCATCGCCGCCGACAACCTCGCGACCTCGCTCGCCGACCAGGCCAAGGTCGCCCTCGACGAGCGCGACCGCCTGACCGACGAGGCCGACGCCGCCCTCGACGAGGCCGTCGCCGCCAACGAGGCCGCCAAGGCCGACGCGGCGAAGATCGACACCGAGAAGGCCACGCTGGCCGCCCAGCTCGTCGTGCTGCAAGACGACCGCATCTCGATGGAGCAGGCCTTCGCCCAGGCGCAGGCCGCCGAGGCGGCGGCCGCCCAGGCGAAGCTCCAGGCCGGCGCCGCGGGCACCGGCCCGATCAGCGTCGGTGCGGGCTCCGGTCCCGGCACGACGCAGCCCGACCCCGGCACCGGCTGGGTCGCCGCGATCCGCTCGTTCGGCTCGTACCAGGCGTACGGCTACCGCGTGCACCCGATCACGGGCGAGTACAAGCTGCACGCCGGCGCCGACTTCGGCGCCTCGTGCGGCACGCCGATCTACTCGATCGCCGCCGGCACCGTCTCGTATGCGGGCCCCGCCGGCGGGTACGGCAACCTCGTGATCATCGATCACGGCAACGGCATCAGCAGCGCTTACGGGCACATGGAGTCGTCGGGCATCTTCGTGTCGCAGGGTCAGACCGTGACCCCCGGTCAGAACATCGCGGGCGTCGGCACGGCCGGCGGCTCGACGGGCTGCCACCTGCACCTCGAGGTCCGTCAGAACGGGCTCGCCACCGACCCCGTCGCCTACCTCGCCACGCAGGGTGTCCGCTAGGCCACTGCGCCCGGCGCATCCGCCTCGTCCGCTCCGCCTGAGCTGACCACGGCGCTGGCGACCCGCGCCTCCTCGGAGGCTGCCTCCGTCACCCGGGCCTCCGCCAGCAGCTCGTCGACCACGACGCGCACCGCCGGCCGCACGGCCCGATCCGGCCGCATCAGCGCCTCGATGTGCCGCCCGGCGCGCACCTCCTCGAGCGTCGCCAGATGGAACCGCCCCCGCGCGCGGCCCGCCGACGTGTGCCGCGGCACGAGCGCGATCCCGTGCCCCGCGGCCACCATGTTCTCGAGCAGCGGCAGGTGCGTGCTGCGGTGCACCACATCCGGAGTGACGCCCGCCCGCAGCGCCATCGCCGTCAGCACGCGGTCGATCGGGAACCCGACCGGAACGCCGATCCACGGTTCGCCGATCACGTCGCCGAGCGTCACGCGCTCCCGCCCCGCCAGCGGGTGATCGAGCGGCATCGCGACCTCGAGCGGCTCGCGCAGCAGCGCCACGACGGCCAGGCGCGACCGATCAGGAGGCGCGACCCCGTCCGACCGGTGCCCCACCACCACGTCGAAGTCCGCGGTCAGCCGTGCGAACTCGTCTTCGCTCACGTCGCGGTCGTCGATCTCGACCTCGATGTCGGCGTGGGCCCGCATCCGCGTCACGAACCCGGGCAGCAGCAGCTCGGCCGCCGACGGGAACACCGCGAGCCGTACGACGCCCGTCGCGCCGGTCCGCACCGCCTCGAGCGTCGCCTCCGCCTCGGCCACCGCCGTCGACACCGCCAAGGAGGCGCGCGCGAGCGCCTGCCCCGCCTCCGTCAGTCGCACCCCGCGTCCGACCCGCTGCACCAGCTCGACGCCGAGCTGGCGCTGCAGGGTCTTGAGCTGCTGCGACACGGCACTCGGCGAGCGGTGGGTCGCCGCCGCGACGGCCGTGACGCTGCCGCGTTCGTCGAGTTCGCGGAGGAGTTCGAGATGCTGCACGTCCATGAAGGGAGGCTACAAGGTCACCGCGGAGATGCGCGCTGGTCCTGCAACGAGGCATCCGCCAGCATGGAGCCATGAGCCCCCGCGACCGCCTCCTCGCCCTCGTCGTCGCGGTCTGCTGGGGTGTGAACTTCCCGATGACGGCGCTGGCGCTCGAGCACTTCCCGCCGTTCCTCCTCGTCGCGGTGCGTTTCGCTCTGCTGGCGGTGCCGACCCTGCTGCTGGTGCCGCGTCCGGCGATCCCGTGGCCGCGCCTCCTGATGGTCGGGTTCGCCCTCGGCATCTTGCAGTTCGGGTTCCTGTACCTCGGGATGGAGGCCGGCATGCCGTCGGGCCTCGCGTCGCTCGTGCTGCAGGCGTCGGCGCCGTTCACCGTGGTGATCGCCGGCATCTGGCTGCGCGAGCGCATCACGCGACGGCAGGCGATCGGCATCGGCGTGGCGGTGCTGGCGCTGGCCGTGATCGCGGTGCACCGGTCTCAGGTCGCGGCGCTGCTGCCCGTCGTGCTGTGTCTCTGCGCGGCGCTCGGCTGGGCGCTCGGCAACGTGGCGGTGCGGCGGGCCGCCGCTCCGAACCCGCTGCATCTGACGCTGTGGATGTCGGTCGTGCCGCCGATCCCGATGCTGTCGCTGTCGTTCGTCGTCGAGGGCCCGGAACGGATCGGCCAGACGTTCGCGACGCTGTTAACCCTCGACGCGCTGCCGTCGATCGTGGGGCTGCTCTACGTGGTGCTCGTCGCGACGGTGCTCGGTTACGGGCTGTGGACGCGCCTCCTCGCCACGTATCCGTCGAGCACCGTCGCGCCGTTCTCGATGCTCGTCCCGGTGATCGGCGTGCTGGCGTCATGGCTCGCCTTCGACGAGGTGCCCGACGTGGTCGAGCTCGTGGCGGGCGTGGTCGTGGTCGGCGGGGTGCTCTACGCGAGCCGCGTGGTGCGAGCCGTGCCGGAGCGGGGCGCCCGGTCTGCGGCGGAGTCGGAGCCCCCTGCCGGAGGCGCGGCGGAGGTCGGCACCGCGGGTGTCGTCCCGCAGGGCGGCGCCGGCACCGGTGCCGCCACCGGAGCTGCGGCCGGGGCGGCGCCCGAGGCCGGGGTGCGCCGCTAGCCCTCGCCGGAGGGGCGCGGTGCGTCGGGTGCGCGTCGCAGCCGCTCGTAGCGCACGAGGCTGCGGACGGCGAAGACGCCGGTGGCGACGGCTCCGACGGCGGCCGCCCAGGGTGGGACGGTGAAGCCGGGGGAGTCGGCGGCCAGGGCGGCGGCACCGACGGCGAGCCCGGAGGTGATCGCTCCGAGTGCGATGCGGCGGCGGGGGTGTCGGCGGTGCGGGTCGACCAGGCGGACCGTGATGAGGGCGACGGTGACGGCGAGGAGGGCGACGAGCGCGCCGACGAAGCCGGCCACGGGTGCGGCGAACAGGTACGACGACGTCGACACCCCGGCGGGCGCACCGATCGACGACACGATCGCGATGACGACGACCACGGCGATGCCGAGCAGCGTGCCGCTCGCCATGGCCCGGACGACGAGGCCGAACACGAGACCCGCGTCGGGGCCCGTCGTGCCGGAGGAGTCGCTCACCCGGACAGGCTAGCCGCCCCGCGTCACGAGCATGACCCGCCGGCCTGAACGGCTCCGGGCGCAGAGCCGATCAGGCCGACAGGTCGCCCCCGCTCCCCTGCTGTTCCTCTGGTCGCAGTTTAGAGACCGGCCGCACGAATGTGCAGCCCCCGCAAAGGGGGATGACCTCGCCGCACAGCCGCGCCCCCGCACAGCCGCGCCCCCGTCACCGCCGTGCGGGCGTCCGCGTCTCGAGCACCCGCTCGACGGTCCGCGTCGCCGCCGCGATGCCCTCGACGTCGACCTGGGCCAGCACCTCGCCGTAGTCGTGCGGCACCGTCAGCTGCCGCTGCCACTCGGCCTGGTACAGCGCCTCCAGGTACCCCGACGACTCCCGGCAGGCCGCGTCGGCCGTCGCCAGGCGGATCTCGTCGCTGCTGATCGGCGACGACGGATCGTCCGACCCGAACTCGGCCGCCATGTCGATCGTCGGCATCCCCGCGGGCGAGCGCGGCAGGGTCTCGGCCAGCGCCTCCGTCGCGAACGGCCCCGTGTCGAAGACGTCGGCGTCGATCAGGCAGCTTCGCCACTCGTCGGCGGTGTCGAGCACGCGGTCGTCGCGCCGCGCCTCCGAGAACGCGGCGTCGCCGAGCCGGATGGCGATCGACGACGTCAGGTCGTCCTGTGCCAGCTCGGGGTGCTCCGTCAGCACCTGGTCGCCGCACCTCATCCGGGCGTCGAACACGGGATCGGCGAACACCGTCGTCGAGTAGGTGCGCCAGGCCGTCGCCCCCGGGTCGTCGGTCGGCGCCACGTGGTAGCCGCGCGCCCGGGCGTCGGTCAGATCGAACGCCCGCACCGGCTGCGACTCGAGGGCGTTCGTCGCCGCGTCGACGTCCCGCCACGGGACCTCGACCCCCTCGAACCCCGCCGCCTGCAGGCACGGCTCGATCAGCAGCTCCTCGGCGTAGGTCAGCCTCGTCGTGCTCGGGCCGATGTAGGCGTCGAGCGGCATCAGCCACTCCGTGCGGTCCTGCTCGGGCGGATCCGGCAGCGTGTAGGCCGCATTGGCGGGGATGCCGACCGCGATCACCCCGGCGACGACGACCCCGACGGCGACCGCGGTGATCCGCTTGGCGAGCTGCTCTCGGCTGCTCACCCGCGCCTCCGGTCGGGCCCGGACACCACGCCGTTCTCGTACGCGAAGACGACGATCTGCACCCGGTTGCGCATGCCCAGCTTCTGCAGCACCGAGCGCACGTGGCTCTTCACGGTCGCCTCGCTGAGGTACGCCTCGGTCGCGATCTCGGTGTTGCTCAGGCCCTTCGCGACGAGCGTGAACATCTCGCGCTCGCGGGGCGACAGGGGCGCGAGCGGGTCGACCCGGGGCGGCGCGGTCGGCGGCACGGCGAACTCGTGCACGACGTCGAGTGCGGCCCCCGCGGTCGGCACCGGGTCGCCCGCGAACGCCGCGCGGATCGTCGTGATGACGTCGTCGGGCGTCGCGTCCTTCGTGAGGAACGCGTACGCCCCGGCCTTCAGCGCACCGAACACCGCTTCGTCCCGCTGGATCGTCGTCAGCGCCACGACCCGCGGCAGATCGTCGGGCGACACCCCCTCGAGGATGCGCGCCGTCGCCTCGAGCCCGTTCATCACCGGCATGCGGAGATCCATCAGCACGACGTCGGGCGACTCGCGGGCGACGAGCTCGAGCGCCTCGCGCCCGTCGACGGCCGTGCCGACGCAGGCCAGGTCGGGCTGGGCCTCGATCAGCATCCGCAGACCCGAGGCGAAGAGCGGCTGGTCGTCGACGACGGCGACGCGGATGGCGCGGGTCGGCTCGGTGAGGTCAGGCATGAGGGTCTCTCTCGTGAGGAGCGGGCGGAGCAGCGGAAGGCGCGGGTGCAGGCGTAGGCGCCGGCGCAGCCGCAGGCGCGGCCGCAGCAGGCGCGGCCGACGAACCCGCACCCGTCCCGTCGAGCAGCGTGCGCGGGTAGTTGCCCGTCGAGGCGCCGGAGGTGCGGGCCGAGTCGGGTCGACGTCTGGTCGGCACGAAGACGGTCACCTCGAACCCGGTGCCGTCGCTCGACGGCTGCGCGGTCAGCCACCCGCCGGCCAGGCGCGCCCGCTCGACCATGCCGCGCACCCCGGCGCCGCGGTCGACCCCGGTGCGTGCGGCCACGAGCGGGGCGCCGCGACCCCGCGAGGTCACCAGCAGCGACAGGCCGGGCCCCCGCCAGTCCATGGCGATCACGACCTTGCTCGTCGTGCCGGCGTGCTTGAGGGCGTTCGTCAGGCTCTCCTGCACGATGCGGTAGACGGCGAGCTGCTGCGACGGCGCCAGCTCGCCGGGCTCGCCTTCCTCGGTGACGCCGATGTCCATGCCGACCTCGCGCATCGCCGAGACGAGCCCCTCGATGTCGGCGAGGGTCTCGCGGGGCGCCGTGACGTCGTCGTCCTGTGTGATGCGCTCGACCAGGCGTCGCACGTCGAGCAGGGCCGTGCGACCCACCTCGGCGATGTTCTGCAGCGACTCGGCCGTCACCTCGGGTCGGGTGTGCTGCAACGCGATCGCCCCCTGCGCCTGCGAGACGACGACCGCCAGCGAGTGCGCCAGCGCGTCGTGCACGTCGCGCGAGATGCGGGCGCGCTCCTGAGCGATGCGGAGCTCGAAGTCGGTCGCCTCGAACCGGGTCTCGGTGGCCTCGAGCGCCTGCCGGATGACCAGCACGCGCCGGATGCTCGCGAACGCCACGCCGATGGCCCACGCCCCGGCGAAGACGCCGAAGAGCGCCGCCGTCAGCAGCGAGAACTCGAGACGGAGCCCGCCGGCGGCGCCCGTGCCGACCCAGCTGCTCCAGACGTAGGGACGCGTGATGGTCGGCACTGCGAGCAGCCAGGCGCCGAGCGCGGCGATGCCGGCCGCGATCAGCAGGGCCGCGAGGCGCAACCACGGCGAGGGGCGCA
Organism: Frigoribacterium sp. CFBP9030; assembly: GCF_034045195.1. Lineage (NCBI taxonomy): Bacteria > Bacillati > Actinomycetota > Actinomycetes > Micrococcales > Microbacteriaceae > Frigoribacterium > Frigoribacterium sp. CFBP9030. The sequence goes on from NZ_JAXCWG010000004.1 coordinate 314,927, forward strand.
CGGCGACGAAGAACATCACCAGGGCGATGGCCACGTAGGCGCCCCAGGTGTCTTCTCGCGGGGCCTCGACGACGCCGAACAGCTGCAGCACGGGCACGACGACGACCAGCACGAGGGCCGTGACGGGCATCCAGTACGCCAGCCCGATCGCCATCGCGAACAGACCGAAGACGACGGCGTTGTCGGCGACGCCGCCGTTGCCCCAGGTGCTCGCCACCCAGAACGCGAAGTAGACGACCGCGGCGACGGGCGCGGCGACGTGCCGCTGCCACCGCCGTACGTTCGTCATGCCGTCACGTTAGGGGAGGGTCGGGGTGCACCGCGCCTCCTCGGGGCCGTTTTCAACCCGGGGGCGCACGACTGGGGTCTGTGGAGGAGACGACGAGGGCGCACCCGCCGAAGCGGATGCGCCCTCGAGAGCAGCGATGCGGCTGCGGGGTACCGGATCAGAAGCCGGTCAGCAGGCCCTGCGTCTTGGTGGTCGCGGCGGCGTAGCGGGCGGCGACGTTGTCCCAGTTGACGATGTTCCAGAAGGCCTTGACGTAGTCGGCGCGGACGTTCTGGTAGTCGAGGTAGTAGGCGTGCTCCCACACGTCGAGCATCAGCAGCGGCACGAGGCCGAACGGCACGTTGCCCTGCTGGTCGAAGAGCTGGAAGACGCTGAGCTTCTCGCCGAGCACGTCGTACGCGAGCACCGACCAGCCGGAGCCCTGCACGCCGAGAGCGGTCGCGGTGAAGTGCGCCTTGAACTTCTCGAGGTCGCCGAACTCGGAGCCGATGGCCTCGAGCAGGTCGCCGGTGGGCTCGCCGGTCTCGGGGGTCAGGTTCGTCCAGAAGATCGAGTGGTTGACGTGGCCGCCGAGGTTGAAGGCCAGGTCCTTCTCGAGCTTGTTGACGTTGGCGAGGTTGCCGGTCTCACGGGCCTCGGCGAGGGCGGCGTTGGCCGTGTTCGCACCGGTCACGTACGTGTTGTGGTGCTTGGAGTGGTGCAGCTCCATGATCTTCGCGCTGATGTGCGGCGCGAGCGCTGCATAGTCGTAAGGGAGATCGGGAAGGGTGTACTCAGCCATGTGGGGTCCTTTCGAGTTGACCTCCGTCCACCGTACGACCTCCACCCATGTCGGGGTCAACGTTCTCCCAGCGTGATCGCAGATACGGCGACGCCGTGGTGGTGCGAAGCTGGGGGCGACGAGAGACCGAACACCAGCACCCAGGAGGCGCACCATGGCCGGATTCACCGGGCTCGGCAGGCGGCGCGCAGCCGACCCGCGCCTCCCACCGGGGCAGTACCTCGAGAACGGGTTCCCCGTGCTGTCGGCCGGGCCGACGCCGAACATCAAGCGGTGGGAGCTCCAGATCGCGACGGAGACGGCGCAGCGCTCGCTCAGCTGGGCCGACTTCCAGGCGCTGCCGCACGAGGACATCGAGACCGACATCCACTGCGTCACGAGCTGGAGCAAGCTCGGCACCCACTGGCGCGGCGTCTCGATCGACACCCTCTTCGACGGGCTCGACACGCAGCACGAGTTCGCGATGGCCACCAGTCACGGTGGCTACACGACCAACCTGCCGCTCACCGAGCTGCTGGGCGGCAAGGCGTGGGTGGTCGACACCTACGAGGGGCAGCCGCTGCACGCCGAGCACGGCGGGCCCGCGCGCCTCTTCGTGCCCGGGCTGTACTTCTGGAAGAGCGCGAAGTGGCTGCAGGGCCTGCAGACCATGGCCACCGACCGTCGCGGCTTCTGGGAGAGCATGGGCTACCACCCCCACGGCGACCCCTGGAAGGAGGAGCGCTACGCGTGAGCCCCGTCGGTGACTCGTTCGACTGGCTGCCCGGCACGATCGTCGCAGCGTCCCCGCAGACCGGGCGGGCGCGGTCGCTGACGATCGCGATGCCGGGTCTGCGGCCGGCTCGAGCCGGGCAGCACGTGGATCTGCGGCTCACCGCCGACGACGGGTACACGGCCGTGCGCTCGTACTCGCTGTCGGATGTGCGCGGCTCCCGACGGCCCGGAGGAGGCGCGGGTCGCGTCGCCGAGACGGGTGCGGATCCCGCGAGCCCAGGAGGCGCGGGTCGCGTCGTCGATGCGAGCCCGGTTCCCGCCGGCCCGGGAGGCGCGGGTCGTGCCCCGCAGATCGAGGTCACGGTCGAGCGGATGGACGACGGCGAGGTGTCGCCCTACCTCGTCGACGCCGCCGAGCCCGGCGACCCGATCGAGGTCCGTGGCCCGATCGGCGGCTGGTTCGTCTGGCCGCCGACCGAGTTCGAGCCCGGCTCCGCCGTGCACGCCGTGCTGCCCGAGCCGGAGGGGGCGACGCCGGTGCGCGAGGCGCCCGTGCAGCTGATCGGCGGCGGGTCGGGCCTCGCTCCGCTCATGGCGATGGTGCGGGCGCGGAGCCGCGACGCGCCTCCGTTCCGTCTGCTCGCCTCGGTGCGCGGCCCGCGGTCGCGCTGGTTCGCGGGGGAGCTCGACGAGGCCGTGCGCGCCTCCTCGGGGGTTGGTGTTGGTGGTGCTGCTGGTGCTGGTGCTGAGGCGGGTGCGGGTGCCGGCGCTCGTGCCGGCGGGGCGGGGTTGCGGGTCGACTGGGTCTACACGCGCGAGGTGCCGGAGGGGGAGGTGCGGCCGGCGAGACGCCTGACCCGCGACGAGCTCGAGTCGCTCGTGCTGCCCGCCGTCGAGCACCCGCTCGTCTACGTCTGCGGGGCGAACTCGTTCGTCGAGGCCGTGGCGGGGTGGCTGGTCGAGCTCGGGCACGCGCCGACCCGCGTGCGCACGGAGCGCTTCGGCGGCGTGTGACGGGGCGGGCCGCGTCGGCTGTGCCGGCCGCGGCGGTTGTCCACAGGTCCGCACCCGCCGTCCATAACGCCCAGTATGTCGCGTGTAGCATTCCGGTCAGCGCGTCCGTCGGATGCGCCTGACACAAGGAGCACCATGTCCACTGCCAGAACCTGCCTCGCGACGATCGGCACCGCCGGCGTCGTCCTCGCTTCCCTCGTCGCCGGGCCCGCGTTCGCCGCGAGCCCCGACTCCTCGGCTTCGTCGACCGCGTCGGCGACGATCGCCTCGACCATCGGCGACGGCACGGCCGAGCGGCCCGCCATCACCCTCCTCGGCGTCAGCGACGGCGCCGTCGAGGTCTCCGTCCAGGGCGCGCCCCACGCGCTCGTCGCCTTCGTCAACGAGCGCGGTGTCGAGACCCGCACCCTGCTCGACGGCTCGGGCCGCAACACGGTCTCGATCCGCGTGGCGAACGACCGCGAGAACGTGTTCACCGTCCGCTCCGTCGTCGACGGCGTCCCCTACCTCTCCGAGTGGCGCGTCGACCCGCGCCAGGGCGTCGACCCCGGCACGCCGGTCGACCCCGAGGTGCCGGTCGACCCTGAGGTGCCGGTCGACCCTGAGACGCCCGTCGACCCGGAGACGCCGGAGGAGCCCGGCGTCCCCGGTGACTTCCGCGTCTCGTACAGCGTCGGCGCCGTGATCGAGGGCTACGCCACGGTCACCCTCGCCGGCCCCGCGGGCCAGATCTGGAGCGTCGTCGACGCCTCCGGCGACTCGTACGGCCTCGACGCCTTCGGCACCGACGGCGTCGGCCGTGTGTCGCTCCCGGCCCCGGCCGGAGAGAGGACGGCCTTCACCCTCGAGCTGCGCGAGGGCTACAGCACGGTCGTCGAGAGCCAGCCCCTCGTCATCGACCGCACCGACGAGGGCGAGACCCCCGGCGAGCCCGGTGACCCCGGTGAGCCCGGCGACCCGGGTGAGCCCGGTGAGCCCGGCGACCCCGGTGAGCCCGGCACGCCGGCTCCGGGCACGGTCGTCGTCGGCGACATCGCGGACGGCCGCGCCGCGGTGACCATCCACGGTTCGCTCTTCGCGAGCTTCATGATCACGGATGCACAGGGCCGGTTCGTCACCGGAAGCTGGCTGAACGGCGAGTCGGTCACTCTCGACCTCGCGGCACCCGCCGGTGCGGTGACGACGTACACGCTGCACATCGCCGACCTGCCCGCGCCGGTGCAGTTCTCGATCGACGCCCGCTAGTCGATCCCGCTCCACCCTCTCTTCGGCGAGAACACAGAGGCCCTCGTGCGTGCACGAGGGCCTCTGCGCGTCTCCCCGCCCTCGAGAGTCGCGCCACACCCCGAATACCGCGCCACACCCCGATCTCTCAGGGTGTGACGCGGCTTCCGGGGTGTGACGCGGCGCCGGCAGCGCCGGTAGCGGCGGGTGGCGGGCGGCGGGCGGCGGCGCACGCAGCGCCGGGCGGGCTAGGCCTCGGGGGCGGTGGTGCGGAACGTGCTCCGCGAGACGTGCTGCTGCCAGAGCAGCTCGGCCAGGGCGTCGGGGTTCTTGCCCTCGCTCTGCGGGTCGATGCCGCCGGGGATGATCAGCTGCGCGACGTGGATCCCCTCGTCGGCCAGCACCTCGTGCAGCAGCTGCGCGTAAGCGGTCTCGCCGGCGAACGCGATCGACGTGCCGGTGAGGTTCTTGCCGGGGGTGACGGCCGAGCCGCCGTTGACGAAGAGGATCGTGCCGCCGCCTCCGGGCAGGAACCGCATGCCCGGCAGCACCTGGTGCACGGCCGCGACGGGTCCATAGACGGAGAACTCGATCGGCCCGACGAGGTCCGCCGGCGTCGTCTCGAGCACGGGGCGCATGAAGTCCTTCTGGGGCAGAGGGCTGTACTGCAGCACCTGGATCGGCCCGAGCTGCTCGGTCGCCTTCTCGAGCGCGGCCGCGAGGCTCGCGGGGTCGCGCACGTCGGCGGTGAAGCCCTGAGCCGTGACGCCGTCGGCGCCGAGCTCGGCGGCCAGCGCGTCGAGCCGTCCCTGGTGCCGAGAGATCAGCGCGACGCTGAAGCCCTCCCGGCCGAATCGTCGGGCGACGGCAGCGCCGAGCCCCTTGCCTGCTCCGATGATCGCGAGTGTCGTCATGCCCCCACTCAACCAAGGAGGCGCGGGTCGGCACCCAGGCAGCGCCCCGCCCCCTGCGCCCCCGCCCCCCGTTCCGCCTCATCGAGGTGACGCAAAGCGCGGCCTCCCAGCGCCCCAGGCCTCGTTCCGGGTCACATCGTTCGGCGCCAGCGGCGCCCGCCGGCGCGCGGCCTCATCGAGGTGACGCAAAGCGTGGCCTCCCTGCGCCCCAGGCCCCGTTTCGAGTCACTTCATTCGGGCTTGACGCGCGGGAGGTGCGGGAGGCGCGGGTCGACCCCCAGGGAGCCCGCCGCCCCCTGCACCCCGCCTCGCACCCCGTTCCACCCCATCGAGGTGACGCAACGCGTGGCCTCCTGGCGCCCCAGGGCTCGTTTCGAGTCACTTCGTTCGGCGCCTGCGGCCCCCGCCTGCGCGCGGCTTCATCGAGGTGACGCAAAGCGTGGCCTCCCGGCGCCTCAGGGCTCGTTTCGAGTCACTTCGTTCGGGCGGGAGGTGCGGGAGGCGCGGGTCGGCACCTAGGGAGCCCGCCGCCCCTGCGCCCCGCCTCGTGCCCCGTACCGCGTCATCGAGGTGACGCAACGCGTGGCCTCCTGGCGCCTCAGGGCTCGTTTCGGGTCGCTTCGTTCGAGGAGGGGGCGCGCGCGGCACCGCAGCGCGCGCGGGCGCACGCCCAGGCGGGGGCTGCGAGCATGGACGCAGTACCCCGTCGGCCCCTGACCAGGAGCAACTCGTGTCGCCTCGCACCCTCTTCCGCTCGTTCGCCGTCGCCGAGGTGGTGACCTGGTCGCTGCTGATCGGCGGCATGCTGCTGAAGTACGTCGCCCGCGTCGGCGACTGGCCGGTCAGCGTCGCCGGGCCGATCCACGGCTTCGTGTTCCTGGCGTATCTCGTCGCCGGGGTCGTCGTCGCGGTCAACCAGCGCTGGTCGCTCGGTGTCACGCTGGCCGCGCTGGCGAGCGCCGTCGTGCCGTACGCCTCGGTCCCGGTCGAGCGCTGGATCGACCGCAGCGGGCGACTCCGCGGCGACTGGCGACGCACCGCCACCGACGACCCGCGCGATCGCCGCCCGCTCGACCGCTTGCTGCGCTGGATGCTCACGCACCTCGGGCTCGCCCTGGGGCTGCTCGTCGCCGGTGTCGTGGTCGTGTTCGTCGTGCTGCTCGTGGTCGGGCCTCCGGTCGGGGGCTGACCGGCGCGACGGGCAGGGGTTGCCGCGCCGCGCCTCCTCGACTCGGGATCGACCGGATGCTGGCGGTCTGACGTATACCCCCCTAGGGTATGTGTATGAGCACCGGGCACCCTGACAGCACCCCGCACGCCGACCACGCAGGAGGCGCGGGTCACGACGACCACGCCGCCCACGACGCGCACGCGGGTCACGACGACCACGCCGGTCACGACGCGCACGCCGGTCACGACGCGCACGCCGGTCACGACGCGCACGCCGGTCACGACGCGCACGCTGGGCACGGCGGACACGGGCACGGCGGACACGGTCACGCCGGGCACGGCGGGCACGGCGATCACGCGGCGCAGTTCCGCGACAAGTTCTGGGTGAGTCTGGTCGTGGCGATCCCGGTGATCGTCTTCAGCTCGATGTTCGCGGGGCTGCTCGGCTACGACGTGCCCGAGTTCCCCGGGTCGACGTGGATCTCGCCGGTGCTCGGCACGTTCCTGTTCTTCTGGGGCGGCTGGCCGTTCCTCAGCGGAGGGGTCGCCGAGGCGCGCGCCAAGCAGCCCGGCATGATGCTGCTCATCGCGATGGCGATCACCGTCGCCTTCGCCGCGAGCTGGGCGACCCAGCTCGGCATCGGCGGGCTCGACCTCGACTTCTGGTGGGAGCTCGCCCTCCTCGTCGTCATCATGCTGCTCGGCCACTGGATCGAGATGCGGGCGCTCGGCGCCGCCTCCGGAGCCCTCGACGCCCTCGCGGCGCTGCTGCCCGACACCGCCGACCGCGTCGTCTCGCCCGCCGCCACCCACGCCGCCGCGACCGCCCCCGCCGCGACCGCCCCCGCCACCGGCGACACCGCCCACGCCGCCCCCGCCGCAGGCGACACCGAGCCCGTCGCGATCGCCGAGCTGGCGGTCGGCGACGTCGTGCTCGTCCGCTCGGGCGGGAGGGTCCCCGCCGACGGCAGCATCGTCGACGGCGAGGCCGCGATGGACGAGTCGATGATCACGGGCGAGTCCCGCACGGTCTCCCGCGCTGTCGGCGACCGCGTCGTCGCCGGAACGGTCGCCACCGACGGCACCCTGCGCGTGCGGGTCGAGGCGGTCGGCGAGGCCACGGCGCTCGCCGGGATCCGCCGTCTCGTGGCCGAGGCGCAGGCGTCGTCGTCGCGCGCTCAGGCGCTCGCCGACCGGGCCGCCGCCCTGCTGTTCTGGTTCGCCGCGGGCGCGGGTGTCATCACCTTCGTCGTCTGGCTGCTGATCGGCGACGTCGACCAGGCCATCACGCGCACGGTCACCGTGCTCGTCATCGCCTGCCCGCACGCCCTCGGCCTCGCGATCCCGCTCGTGATCGCCATCTCGACGGAACGCGCCGCGCGCGCCGGAGTCCTCGTCAAAGACCGCCTCGCCCTCGAGCGCATGCGTCTGGTCGACACCGTCCTGTTCGACAAGACGGGCACCCTCACGCGGGGCGAGCCGGTCGTGACGGACGTGACGACCGCCTCCTCGGCCTCCACCGCCTCCGGCACCTCCACCGCCGCCGCCACCGCCTCCGCCGCCGCCTCCTCCGCCTCCGCCTCCTCCGCCACCGCCTCTTCCGACGACCGTCGGCACGCCGCGCTCCGCCTCGCGGCCGCCGTCGAGCGCGACAGCGAGCACCCGCTGGCCCGGGCGATCGTCCGCGCCGAGGCCGAGTCGCCTCAGGCCCGACCCGAGGAGGCGCGGGTCGACGTCACCGACTTCCGCACCGTCACGGGACGCGGCGTCGAGGGCACGATCGACGGCGTGCGGGTCGCGGTCGGCGGCCCGGGTCTGCTGCGCGACGGCGACCACGAGGCGCCCGACGAGATCGCCTCCGCGACCGCATCGTGGTCCGACGAGGGCGCGACCGTGCTCTACCTCGTGCGCGACGGCGCGGTCGAGGCGGCCTTCGCCCTCCGCGACGAGGTGCGCCCCGAGTCGGCCGAGGCGGTGCGACGTCTGCACGAGGCGGGCGTGCGCGTCGCCATGATCACCGGCGACGCCCGGCCCGTCGCCGAGGCCGTCGGGCGCGAGCTCGGCATCGACGAGGTGTTCGCCGAGGTGCGCCCCGACGAGAAGGACGCCCGCGTGGCCGAGCTCCAGCAGCGCGGCCAGAGGGTCGCCATGGTGGGCGACGGGGTGAACGACGCTCCGGCGCTCGCCCGCGCCGACGTCGGCATCGCGATCGGCGCCGGGACGGACGTCGCCGTCGAGTCGGCCGGCGTCGTGCTCGCCTCGAACGACCCACGGGCCGTGCTGTCGGTCATCTCGCTGTCGCGGGTCGGGTACCGCAAGATGATCCAGAACCTCGTCTGGGGCGCCGGCTACAACGTGCTGTCGGTGCCGCTCGCCGCCGGAGTCCTGGCAGGGGTCGGCTTCGTCCTCTCGCCCGCGGCCGGTGCGGTGCTGATGAGCCTGTCGACCGTGATCGTCGCGCTGAACGCGCAGCTGCTGCGTCGCTGGAAGCCCGCCGCCTGACAGGTCGCTGATTGTTTTAGTTGCTAAGAGAAATGTGCAGGAGGCGCGACTAGCGTCGTCCGCATGAGTTCCGACCCGCAGACCAGCAGCCACGCCCGCACCCCGTCGCCCGCGGCGGGCGCCTCGCGCGCCACGAGCGCCTCGCGCGCCACGAGCGCCGCTCCCGCCACCGGCGCCGACGTCGTCCGCCAGATCGTCGTGCTGGTCAGCGCGGTCGTCGCGATCGTGCTCGCGGCCGTCGGCTCGGGCGCCTTCGGCGGCACCGCGGTCGCCGACGCCGCCGGGGGAGCCCTCAGCGCCACCGCCACGACCGTCGCCCCCGCGACCACCGCGTTCAGCATCTGGAGCGTCATCTACCTCGGCCTCGTCGCCTACGCCGTCTACCAGGCCCTGCCGCGTCAGCGGGCCGTCACGCGGCACCGCCGCCTCGGCTACTGGGTCGCCGCCTCGATGCTGCTGAACGCGGGCTGGCTCTTCGCGGCCGTGCAGCTCGGCAGCGTCTGGCTCGGCGCGGCAGTGATCGTCGCGCTGCTGCTCGTGCTGGCGCGCATCTTCGTCATCTGCTTCCACACCGCCTCGAGCGGTTGGGTCGACGCCGTCGTGACCGACGGCACCTTCGGCCTCTACCTCGGCTGGGTCAGCGTGGCGACGGTCGCGAACGTGGCCGCCGGGTTCGTCGACGCGGGTTTCGACGGCTTCGGTCTGCCGGCCGGCTTCTGGTCGGCCGTGGTGCTCGGGGTCGCGGCCCTGGTCGGCGTCGCGATCGCCTTCGCCGGGCGCGGGCGCATCGCCCCCGCCCTGTCGCTGAGCTGGGGCCTGTCGTGGATCGCCGTGGGCCGTCTGCTCGGCGAACCCGAGAACACGGTGGCCGGCGTCGCGGCGATCATCGCGGCGGTCGTCGTGCTCGGCGTGACGGTGGCCGTGCGGGTGGCGCGCGGTCGCGTCGGCGCCACCCGCTCGCTGCACCGCTGAGCGTCGCCGCGGCCGCCGCGGCCGCCGCCGCTCAGCGCGACACCCCGTTCTCGGCGCAGCACCCCGAAAGATCCGGGTGTAGCGCCGAAAACGGGGTGTAGCGCCGAAACGGGGTGCAGCGCGGCAGGGGCCGCGCGAGCGGCTAGCGGCCGCCGGCGAGCTTGCGGTCGCGCTGTGCGACCCCGGCGGTGCCGTACGGGTAGTCGTCGATCCGCGGGGCGCTGGCCGCCGACAGGCGGGCGACCTCGTCGTCGGTCAGCGCGACGGCGACGTCCGACGCCCCGAGGTTGTCGGAGAGCTGCTCGACCGACCGCGCGCCCAGGATGACCGACGTCACCGCGGGCTGACGCAGCAGCCACGCGAGCGAGACCTGCGACGCCGACGCGTCGTGGGCGGCGGCGATCGAGGTGACCTCGTCGAGGACGGCCCAGGTGCGCTCGTCCGCGTTCCGCGCCTCCCAGGCCTCCATTCCGCGCTTCGGGTCCTCGCCGAGGCGGGTGGCGCCGGTCGGGGCCTGGTCGCGGGTGTACTTGCCGCTCAGCCAGCCGCCCGCCAGGGGCGACCACGGCAGCAGGCCGATGCCGGCGTCGAGCGAGGCCGGCACGATCTCGTGCTCGATGTCGCGCACGAGCAGGTTGTACTGCGGCTGCAGGGTCACGGGCGGTGTGAAGCCGAGGGCGGCGGCGCGACCGACGGCCTTGCTCACCTGCCAGCCGAGGTAGTTCGAGAAGCCGTAGTAGCCGATCTTGCCCGCGCTGACGGCGTCGTCCAGGAACCGCAGGGTCTCGTCGATCGGCGTCAGGTGGTCCCACGCGTGCATCTGATAGAGGTCGACGTGCTCGACGCCGAGTCGGGTGAGGGAGGCGTCGAGGGCGGTCGCGAGGTGACGGCGCGACAGCCCGACGTCGTTCGGGCCGGCCCCCATCGGGAACCGCCCCTTCGTCGCGAGCACGACCTGCGCCTCCTCGGTCGGGTGCTTCGCGAGCCAGCGCCCGATGATCTCCTCCGACACGCCCGCGCTGTACACGTCGGCGGTGTCGACCAGGGTGCCGCCCGCCGCGACGAAGGCGTCGAGCAGGGCGAAGGAGGTGGTCTCGTCGGCTTCGGCGCCGAAGGTCATGGTGCCGAGTGTCAGCTCCGACACGGAGGCGCCGCTGTTTCCCAGAGTTCTGTAGTCCATGTCGGCGACGCTACGCCCCGTCCCGCGGCTCGGGATCCCACCCGTGCGGAGCCTGCTGTCGCGCGGGTTTCCGCGGTAGCCTTCGCCCAGTCGACGGATCAGGTCGACGAGCTCACGCGAACCCGGACCCCGTTCGCCGCGGCCACCACCCGACCCGGGCCGACACCGATGTCACCGAATCCCTTCGCGGACCCGCGCGTCCGCAGCATCGAGACGACCGACCGCGCCGTCGCGCACGAGATCCTGCACCGCGTCTACCGTCTGCAGTCGCTCGACGCCGCCGTCTCCGACGACTTCCGGTTCCGCCGATCGGTCACCGGCGAATCCCGCTTCGCCGTCGGCCACCTCGAGTACGGCGGAGTCGTGCGGACCCTCAGCGACCCCCTCCCGTACTTCAGCATCGCGACCGTCGTCGCGGGTCGGGTGACCGTCTCGGACGGAGTCGAGGAGGTGCGGGGCACGACGGGCCAGACCGTCGCCTTCTCGAGCAGTCGCGTCAAGGACACCCGCTGGGAGCACCTCGAGCTGTCGCAGATCATGCTCGATCGCGAGGCGGTCGAGAAGGAGCTCGCCGTGCTCGGTCTCACCGCCCCGCGCGGACTGCACCTCACCTCGATGAACCCCGTCTCGCCCGCGCACCAGAAGCACTGGCGGTCGGTGTCGGGGCATCTGCGGCAGCTGGTCGGCAACGACGCGGCGATGGCGAGTCAGCTCGTGCGGTCGGCCGCGTTCCACACCGTGGTCGCGGCCTTCGTCGAGGGGTTCTCGACCACCGCCGTCGGGCTCGACGAGCGGAGCGAAGGGCCCCTGCTGCCCTCGACCGTGCGCCGCGCGATGACGTTCATGGCCGAGCACGCGCACGACGACATCGGCGTCGCCGAGATCGCCGAGGCCGCCCGGCTGACCCCGCGCGGGCTGCAGCTCGCGTTCCGCAAGCACCTCGACTCGACTCCCATGGCCGAGCTGCGGAAGGCTCGACTGCGCGGCGCCCACGACGAGCTGCTGGCGAGCGACCCCACCCTCGGGCACACCGTCGCGAGCATCGCGGCGAACTGGGGCTTCGCCCACGCGGGCCGCTTCTCGGCGATCCACCTCGAGGCGTACGGCCGCTCGCCGCGCGAGACCCTCGAGTCCTGACGCACGACGAGTCGCCGCCACGGCTGCGGCCGCCGCCGCCGCCACGGCCGCGGCCGCCGGGCTCAGGAGGCGCGGGTCGACAGGGGTGCGAGGTGCGAGCGTGCAAGGGATTGACCTTCGCGCGGCGTCCTGATACTTCGTTCTTCGTCCAGGACGCTCACAAAAGTGAGTATTCGTTACAAGATGTTGATGCCTCGCGATGACCGGTTCAGGATCGCGAGTCACGGGGTGCGGGTCGAGATGTCGGGTTTCTCCCCGCACCCCCTTCTCATGCCCTGTGGCGGGCCCAGGGGTCTCGCTACCGAAGTCGATGAGTCACGACGCGCCGCGCCTCCTCGGGGTGCCGCGGCGTGTCGTGACTCATCGACCGAACTGGCGCGGCCGTGGCCCGGGCCCGGCCGCCGCGCGGCGCCGCGGGGCTAGCGGCTGACGTCGGTGTGCACGAACGACTGCGCCGACCGGCTCGCCGTCGGCCCGCGCTGACCCTGGTACCGCGAGCCGTACTCGCTCGAGCCGTAGGGGTGGTCGGCCGGCGAGCTGAGCCGGAAGAAGCACAGCTGCCCGATCTTCATGCCGGGCCAGAGCTTGATCGGCAGCGTCGCGACGTTCGACAGCTCGAGCGTCACGTGACCGCTGAACCCGGGGTCGATGAACCCGGCCGTCGAGTGCGTCAGCAGCCCGAGACGCCCCAGCGAGCTCTTGCCCTCGAGTCGGGCGGCGACGTCGTCGGGCAGGCTGACCAGCTCGTAGGTGCTGCCGAGCACGAACTCGCCCGGGTGCAGGATGAACGGCTCGTCGGCCTTCGTCTCGACCAGCCGGGTCAGCTCGGGCTGCTCGACGGCGGGGTCGATGAACGGGTACTTGTGGTTGTCGAACAGGCGGAACAGCCGGTCGAGCCGCACATCGATGCTCGACGGCTGGATCAGCGCCGGGTCGTAGGGGTCGAGGCCGATGCGGCCCGCGTCGAGTTCGAGCTTGATGTCGTGGTCGGAGAGCAGCACGCGGCCAGCCTAGTCAGGACCGCGGGGAGGCCCCGTCAGCCCCGTTGGAGGAGGATGGGCGCATGCGTGCTGTCACAGTCCCCGTGCCCGGAGGGCCCCGTGCCCTGATCGTCAGCGAGGTGCCCGAGCCCGTCGCCGGAGCGCACGAGGTCGTCATCGACGTCGCGGCCGCCGGCGTCAACCGCGCCGACGTGAACCAGCGCGAGGGGCACTACCCGTCTCCGGCCGGAGCGCCCGAGTGGCCGGGGCTCGAGGTGAGCGGCACGGTGGTGGCCGTCGGCAGCGAGGTGACCAGCGCCTCCTTGGGCGACCACGTCGTCGCCCTGCTGCCCGGCGGGGGCTACGCCGACCGCGTGTCGGTCGACGCGGGGCTCCTGCTGCCGTACCTGAAGGGCATGGACTTCGTCGAGTCGGCCGGTCTGCCCGAGGCGGTCGCGACCGTCTGGTCGAACGTGTTCATGAACGCGCAGCTGCAGCCGGGCGAGACCCTGCTCGTGCACGGCGGATCCAGCGGGGTCGGGTCGATCGCGATCCAGCTCGCCAAGGCCCTCGGCTCGACCGTGTACGCCACCGCCGGCACCCCGGCCAAGGTCGAGTTCTGCGAGCAGCTCGGCGCCGACCGCGGCATCGACTACAAGAGCGACGACTTCGTCGAGGTCGTGCACGAGCTCACCGGCGGCCGGGGCGTCGACGTGATCCTCGACCTCGTCAGCGGCGACTACCTCGCCCGCGACGTCGACGCGCTCGCCGTCGGGGGTCGCATCATGGTGATCGCCGCTCAGGGCGGCCGCGACGCCACCATCGACGTCGGCCGCCTGATGGCCAAGCGCGCCCGCATCTGGGGCACCACCCTGCGCGCCCGCCCCCTCGAGGAGCGCCGCGAGATCATGGCGCAGGTGCGCGAGCACGTCTGGCCGCTCGTCGAGCGGGGCGACGTGCGCCCGGTGCTCGACAGCGTGTTCCCGCTCGAGTTCGCGGCGGCCGCGCACGAGCGCATGGAGTCGGGCGGACACAGCGGCAAGATCTTGCTCGCCGTGCGCTGAGGCCGCTGGCCGCCCGGGCCGCCCGGCCGCCCGGCTGCCGCCGCCCGCTAGACGACGCGGGTCGCGACGGGTGCGGACCCCTCGTCGTCGACCCCGGCGATGTGCACGTCCACGACGGCGACGTTCACCTCGGCGACCTGCATGCCCACGAGCTGCTCGATCGCGTCGGCGACGCTGGCGCGCACGTCGTCGGCGATCCGGCTCATCGGCAGCGGGTACTCGACGACGATCGACACGTCGGCCGCGACCTGGGTCTCGCCGACCTCGACGCGGACGCCCTGGGCGAGGTCCTGGCTGCCGACCACGTCGCGGATCGCGCCGAACGCGCGTGCGGCGCCGCCGCCGAGCGCGTGGACGCCGGGCACCGCGCGGGCGGCGATGCCGGCCACCTTCGAGATGACGGTGTCGGCGATGACGGTGCGCCCGGTCGCGCGCGCCGTGCCGGTCGCCGCGGCGGTGCCCGCGACGGGGGTGCTCGCGGCGCCGGTCGCAGAGGGGGTGACGGTGGGGGGAGTCGTGTCGGTCATGATCGGATCCTGTCTGTCGGATGTGCGGTGGAGTCGTTCGTGGTTTAGTCGTCTACGAGACGCATGCCGCGACCGAATCGTCACGGTGTCCGTCGGCACTCTGTTCCGCTCCGTTCTACCGGAGCACCGGAGGTCGGGTCACAGCGATGCGCCCCGATCGGATCCAGCCGAGGAGGCGCGGTGGCGGTCGACCTGTCCGAAGCGTCCGACGCGGTGCTCGCGTCGCGTGCCGCGGAGGGAGATGAGAGGGCCTTCGAGCAGCTGCTCCGCCGGCACCTCGGTCTGATGACCGCCTACGCGACCCGTCTCACGAGCTCGCGCGCCGATGCGAACGACGCCGTGCAGGAGGCCTCGATCGCGATCTGGCGCGAGCTGCCGACCCTCAGCGAGCCGGCCGCCGTGCGCGGCTGGATGATGCGGATCGTGTCGCGCAAGTCGTTCGACCTGGTGCGCTCGCGGCGTCCGGCGAGCGACGTCGACGAGCTGGAGCTGCCGAGCGAGCCCGGCGGCCGCGACGACCCCGAGCGCGCGGTCGTCACCGGCGACGCCATGTCGGGTCTCCGTTCGGCGCTGCGACGACTGCCCGAGAGCCAACGCCAGGTCTGGACGCTCCGCGAGGTCGGAGGCGAGTCATACGCCGACATCGCCGAGACCACCGGCACGACCGTGACCGCCGTCCGAGGCCTCCTGGCCCGGGCCCGAGAGACACTGACCCGAGAGATGGAGGCCTGGCGATGAGCGACGACCCGACCCGCTCCTCCGGGTACGACGGCGACGAGAGCGGGCCGACCCGCGCCTCCTCGGGGGCCGCCGACGCGACCCCGTCGCCCACCGGCGCCGAGACGACCGCCGACGCGATCGCGCACGGGCTCGACCCCGAGCACGCGACCGCGGCCGGCGACGCGGTGACCGCAGCCGACGCCGAGGCCGAGCTCGACGCGGCCGTCGACGCCGCCCCCGACGACGGCGTGAGCATCGAGCGGATCGCCGACTACCTCGACGAGGGCCGGCAGCCCTACGACCCCCTCATCGAGGACGACCCGTCGGCGCTCGCCCAGCTCAACGCGCTGCAGCGGCTGCGCGGCATCTCGGCCCAGCTGCTGACCGACGAGGTCGCCGCGACCCCCGCCCCGGCGCCGTCGTGGATCGCCGACGTCATGAGCCGCGTGCGACTCGAGTCGCGCTCGGGCCGCGAGATCCCGCTCACGTCGACCCACGAGCGGACGACGCTGCACATCACCGAGGGGGCCGTCCGCGGGCTGATCCGCGAGGCGGGCGACTCGGTCGACGGGGCGCTCGTCGTCTCGTGCGCCATCGTGGGCGACGTCGCGCAGCCCGACGCGATCGTGACGGTCGACGTCGCCATCAGCGCCCTCTACGGCGTGGCCGTGCAGCCGCTCGCCGACGAGGTCCGCGACGCCGTCGCCCGACACCTCTTGCAGCAGACCGAGCTCGTGGTCGAGAGTGTCGACGTGACGGTGCGCGACGTGCACCAGCTCGACGACGAAGCCGACGGAGGCCTGTGATGGACGACAGCCGACTCTCACAGCTCGCGACCGAGCTCGGGGCGCTCGCCGCGGGCACACCGGGCGTCGTGCGCGTCCAGGCCCGCCCGGGGTTCGGCACGGTCGTGCGGCGCGCGGTCGACGGACTGACCAGCGTGGTCGGCGGAGGCACGGGGCTCGGCGGTGGGGCGGATGCCGGTGCCGCGGGTGCGGCGGGTGGCGCTGGAGCCGCTGGTGCGGCAGATGCCGTGGACGGCTCGGGTGCCGTGGCGACGGTGACGGGGCCCTCGGCTCCGATCGTGGGGATCGTCGTCACGAAGGCCGAGACCCGGATCACACTCGACATCGCCGTGAGCGACGAGGCCGCCGGGCCGCGGGTCGCGCGCGATGTCGCCGAGCGCCTCCTCGGGCGTCTCGCCGTCGAGTCCGAACTCGTCGAGCCCTCGCTCGACCTCCGCATCGTCGGCGTCGGCGGCCTCTGACCGCAGGGGTCGTGAGCGGCCGAGGAGGCGCGGGTCGCTATAGTGGACTGGTCCGCGTCCGACGCGGTGCGCGAGTGTAGTTCAATGGTAGAACTCCAGCTTCCCAAGCTGGTAGCGCGGGTTCGATTCCCGTCACTCGCTCCGATTCCTGTAGCGCGCCTCCTCGGTGGGGTCGCAGCACTGTCGCCGGTGACCGGTGCATCGTGTCGCCGAGGAGTCCCGGGGGAGGGGCGGATCAGGTGCCGAGTCGCAGCAGGGCCCTGGCGGTGCTCATGATCGCGTCGACCTCGATGGTGCTGAGCGCCTGCGCCGGTGCCCCGTTCGTCGGCGACCGGAGCGCCGAGGCCTTCGCGGAGCGACTCCCCGGCACGTGGATCGAGAGCTCAGGCGACGGGCCTGCGGTGCTCGTCCTGTCGGAGGACGGCACGTTCGAGGCGCACGACCTCCCGGCCGCCCTCGCGTGCGGCGGATCGGCCGGTGACCCCGAGCTCGAGGCCTGCCGCGCGGACCCGCGGCCGAGCTCGATCTCGACCGACGGCACCTGGTCGGTGCTCGACGAGGAGCAGGGCATGCTCGAACTCGACGTCGACGGACGACTCCTCGCCGTCGGGTACCGCGACTTCGACGGCTTCTTCGCGGAGTCGTTCTCTCTCGGGTTCTACACGGGCGCCCTCGACGTGCGAGAACCGGACCACGTCTTCTCGCGCCGCTGAGGCCCGCGGGGCCGCTGCGCCGCTGCGCGGCGCCCCCCGATCGAGGTGACCCGAAAGGGCCCGCCGCGCACCGCCAAGCCCCCCGACGCGTCACTTCGATGGGCCCCGGGCCGTGCCGCGCCAGCCCCGTCTCGATCGAAGTGACCCAAAGGGGCTGTCGCGGGCCGGGAGGGCCACCTTCGCGTCACTTCGATAGGCGTCGGGTCGCGTACCGCGGCCCGCGGCGCCCGCGGCGCGCGCGGTGCGCGCGGTGCGCGCGCCGGCGCTACGCGGCTGCGCGGGCGACGTAGTCGGCGGCGAGCGCCTCGCTGGCCGCCTCGACGTCGGGCACCGCGACCGGGTGCACGGTCAGCCGCACCCAGTCGTCGCCGAGCACCAGGTCGGTGATGCACGTCTCGGCGCAGGTGCGGTAGGCGCGGTCTCCCGAGGCGAGCCCCGGCACCTCGACCGCCGACGACGCGTCGACGTGCCCGAACTCGAGCCGCTGATCGAGCGCCCACGCACCTCCTACCAGCAGGCTCTCGTCGGCCACCGAGTCGACCGCGGCGTCGGCACCGCCGTCGGCGACCGACACGAAGCAGTTCGAGGCCGCCGCACGCTGCCAGGCCGCCGCGTAGATCGAGTACCCGCCGCCGGGCAGCACGAGCTGCACCTCGTCGTCGATGCCGAGCGCCGCTCCGTCGACCGGGGCGTCGGCGTTGCAGGTGAAGCCGGGCAGCGCCCCGCCGAGCGGCCAGGGGTCGTCCGAGACGTCGGCCCCGGTGACCGCGTCGGTGACCGAGCGCACGGCCGGCGCGAAGACCTTCTCGTTCGAGCCGCCCTCGGGCACGACGAGCCCGGTCGCGAGCATGCTGACCCAGGTGTCGCCGATCAGCATGTCGTGCGTGCAGCCCGCGGTCCCCTGGTTCTCGACGCTCATGTTGTCGTAGCAGTCGGGTTCGGTCTTCTCGCCGTAGGTGGCGACCAGCTGCGCGTACTGCTCGGCGGCGTGCGGCAGCACCTGCACGAGCAGCCCCGTGTAGTCGCTGCCCGGCACGGGGTTGTTCTTGCCGTCGGAGGCGGCCCCGTCGTTCCACGTGCAGATCAGGCCGCCCTCCTGCGCGATCGCGTAGTCGGCGGGCACGGCGTCGGCGCGGGCGTAGTAGTCGCGCGGAGTCCACTCGGGCTGCAGCGCGCTCGCGGTGGCCGAGTCGAGCAGGGCGGCGCAGTCGAGGTCGATCTCGGTGACCGGCGAGGCGGCCGAGTCGTCGGGTGCAGGCGTCGACGACGGTGTGGCGCCGGCGGAGGGGGTCGAGTCGCCACCGCCTGTCGGGCCGGGGGTCGCGGAGTCGTCACCCGCGCCTCCTGCGGTGCACCCGGTCAGCAGCAGCACGGCCGCGATTCCGCCGATGACGCCCTGTCGAAGTCGTGTCGTCTTCCCCATGCCCCGACGCTACCGAGCCGAGGAGGCGCGGGTCGTCACGATCGTGCAACACCCGTCGTGCACTCGGCCGGCCTCGCCTCGCGGCCGATGTGCATCGAGGTGACCCGTCGGGGGCTCCCCGCCCCGCCGAGGGCCCCGGATGCGTCACCTCGATGCCGCTCGACGTCCGCGGAGGCCGCTGGACTACGGTCGAGCGATGTTCCTCCTCTTCGGCACGACCCTCCGCCGTTCGCTGCTCGTGACCGTCGTGTTCATCTGCGGCTACTGCGACAAGAACGTGCCGCAGCGCGTCGAGAAGCTCTCGACGAAGTTCACGCTGTTCTTCATCCCGCTGTTCACGGTGTCGTCGCGGTACTCGAACCAGTGCACGAACTGCGGAGGAGTCACCGACCTGACCCGCGAGCAGGCCGAGCACGCGGTGGCGCGCCAGGGCTGAGTCGCCGCCGAGCCGGCGCGCCCTAGCGCGAGCCCGCCCCGCCCGAGCACGAGCGCGAGCCCGCCCCGCCCTGCCCCGCCCGAGGGTGGGCGGAAGAAGCCCTTGCGCGGGCGGTGAGGGGCGTTTTCTGCCCAGCCTGGCGGTGGGGTGCCCGAGGGTGGGCGGAAGATGCCCTCGCGCGGGCGGCGGGGGGCGTTTTCTGCCCGGCCTGGCGGCGGTGGGGTGCTCGAGTGTGGGCGAAAGACGCCCTCGCGCGCCGTGGCGGAGGGCGTCTTCCGACCACCGTGGCCGGGGGCCGCTAGCGGAGGCGGCGGAGGCGTCGGCGTCGGACGACGATGAGCCCCGCTCCGGCGGCCACCAGCGCGAGCGCCGCGGCGACGATGCCCGCGATCGACTCCGAGCCCGTGTAGGCGAGCGACCCGTCGTCGGCCAGAGCGAGGTCGTCACCGGCGGACGTGCCGGGTCCGGGCTGCTGCGCCGCGCCTCCGGCGTCCTGCTCGTCGTCGGCGGGCACCGCGGCCGGGTCGGTCGGATCCGCGGGCGCGGGCGCGGCAGGGTCGGTCGGCGCCGGGTCGACGGGAGCAGGGTCGACCGGAGCCGGGTCGACCGGAGCCGGGTCGACCGGAGCCGGGTCCACGGGTGCGGGATCGGTCGGCGCCGGGTCGACCGGCGGCGCGGCCGGGTCGACGAGCGAGACCGTGCCGTCGGCCGCGACCGTCACCGACGCCGACATGGCCGCCGCGAGGTCGAGCCGCTGCCAGCTGCCCTCGGCGCCCTCGTCGAGCGGACGACCCGAGTCGACGGCGGTCAGCGCGAGCACCTGGCGACGCTGCTCGGCGGTGAGGTCGGGGTGGCTCGTGATGAGCAGCGACTCGGCGTCGTCGGGCACGGTGATCGGCTCACCGGCGGCGCCGACCAGGGGGAAGTCGTAGCCGAGGCGGTCTCGGTAGACGGCCAGCGCCTCCTCGTCGCTCAGGTACGGGGTGTCGACGGCGATGCACTCGGCGAGGGGCGCGCCGCAGCCCGCCTCGAGCACCTGGTGCAGCTCGGTGCTCGCCTGCTCGAACAGGGTGCGGAACTCGGGGTCGGACCACCGGCGCTCGACGATGTGCTGACCCATCATGCGACCGCTCATCACGTCGAGCGGGTAGTGCGCGGCCATCACGATGCGGTTGTTCCCCGCCTCGGAGGTGCGGGCCAGGATCTGCGGCGCGAGCTCGGGCAGCATCGTGGCGAGCGAGGTGCCCTGCCAGTACGCCTGCGAGGTGTGCCCGCTCGGGTAGGCGCCCGACGTGGAGGCCCACGCGTCGCCGCCCGGCTTGTCGCGGTAGGTCAGCAGCTCGGGGAACCGGATGTAGGGGCGGTCCCAGTCGAAGTGCTCCTTCGCGGGGTTCGACGACGAGTAGTAGCCGACCAGCCCGCCGCTCTTCGCCAGAAGCGCCTCGGTCTTGGGCAGCTCGCCCGCCAGACGCGCGTCGCGGTAGATCGCACCCAGGTTCTCGCCGAGTCCGTCGGCCATGGACACGGACATGTCGTCGTACTGGTCGACGATGGCGCGGTCGACCTGCTCGGCGGTCGCATTCTGGTTGATCGTCACGGTCATCGCGTCGTTCAGGGCGATGATGTCGGGGCGGTCGGCCCGCAGCTGCGTGAACCGGTCGATGATCGGCACGTAGTCGTACGTGGCGTTCGAGGGGTACGGGTAGCTCAGCTCGGCCGGGTCGAAGGGCGTGGCCGCCGATGCGGAGAGCGCGCCGAAGCCGGAGAGGACGATGCCGAGGCCGGTTCCGGCGGCGAGGAGGGACGTGATGCGTCGGCGGGGAGCGAGGCCTGGTCGCGGGGTTCGTCGGGGGGTCGCGGTGGTGATGATCGTGCCTCTCGTCCGGTGCGGGGTGGGCCCGAGCGGGCCTCCGGCACCGTAATGAGAGCGCGTGACCGGCAGTGAGACGACAGGTGTCGCGGAGGTGGCCGGGCGTGCGAGGCGGTGGCGGGCTTGCGAAGCGGTGCCGCGCAGGCGCACCCGCCCGCGCCCCGGGCCCTAGCGGCGACCGCGCCAGAGCAGCCAGACGAAGTACGGCGTCCCGATCACGGCGGTCAGCAGCCCTGCGCCGAGCTGCGCGGGGGCGATCGCGGTGCGTCCGAGCACGTCGGCCAGGCCCACGAGCACGGCTCCGAGCAGCACGGCGACGGGCACGACCCTGGCGTGCCTCCTGCCGACCAGCGCCCGGGCCGCATGCGGTGCGACGAGCCCCACGAACCCGACCACGCCGACCGCCGCCACGGCCGTCGCCGTCAGGACCACGGCCAGGGCCAGGAAGACCAGGCGCGAGCGCGAGAGCGAGACCCCGAGGAGGCGCGGCGTGTCGTCGTCCACCCCCACGAGGTCGAGTCGGCGACGCTGTGCGACCACCACGACGACCGCCAGCACCAGTGCCAGCGCGACCGGCGCCGAGTCGGCGAGCGAGCGGCCGTAGGTCGAGCCCGACAGCCAGGTGAGGGCCTTCGCCCCGTTGAACGGGTCGGTGAGCACGATGAGCAGGCTGATCGCGGCGGTCGTCGCGGTCGCGACACCGATGCCGATCAGCACGAGGCGGTTCTGGGCGAAGCCGCTGCGCGCGGCGAGACCGAAGACGATCAGCGAGGCGAGCACCGCGCCGACGAAGGCCGCCCCGGCGATGCCCCAGCCCGACGCCGCGGGCACGGTGGTGACGAACAGCACGGCGCCGAGCCCCGCGCCGCCGGTCACGCCGACGATGCCCGGCTCGGCCAGCGGGTTGCGGGTGGCGCCCTGCACGAGGGTGCCGGCGAGCGCGAGCGCGGCGCCCGCCGTGACGGCCGCGACGACGCGCGGCACCCGCGTGTCGAGCACGTAGCTGACGACCGGCCCCGAGCGGCCCGCGATCCAGTTGACGACGTCGCCGAGAAGCAGCTTCGCGTCGCCGAGCAGCACCGACGCGACGACGACGCCGACCAGCACCGCCGCGACGACGACGAGGGTCGCGACGTAGCGGGTGCGCGACACGATCGGGTGCCGCTCGACCGGAGTCGCCCCGCCGTGGTCGCGGGCCCTGAAGGCGAGCACGACCAGGAAGACGGCTCCGAGCAGCGAGGTGACGACCCCGGTCGGCACCTGCACCGACGCCTCGGCCCCGACCAGCACGCGCAGCAGCACGTCGGCGCCGAGCACGAGCCCGGCGCCGGTCAGCCCGGCGAGCGGCATGAGCACGAGCGAGCGCCGCACGGCGGGCACCAGGCGCCGCATCAGCCGCACGAGGGCGGGTGCGCAGAGCCCGACGAACCCGATCGGCCCGGTCAGGGTCACGGCCGCCGCAGACAGCAGCACGGCGGCGAGCACCGTCACGACGCGGGTCGTGCGCACGTCGACCCCGACGCTGCGGGCCGCGTCGTCGCCGAGGGCCAGGGCGTCGATGCGGGTCGAGGCGAGCAGCAGCACGGCGAGCCCGACCACGATGATCGGGGTCAGCTGCACCACGCCGGCGAAGCCGTTCTGCGAGATGCTGCCCTGCCCCCACTGGTAGAGGCCGACGGTCTGCTGCGGGAACAGCAGCAGCAGCGAGCTCGTGACCGAGGCGAGCCCGAGCGCCAGCGCGCTGCCGGCGAGCACCAGCCGCACGGTGCCCGAGCCGAGTCCCGACAGGGCGAGCACGACCGCCGCGGCGATCAGCCCGCCGACGAACGCGACGCCCGACGAGGCCAGCAGCGGCAGCGTCAGACCGGTGACCGCGGCCACGGCGAGGGCCGCCGAGGCTCCGGCGTTAACCGCGAGGGTGTCGGGCGAGGCCAGCACGTTGCGGCTGATCTGCTGCAGCGCGGCGCCCGCGGCCCCGAGGGCGACTCCGACGACGAGACCGGCGACCATCCGAGGGAGGCGCGACGCCACCACCACGGACGCGTCGCCCGCCGTCGCCGTCCCGGTCAGGGCCTGCCACACCTGGCGGGGCCCGACGTCGGCGGTGCCCTGCGTGATGTCGACGAGGGCGAGGAGCACGACGACGGCGACCAGCGCTACCGTCACCCCGACCGATCGAGGGGTGAGCCGGCGGGGCGCGGTGACCCGCGCCTCCTCGGCTCGCTCGGGTCGCCCCTGCCGGGTCGGCGGGACGGGATCGGTGGGGATGACGGTCGCGGTCACGGTCGTGGCGTCGCTCGGTGCGTCAGGCGTCGGTCGGTCGGTCGGGCGTCAGTCGGTCAGCGCGGCGACGGCGGCGTCGATGTAGCCCGTCATCGCGGCCGGGCCGCCGAACATCCAGATGCCGTCGGGCAGGCGGTGCACGTCGCCCGACTCGACGAAGGGCAGCGACTTCCACACGGCGTTGTCGCCCAGCACGTCGGCGAAGGGGTCGTCGCCGTCGACCTCGTTCGTGATGTACAGGAACTGCGTGTCGTCGGGCAGCTGCGTGAGCCCCTCGACGTCGGTCGAGGCGAGACCGTAGGCGGGGTCGCCCTCGACCGTCCAGCCGTTGGCGAGACCGAGCTCTTCCGTGACGTCGCCGACGAGCGACCCGGCGGCGTACGGGCGGATCCCGACCTGGCCGGCGTCGACGTAGCCGTCGGCGAAGGCCACGTTCGTGCCCTCGAGCCCGGCGTCCGCGATGGCCTTCTTGCCCTCGGCCAGCGCGTCGGTGAAGGCGTCCTTGACCTCGGTCGCCTGGTCTTCGGTGCCGGTGGCCTTCGCGATCAGGTCCAGGTTGTCGGTCGAGTTCTCGATCTGGCGCGAGGCGTCGGCCGAGGTGATCTGCAGCACGGGCGCGATCTCACGCAGCTGCGTCACGGCGTCGGCGGGCAGATCGGTGGTCGCGACGATCAGATCGGGCGCGAGCGAGGCGACGGTGTCGAGGCTCGGCTCGCCGCGCGTGCCGATGTCGGTGGGGTCGTTCGTCAGCGGCACCGCGGAGCCCCAGGCCTCGTAGCCGGGCACGTCGGCCACGCCGACCGGGTCGACGCCGAGCGCGACGAGGTCCTCGACGACGTTCCACTCGGTGCCGACGACCTTCGTCGCCGGGCCGTCGAGCGTGATCTCGGTGCCGGTCGCGTCGGTCAGCGTGATCTGCTCGCCGCTCTCGGCCGTCGCACCGGCGTCGGTCGTCTCGGTGGTGCCGCACCCTGCGAGGGTGAGGGCTGCGGCGGCGGCGACGGCCGCGGCCGTCAGGAGTCGTCGTCTGGTGTTCACGGGTGGAGCCTCTCGGTTCTGGTGTGGTGTCGGCCGATCGCGCGGGTGCGCAGGTGGCCGGTGGTGGGGTCGGTGTCGACGTCGATGCGGATGCCCCAGACCTCGCTCAGGAGGTGCGGTGTCAGCACGGCCGCTGGCTCGCCCTCGGCGACGACGCGGCCCTCGCTGAGCACGACGATGCGATCGGCGAGAGCGGCCGCCTGGTCGAGGTCGTGCAGCACGACTCCGACGGCGATGCGCCGGTCGTCGGCGAGCTCGCGCACGAGGTCGAGCAGCTCGACCTGATAGCGGAGGTCGAGGTACGTGGTCGGCTCGTCGAGCAGCAGCACACCGGTGTCCTGTGCGAGGCAGCTGGCCAGCCAGACCCGCTGCAGCTGCCCGCCCGAGAGCTGGTCGACCCCGCGGTCGGCGAGGGCGGCGACACCCGTCAGGTCGAGGGCGCGGTCGACGGCGGACGAGCCGTCGGCATCGCCCCGACCCCAGCGGCCGCGGTGCGGGTAGCGGCCGAACTCGACGACGTCGCGCACGGTCAGACCGCTCGGGGTGGGGCGGCCCTGTGTGAGCATCGCGACGCGACGGGCGAAGTCGCGGGGCGAGAGCGCGAGGGCGTCGAGGGGCTGGTGGTCGGCGTCGCTGTGGTCGGCGGACCGGGTGGCGGTGGGCTGGTGGTCGGCGGGCCGGGTGTCGGCGCCGTCGGCGAGGGCCAGCGAGCCGATCCGCGACTGCTGGAGGCGCGCGAGGGTCCGCAGGAGCGTCGACTTCCCGCTGCCGTTCGGCCCGATCAGCGCGGTGACGCATCCGGGGCGGAGCTCAAGTCGGGCGTCGTGGACGACGTCGACGCCGTCGTAGGCGATCGAGACGCCGTCGGCCACGAGGGCGGCGCCGGTCGGCAGATGGGGGGTCACAAGCGATTAGGTTAGCCTAACCTCACTCGCCGGCGCGACCCCGGTCGTTCGACGTCGAGGCGCTCGCCGCTCCCGCCCGCCCCGAACGAGGTGCCCCGAACAGGCGCCTCGGGCCGCGGCACGGCCCCTTTCGCGTCACTTCGTGTGGCCGAGCTGCGGGCGCCGCGCGCGCCGCTCCGCCGGCTCTAAACGAGGTGCCGCAAACCGGCGCCTCAGTCCGCCAGACCGCCCCTTTCGCGTCACTTCGTGTGGCCGAGGTGCGAGCCGCTCCAACGGCTCCGAACGAAGTGCCTCAAACCGGGTCCTCGGGCCGCCGGACCGCCCCTTTTGCGTCACTTCGTGTGGCCGAGGTACGGGCCGCTCCGTCGGGCCCAAACGAGGTGACTCGAAGCGGGGGCTCGGGGCGCTGAATCGCCCGCTTCGCGTCACTTCGTTTGGGCGCGCGGCGCGGCGCCGGCGGCGCCAGACGCTGCGCGCTGCGCGCGGCGCGCGGCGCGGCAGCGCGGCG